>JAIPJX010000006.1 GCA_021733945.1 Verrucomicrobiota bacterium | reverse complement strand
GGTCGTGGAGTGCGCCAGCCCTCTGGCGCTTTTGCGAAGGAAGAGAGAGGCCCGATGGATCCGAACGAGGTGAATGGACCAAACCCGCATCGGGGAAAAAGCGGCAGAGGGCTGCCGCAGTCCAAGACGCTTCGCGAATCGCGGAGGGGGGCGTTCCCGGATTCAACTCTTGCTGCGACAGATCGCCTGGATCAGCGCATCGATCGTGTGTTGCCTGGGCTCAAGAGCCGGCTCGTGTCCCAAGTCCCGGATCGCGCGGCTGGTCTCGGGACCAATGGAGGCGAGTTTGATCCCCGGGAATTTCTTTGTGAGCGCGGCCAGATCAAAACGGGCGTTGAAGTTCTCGACCGTGGATCCGCTCGAGAAAACGATCCAGTCGGCACCTGCGTCCTGAAGGCGTGCGGCCGCCCCGTTGCGATCTTCGGTCTCGGGTTCGGTGCGATAACAGGCCACGTCGTCCACAATGGCACCGGCTGCCTCGAGGATCTCGGGAAGTTCCCGGTTGGCGACCTCGGCACGCATCAGGAGGATGCGCAGGTTTTCAATGCTTTCGAACTTTGCGAATGCCTCGGCGACCTTGATGGCCGTGTACTGCTCCGGCACCAGGTCGACCCGGAGATGCAGTTCCTGGATCCGCGCGGCGGTCATGGGACCCACCGCGGCGATGCGCACCCCGCCGATGTCGCGCAGATCGTCGAACCCCCTGAAAAAAAGATCGAAGAAAGTTGTCACTCCGTTGGGGCTGGTGAACACCACCCAATCGTATTCATGCAACGCGATGATCGCGTCCTTGAGAGCGTCGGTTTGTTTCGGTGGCGCGGTTTTGATGGTGGGGATTTCGAGAACATCGGCGCCCAGTTCCCTGAGTTTGCGGGCCATGGACCCGGCCCGGTCGCGGGCGCGGGTAACCACGATGCGTTTTCCGAACAGCGGCCGTTTTTCGAACCAGTTGAGGGTCTTGCGCATTCGCACCACCTCGCCGATCACGATGACCGTGGGTGGTGCAATGTTGGAAGCATCCGCAATGTCCGCGATGGTCGCGAGTGTGCCCTCGATGGATTTCTGGTGCGGTGTGGTTCCCCATTGGATCATGGCCACCGGAGTTTTCGCATCCGCACCATGACCGATCAGGGTTTCCGCGATCGATCGGATTTGCCGGGTGCCCATCATGATGACCCTGGTATCCGGGTTTCGTGCAACCTGAGCCCAATCCACATCGCCAGCCTCGCCGCCAGGTTCCGAGTGTCCTGTGATCACCTGAAAACCGGAACAATGATCCCGGTGAGTCAGGGGAATGCCGGCGTAACTGGCGGCCGCCACTGCGGATGAAACTCCGGGCACCACTTCAAACGGAATGCCGGCTTCGGAAAGTTCCGCGGCTTCTTCGCCGCCCCGTCCGAAGGTGTAGGGGTCGCCGCCCTTCAACCGGACCACGCATTTGCCGTCGCGAGCCTTGGAAATCAGCAGTGCGTTCAGGTCGGGCTGCGGGACGCGGCGCTCCCGCTGGCTCTTGCCTCCGTAGATCATTTCGGCATCCTCCCGGGCCAGATCGAGCAGGTCCCGATTCACCAGTCCATCGTAAACAACCACATCCGCACGCCCGAGCACCTCGGCACCACGCAATGTCAACAAACCCGCATCACCGGGTCCGGCTCCAACCAAATAAACTGTCCCTTTGTCCTTCATCCGTCGTCACTCTATACGCACCGAAGCCCCGCCGTCGAGCAAGTCCACGGTCGTCGATGCAATCGTTCCCGGATCGCGCGGGCGTGGTTTACAATTATTTCCCGAGAGTGTACTGCCCAAAAATCGCGGGCCGTCACAGGATTCCCGGCGTGCGCAGATCCGCCGAAAAACAAATAGGGGAATTGACCCGGACACGATACCGGTGGTTTGGGGCCGATTCCCGGCTGGCGGCTGGGGCCGGACGCCCTCTGTTGGTTATCGCGCCTGAGGTTGGCCCTGAATGCCAGCCCTTTTCCTTGTCCCGGATGTGCGGAGGGGATAGGGTGGGGCCCTGTTTGGGAAAGAAGTATTCCATCAATTCATCCGCTCGTGGAACGACGATGCGAGCGGCGTGCCAGCAAGGAAGCCTGGACCAATGAATCAGGCGTCCAGAGGACATTCCATGCCCAACCCACAAGGGGTGAACCCGCGCCAGAGGTCGATGCAGAGCATGGCGGTTGCCGTGTGCATGTTCGTGATGGGCGGCTGTGGAATGGCCTACGAATACACGCTGAGCAAAATCGCCTCGGACATTTTGGGCAACAGCGTTCAGCAGTGGGCGATCGTGATTGCACTGATGCTTTTTTGCATGGGCATGGGTGCCGAGCTCCAGCGGCATGTGAAGGACCGGAAGCTCATCGACACGCTGGCTCAGAGCCAGGCGGCCCTGGCTCTTCTGGGTGGGTTCGGCTCTCTCGCCATGCTGCACGTGTTCAGTGCGTTTCCCTCCCACTTTGCACTGGTCCAGTACGGTTTGGTGAGTGCCATCGGCACGTTGATCGGATTTGAAATCCCGTTGATCACCCGCATCAACGAGCAGTTCTCGGCCGATGTGAAGAGCAACCTCGCCCGGATTCTCAAGATGGACTACATCGGGGCTCTGATCGGAGCCCTGCTCTGGGTGTTCGTGTTGTTCCGGTATTTTTCAATGGTTCAGACCGGTCTGATCCTCGCGCTGACGACACTGCTCTCGACCCTGGGGCTTGTCGCGGCGTTTCGGAATCGCACGGAGAACCTCGGACGTCTGTGCGCCTCGATCGTTGGTGTGGGTGTGTTGGTGGCGTGCGGCTTTCTCTTCGAGAAACCGTGGACCGAATCGGCTGAACAGCGCCTTTACCGGGATCGGATCATTTTCTCGGAGACATCGAAGTATCAGCACATCGTGCTCACGGAAAGTCATTCGGGGAACATCGCCTGTTATATCAACGGTCATTTGCAGTTCAACAGCGTGGATGAACACATCTACCACGAACAGCTGGTGCATCCCGCAATGCAGATCGCAAGGCGTCGGGACAACGTGCTGATTTTGGGAGGCGGCGACGGACTGGCGTTGCGGGAGGTGCTCAAGCATCCGGACGTGCGCAGCGTCACCCTGGTGGATCTCGATCCGGACATGACCGAACTGGCGGCGCACAACGAACATTTCGTGAGGCTCAACCAGAACAGTCTTGCCTCGGCGAAACTGCACACCCTCAAGAACGGCGCGATCGTGGAGTCCGGCCAGGCTACCGTCACCATTGGACGTTCCACGGAATTTGATCCGGATCATACCCGGGAGGTTGCCACCGTGTCCGTGCTCAACATCGATGCGGCGGCATTCGTCGCGCAGGTCCGGGGCATGTATGATGTGATCCTTGTGGATTTCCCGGATCCGAACTCGGTGGAACTGGCCAAGCTGTACAGTCAACATTTCTACGGGTTCCTCCGGCAGCGGCTCAACGCGGATGGCATCCTCGTCACGCAGTCGACCTCTCCCTACCACGCGAAGGAAGTTTTTCTCTGCGTCGGGCGCACGATGGAATCCGCCGGGCTCAGTGTCGTGCCCTACCACGACAACGTGCCTTCGTTCGGTGAATGGGGATGGTGGATCGGGGGACGCGACTCCAACACGGACGCATCGGAGCTTCGGAACCGGCTCACGAGCCTTCCGGATTGGGCGGAGCCGACGCAATACCTCACGCCTGAATTGGTGAGGGCTTCGCTTTCGTTCGGCAGGAACGACCTTGTTACCGGTGAAAATGCGGTGAACACGATCACGAACCCCTGCATCCACAACTACTATCTCGACGCCTGGAAAAACCGGCGTGGCATGATGTAGCCATCGAAGACAAACCATGTATCATGATCAACCGTTTAAATCCGTGAACCAACTGATATGAATTCACTCTTCAATTTTGGAATCGGCGTCATCGTCGTTTTGGTTGTGCTGTCCAACCTGCGAAGCTGCACCAGTCGCTCCAGCGCCCGATACGGCGACAACTACAACGTCACCGTGCAACAGACCGTGACTCAGGACGCGGCGGCGGGACTGGACCTGCAGGCGGTGGGCGAGCTGGTCAAACGTGCGAAGACGGGTGAGGAGTTTGAGCGCCTGCTCAACGATGCCTCCACCGGCGTCAACAATCTTGATCTGGACGAGGACGGCAAGGTGGATTTCGTCAAGGTCACCGAATACGGCTCCGGAACCGTCAAGGGATTCTCGCTGACGGTTGATCTCGCCGAAGGACAGACGCAGGAGGTTGCCACGATTGAAATCGAAAAAACGAGCGACGGACAGGCCAATCTGCAGACCTACGGAAATCCGGCGATGTATGGTTCGAACCACTACTACCACAGCCAGACGTCCCTGACGGATTTGCTTCTGGTGGGCTGGCTGTTCAGCGCCAACCGGCCCTTCTACAGTTCGCCCTGGGGATACAACAATCATCCCACCGACTACCGCCCCTACACGACACGCAGTTATGATGCCTATCGCAGCGACGTGAGCCGCACGACCAGCCGTTCGAACTGGAACCGGGCCAATGCCAGCACGTTGACCAGCAAGCCCGCCTCCCCCAACGCGGGCAAATCTGCGGCCAACATCAAGGCACCGCTCAAAAGCCCGACGACTTCCCAGAAAAGCTTTCAAGCCCGCAACCCATCGAAGCAGGTTCAGAGCGGCGGCTTCGGTTCGAAAACCGTCAGCCGGCCATCTCCCACCGTTCGTTCCTCCCGCACCTCCAGCTTCCGAAGTGGTGGCAAATAAAAACGTTCACCGAAACCTGACTTATGGAAACCAGCATTACTCAAAGATTGTTCGGAACCGGAGACGCTCTGGCGCTCTTCGATCCGCAAGCTCTGACCTTTCTTGTCCTGTCCATTGTCATCCTCTGGATTGGCAAATGCATCAATGACTTCACCACGCCGTACAACCTGTCCGAGCAGCTGACGGAAAAGGACAACAAGGCAATCGCCGTCTCGTTCGCGGGCTACATGCTGGCGATCGGCGTCATCGTGTGGGGTGTGCTGAGGCAGGACATCGCGGCGACCGGGGTCGAAGACGCGCGGAAGCTGCTCTGGATGGACATCGGAAGCACCGCACTCTGGTCGGTCTTCGGCATACTGCTGCTGCAGGTCGCCCGGGTGGCCAACGACAAGCTGCTGTTGAACCGGTTCAGCAACGTCAAGGAGCTGGTGGAGGACCACAACGTCGGCACCGGTGCCGTGCAGGCGGGTTCGTATGTCGGTTCGGCGTTTGTGATTCAAGCCGCGACCCACGGGGAAGGTTCCGGAAGTCTGATCGCTGACATTGGATCCACCCTGCTCTACTTCGCTTGTTGTCAGATCGCCTTCATTGTCTTTGGCCTGGTTTACCAGAAGATCAGCGCTTACAACCTGCATGACGAGATCGAGCGGGACAACGCGGCGGCGGGTGTTGGTTTCGGGATGACTCTGGCGGCCATCGGCATGTTGCTTTCGAGTTACCTCATCTCGAGCGATTCCCTGATTGGCCTGGGGGTCTGGTTCGCCATTTGCGTGTGTCTGCTTTCGATCTGCCGCTACGCAGTGGACAAGTTCATCCTGCCCGGATCGCTGCTGGATGAAGAAATATCCAGGGATCGCAACTGGGGCGCGGCCCTCATCGAAGGCACGGCGGCCATTGGCCTGGCCCTGATTCTCTCAACCCTGTTCCACTGAGCGCACCCATGGCATCTCCCTCCGCATACACCGTCCCTGAGGAACGGAAACGGCAGTTCGCCGGCATCTATCTGCTGGAGTACATGATCAATGCCCCGAAATCTTTCAGTCTGATGCTGGAGAACGGGGAGGAAGATCTGGAGCCGGTGCTCGAATGGTTGCTGGTCCGGGATCTGGTGGAGATCAAGGAAGAGGAACGGTACGCTCCGACCACGAAAGGGCGACAGGCGCTTGAACGGTTCATGCGGCGCTATTCCGATTTCCTCACATTCTTCGATGTGTTCTGTGCCGTCGATCTGGGAGAAGGCACCTTCGCCATGGCTCGGTATTTCGAGTTCGACAACAAGGAGAGCTGGAAGAAATATTTGGGCGATGAACGCTGGGAGGACCTGCGGGTCGCGGTCGCCGCCTACAAGGGGATCGATCCGGTGGAGATCGTTTTTATGAGTTTCCTGAACGAAGGACGGTTCGGGCGGGCGACCACAGGCTGGGAATTTGATCTCCTGCTCGGCAATGTCTGGGACGAGATTCTCAACATCTGCAACTCGGCCCTGAAAGTCGAGCAGCTCGGGTGGGAGGGCGAAGACGGGCCCGTGCCCGGCGAGAGCGTCCTCAAGGATGTGATCGGGCAGGGGCTGCAGCTGATCGAGCAGTTGCACTCGCGTGAAGAATCGCCGTACCGGCAGATCGAACACAGTGTCTCGGACGGGCCCGGCCGCAAAACGCAGGAGGCGGTTCGGGTTCTGGCGGCCAAATCCAATACTTTCGATGACGAACCCAGGCCGCCGGAGCTCTGGCGGGAACCCTGGGAACTCTAGGCGGACGTGCGCCATTCCGGACCATGTTGTTCACCCTGATCAGGAAACTCCTCCAGAACCGCAGCGATACAAGCGCGCGGTTGATCGGAGTGTTGTGCGCGGCGTTCGCATTGAACCTGGTGTTCGGCCTTGCATTTTATTTTGCCGAACGCGGGCATCAGGAAGGGTTGAGTCTGCCGGACTCGCTCTGGTGGGCAATGGTCACCATGACGACCGTGGGTTACGGGGATTATTTTCCAAAATCGTTTGTCGGGCGATTCCTCGTGGCTTATCCCTGTTTCATCGTCGGCATCGGTTTGCTCGGTTATCTCCTGGCCACGGTCACGGAAGCCGTGCTGGAACGGGTGTCCAAAAAACGTAAAGGCGCTATGAAAATTTCGGAGACGAATCATATCATCATCTGCAACTGTCCCAGCTTGGAAAAAACGCTTCAGCTGCTTGACGAGCTTGAGGGAACGCCCGGATGCCAGGGCAAACCGGTCGTCCTCGTGACGAACGATTTCCAGGAACTGCCCGGTCCCCTGAAAAAGCGCGGCATTCTGTTCGTGCGCGGACTGCCGACCCAGGAAGAAACCCTTTTCCAGGCCAATATTCTCAAGTGCGCCGGGGTGTTTATCCTGCCCGCCAGGCCGGATGATCCGGCGTGCGACGCGCAGTCCTACGCAATCGGTTCGATCATCGAGATGATCGAGGCCGAGACCGGCACCCCCATCAAGACGGTGGTTGAAGTGGTCAGCTCGGCGAGCCTGAAGATGATGCACCGGGCGGGAACCGACGGCCTCGTGGTTTCGGACAAGCTCAAGGAGCGCCTCATCGTCCAGGAGTTTTTGTATCCGGGCATTCACAAGACTTTTGAGCAACTGACCACCAGTCGCACCGGCAGCCAGTTTTACGTGCATCCGACTTCCCTGGCAGGCGCCAGCATCCGGGACCTGCAGATCGCCGCACTGGATCATCCCGCCAACATCCAGGTGGTCGGCATTGTCAAACAGGGGGAACACCATCTCAATCCTTCGACCCAGACGATTGTGGAATCCGGAGATCAGCTGATCATCCTGGCCGATCAGCTGGAGGATTTTCTTTCCATTGAACGCGAGATCGAACAAAAACGGGTCCGGTGAATGCCGCCACCCGTCAACCAAATCCATAGAACCATGAAAGAAGTGATCGTAAAAATAGAAAAACAAGAGGAATTAAGCCGGTTTCTCATGCTCCACGGCTTCGATGTTGAGGATCTGGGGAACTCGGTCTACCGGGTCAGCCGACCCGAGGAACTGCCCGTGTTCGTCAAGATCGACGAGAAATCTCTCTACTTCGAAATCGACCTGGGAAACCTGCACGCCTTTGGTCCGGCTTCCCTGCACTTCAAGCTGCTGGATCTCAACACGGAGATCCTTCCGGTCAGTTTCGGAATCAACAACACGAACCCCGAGGATCCGCGCCTGGTTCTGGTGGAGAGCCGCGAGATCGGCAGTCTGAATGACCACGAGATTCTCAGTGTATTCGACGCTTTGGAACTCGCCGTGGATCGGGCGGAGGAGCTCCTGACCCCGGCCGCCGGCAACGCCTGAATCCGGTGAACCTGAAATCGAAACTCGAACCCCATTTTTAGAATGAGCATTTTCGCACGTATCTTCAAAATCGGACAGGCCGCAACGAACAAGGTGGTCGATAAATTGGAAAAACCCGAACTCATGCTGGAGCAGGCGATTCGGGACAAGGACAAACAAATCCAGGAAGCACGGAAGGCGGTGCAAAGCTGCATCGCCACCGAGCGTGCCACCAAGGCCATGCTCGAAAAGGAAAAGGCCGAAAAATTCACCTGGGAACAAAAGGCGGAAATGGCGCTCAAGGCCGGCAAGGAGGAACTCGCGGTGCGCGCCCTCCAGCGTGCCACCGAGCACGAACAAAAGATGACCACCCTCGACACCCAGTGGCAGACCCAGCGGGCTTCGGTCGATGAGCTCAAAAAAGAAATCCTCAAGATGGGCGACGAACTCTCCGAGTTTAAGCGAAACAAGGACTTCATCATCGCGCAGAGCAAGGCGGCCCAGGTCAAGAAGGACATTTACGAAGCCAAAGCCCGGATTTCCGGCAACAACCGGGCGGACGACCTCATGGCGCGCATGAAGGCCAAGGCGGAACGGCAATCGTACGAAGCCGATGCCGCGAAGGAGCTGGCGGAGGTGTCCACCGGGGATGCGCTCGAGAAGGAGTTCGCGAACATGGGAGGTTCCGCCGCTTCGGTGGAAGTAAACGACAAGCTGGCCGCCCTGAAAGCCAGACTCGGAAACGCCTGAAAAACTGCGGTGCCCGCTGCCATTCAAAACCAGACGCCCCGATCACCCAGCGCCCCCACGCGGGCGCTGGGAACGCACGCCCTGATCGAACTCAACCAGTGCCCCGGGGCGCTGCTGAGGGACAGGGAAAAGCTGGAGGCGCTTCTGATTGATTCGGCGACGCAGGCGGGCGCGCACGTGGTGGAATCGGTGTTTCACCAGTTTAATCCCCACGGTTTGTCCGGGGTGGTGGTGATCGCCGAGAGCCACATCACCGTGCATACGTGGCCGGAACACGGATATGCCGCCATCGATGTGTTTACCTGCGGGGATCCCGCAATCGCCCGACGAATCCAGGACCGGATCATCGAGGGGTTCGCACCGGCCACGGCCACAGTGCAGACCATCACCCGTGGTCCTTCCCTCCGCTCCCGGAAACCCGCCGCCCTGTGGAGTGCGGCGGCAGAGCGCAGGGCCGACGCCGCTTTGGTTGTGCCTGGGGATGCAGATGTCTCCGGAACTCCGGGAGGCAACCCGACTCCCTCCCGATCCGGATCCCAATGAAACCGATCCCTTTATTGTCTGCGGAGGTGAACTGGGTTCGTGCCCGGGCTGTCACTCCGGATGGCAGGGCGAAGCGTCCCGCTGAGCCGACAAGCGGTTGAGCGGCTCAGCGAGGACGCTTCGCCCTACCATTTCAGTTCTCAAACGAATGGCAGTGCGGTTCGCTCCACCCTGAGAGCATTGTTTTATGGACGACCTGAATCATATTGCCGCCCGTTCGCTTGAAAAATTCCAGGCGACCAAGAAGGATCTGATCCGACAACACGGTTGTTCGGATTTCGAGATCGACTTTGAATTGCGCCTGGCGTTGTTCCTTTCCGTCCTGATTGACGGGCAGGAGAATGCGAGTGAACGCGCTTTCCTCCAGGGAGTACGTTCCTTCCTCGGCTGGTCGCCGCTATACGAGTCGCTGCTGACCTCGCGAATCGACGGTCTGCCCAGTTATGACCTGGCGCAGTTGCGCCTCTCAAAAAGTCATCCTGAGCTGGGGGTGATTGTACTGCAGGCCGCGTATGCCATCGCGTTGTCCGATCGATCGCTGACTCCCGACGAATGTTTCTTTCTCACCAACCTGGCCGACGCATTGCTCGGCACCAATCGCGATCTTGGCCGGCAGGCGGAGGCGACAACCCGCGGGTTTTACCAACGGGACTCCGAACCGATCCTCGGCGGCAAATCCACCGCGCGGGGACCCGGAGCAGCCGAAGATGCCTCCGCGGCGGCGGAAGACAACACCACGTTGGAGGATGAACTGGCCAGGCTCGAGGCGTTGATGGGTCTCAAGGGTGTGAAGGACGAAATCCAGCAGCTTGTCCACTTTCTCGAGATTCAAAAACGCCGCGCCGAACACGATCTCAAACGCACACAGCTTTCATTGCACCTGGTCTTCTCCGGAAACCCCGGAACCGGCAAGACCACGGTCGCCAGAATCCTGGCGCGCATTTTCAAGAAACTGAACATCCTGAAAAAAGGGCACCTCGTCGAAACCGATCGGATGGGACTGGTCGGTCAGTATGTCGGGCACACCGCCAAGAAAACCTCCGAGATTGTCGACAAGGCGCTCGATGGCGTGCTGTTCATCGACGAAGCCTACAGTCTGATCAGCGGCGGCGAGAACGATTTCGGCGGAGAGGCGATCGATACGCTGGTCAAACGCATGGAGGATGACCGGGATCGCCTGATCGTCGTGGTTGCCGGATATCCCAAGGACATGGAGGATTTCATCCAGACCAACCCGGGGCTGAAATCCCGTTTCAGCAAAACAATTCATTTCAGCGATTACGATCAGCGTGAGCTCGGCCAGATCTTCGAGATCTTCTGTGCGACCAACGAATACGCCCTGTCCTCGGAGGCTCGTGACAAGCTGCAGCAGCTCTTCGCGCACACGCTTGCGAACAAGGGAGACGGCTTCGGCAACGGACGGTTTGCCCGGAACCTGTTTGAGCAGGTGATCCGTAATCAGGCCATGCGCCTGAGCCGTCTCGGCAAAACTTTGAACAAAGCGCAACTCGTCACCATCGAGGCGGGTGACATCGTAATGCCCGAGGCATTGGAATCCGCTCAGAGCGTGTCTGAAAAGTAGGAGCCGACGTAGGAAGGTCCACTTCCGCAACTGCCAAACCCGTCGCCCTGTGGAGTGCGCGCGGCAGAGCGCAGTGCCGACGCCGCTTTGCCGATACCCTGCAAAACACGATACGGTCCCTGCCGTACGTTCCGGTGAAAAAATGAGGCGATCCCGATTCGGTCTCCACTGCTCCAACCGCGAGGCAGACATCCGTTCCAAACGGACCACCCCCGCCTTCCGATTCCCTTAAACGAACGGCGGTAGGGCGAAGCGTCTCGCTGAGCCGCGCCCGTCCGAAGCCAGACCGTCGACTCCGCTCACCGGGACGGTTCGCGCCACTGCCATTCGTTTAAGCGATTCGGAGGGTGGGGCGAATCCGTCCCGGTGAGCCGACAAGCGGCTGAGCGGCTCAGCGAGGACGCTTCGCCCTACCATTTCAGTTCTTAAACGAATCGCAGTGCGGTTCGCGCCACCTTGAGATTGGAGTTTTCAGACAGGCTCTCAGAGCAGACGTTGATCGCGGTGGCCTTTGCCGGCTGCACGCGGGAATGCTTCAGTTCCCGGTCGAACCTTCTTCATCAGGCACGCCCCCTCCCTGGCGGGCAAGATAGTGTGAAGAAAAACTAAGAAACGTTTTCGCGCATTCGCAATCCGGTCAGAAGGGTTCCTTGTATGAAGCAATCGTTACAACAGCGTGGGTGCCTGCTGTGCTGCGCCCTGATCTCGGCGGCAAGCCTGTTCGCACAAGCTCCCGCGGAAACCGCGACTGGGATTCCAACGAAGGTCGCGCGGGTCTCCGTGGATCCTTCCCGGCCCGGCGAGCCGATCAGTCCTTACATCTATGGCCAGTTCATCGAACATCTGGGCCGGTGCATCTACGGCGGCATATGGGCGGAGATGCTCGAGGACCGCAAATTCCATTTCCCCGTGCCCGCCGAGGGCGATGTCTGGAGATTAACGCGCGAGCAGGCGCGCGTCCTAGCCGCCTCGCCGTGGAAAGTCATTGGGCCGAACGAACCGGTGCGCATGGTCGCGGAGGAGGCGTTCACCGGTCGGCACTCGCCTCATTTAACGGCGCCGGGAGACGGGAGCCGCGTTGGGATTTATCAGGAGGAGCTGGGATTGCTCAGGGACCGAGCGTACACCGGGTACATCATTCTGGCCGGCGACGCCGACGTCGGGCCCGTCACCGTGAGTCTCGAGTGGGGCCGGGGCGATTCCGAGAGGCAAACGCACCTGATTCGGAGGGTCGGGCCGAATTTCAGAAAGGCGGCCTTTCATCTCACTTCGGGAGCGGACACGGACAACGGGAGGCTGGTGATCACCGTCTCCGGAGCGGGAACGCTTCGAATCGGCTGCGTGTCCCTGATGCCCGCGGACCATGTGGAAGGGTTTCGCAAGGACACGCTGGATCTGTTGAAGCAGCTCAACGCCCCTGTCTATCGGTGGCCCGGCGGCAATTTTGTGAGTGGGTACGACTGGCGGGACGGATTGGGAAACCGCGACCGGCGCCCCACCCGGACCAATCCCGCGTGGACGGGCATCGAACCCAACGACGTCGGTTTGGATGAATTCGTGCGCCTGTGTGAGCTGATTGGCGCCGAGCCGATGATCGCGGTGAACTCGGGGTTTGGTGACGCATACTCGGCCGCGGCGGAAGTGGAATACGCCAATGGATCGCCGGACACCCCGATGGGTCGGATCCGCGCCCGCAACGGCCACCCCGAGCCGCACCGGGTGAAATGGTGGTGCGTGGGCAACGAAATGTATGGCCGATGGCAGCTCGGCTACATGCAATTGAACCACTATGTTCTCAAGCACAATTGGATTGAGACAAAAATGCGCGAGATCGATCCCGCCATCCGGACGGTCGGGGTTGGCAATGTGGGAAACTGGACGCAGGGGATGCTGGAGAACTGCGCCGATCACATGAACCTGATCAGCGAACACTTGTACTTCCGCAACAGCGACATCTTCTTCATGGCCAACTACGCTCAGACGGTCAATGTGATCGGCTGCATCAAGACGACCAAAACCGCGGCTGAGTTTGAATCGACGGGACTGGCCCTGATGCTGTATCGGCGGCATTTCGGCACGATCCCGCTCGGCGTGGAACATCAGGCTGCGCCCCTGGATATCGCGGCGGCGCTGACGGGCGACCGGAAGACTTTGACCGTTGCGGTTGTAAACCCGACCCGGGATTCTGTGGCGCTTGAATTCGCCTTCAACACTGCGGAGCCCGCGCAGCCAGCATCGACCTGGATCATCACCGCGGGTGATCCAATGGCTTCCAATCAGCCTGGGGAACCGCGCCGGGTCGATATCCGGGAAGCGCCGATGGCCGATCTGGGAGCGGCGGTGTCCGTCCAGCCCCTGAGCATCACGTTGTGGAGGATCCCGATTCGCTGAATCCAGGACGCTCCGGCCACGTGAACTGGCGTTGGCCCGCCAGCTCAGTCAGGACGCAGACGTAACCAACCGGCTCATTCAGCAGGCGCTTTATTTTTTGGGAGTCGGTCCGCGCAAACATGCCTTCGATCAAAAAATGGGATGAGAATGCGGTTGCCTTCGGTGCGCTGCTGCGGTTCACTCGGGGTCCAGGATTCATGGCCGAAGAGACAACAGAAATTGAGATCGACGAGGAGCGGCCCAAGAATCCCGATTCAGGTGCCGATCTCGAGATCAAGGACGCCCAGATCATTTTCGGGGCCATCTGGAACGAACTGCTCGAGGATCCGGGACGGGAACACCTGCGGTTTGCCAAGGAGATCATTCTTCTGGGAGGAGCGCCCGGTTCGGGCAAGGGAACCAACACGCGCTTTATTCTGAAGGCCCGAGGCCTGACCTGCGACTCGATCGTGGTCAGTGAATTGCTCGACAGTCCGGCCGCGAGAAAGATCAAGGAATCCGGTGGATTGGTCGGCGACAAGGAGGTGATCACCCTGGTCTTCCGAAAGTTGCTCGAGCCCGAATATCGGGATGGAGCGGTGCTGGACGGTTTCCCGCGGACCAAGGTTCAGGTGGAGTGCATGAAATTGCTCGTCCAGAAAATGCGGGAGTTGCGGCTCGAGTTTTACGACACCCCGTTGCATGGTCATTTCCGGCAGCCCATCATTCACATCATGGTCCTCTTCGTCGAGGAATCGGTCAGTATCGATCGGCAGCTGAAACGGGGGCGGGAGATTCAGGCTCACAATCAGGAGGTGGAGAACAGCGGCATCGGGGAGATCCTGGAATTGCGTCCGACGGACCTCGATGTCAATGCGGCGCGCAGGCGGTACGAGGTGTTTAAGGACCAGACCTGGGATGCCCTGCAATCGCTCAAGGAGACGTTCTTCTATCATTTCGTCAACGCCAACGGCCCGATTGCCGAGGTGGAACAGAACATCACCCGGGAGCTGGAATATCAGAGTTCACTCGAGCTGGATCCCCGCACGTTCGACCGTCTCCGGCACCTGCCCCTGGCCCGGGATATCGTCGTGCACGCCCGGCAGGACCTCGTCCGTCGCCTGGACGATTATGAATTTGATCAGGCGGAGCTGTTCCAGAGGGTTGTGGAATTCATCAACCGGAAGGTGATGCCCATTGTCATCCGGCATGCGATCAGCGGAGTGGCCATGGTGAACACGGAGGACCGGCTGCTTCACAACGCAGTGGCTCTCGCGATGTTGATCGATGTGTTCTCCGAGCGCGGGTATCACGCCGCCGTGGATCTGCATCGCATCGAGATTCCCGAGACGGTCGATTTGAAAACAGGTGCGATCCGGTGCCGTGAAAAGAAGGTGTTTCGCATCACGATCCGGTTCAAGGGATCCGAGATTCGCAGGGGCTGATGGGTCGGGGGGATTCTTCGGCGACGCGGGCGGTTGGGGATGCGATGTTCCGCGCCGTCCCCGCTTCTATTGGACACTTCTATTGGATTTCATTGACATCCACCCGGACCTGCATGGCGGGCACACACGGTTCCTGGCTGATGTAACTGCCCGAAATCGGCGGAGCATCGGCGGGATGCCGGCAGACGGCCATCGCGATGTGGTCGTGGCCGACCACGATGCCGCTGGTATTGTCGAATCCCTTCCACCCGGCACCCGGCAGGTAAACCTCCGACCAGGCGTGGGTGGAACCGTGGCCCTGGACAGTTTCCGGGCAGTTCAGGTAACCGCTCACGAAACGTCCGGCCAATCCGAAATACCGGCAGGCTTCAATGAAGAGCGTGGCAAAATCCCGACAGGAACCCGAGCGTTTTGCCAGGGTTTGCGCGGGTCTTTGAACCCCCGGTTCCTCGCGCATGGCGTAGGCGAAATCCCGGACGATGGCCTTGTTGATGGTGTCCAGGAGAACGTAGGTCTCGATGAACTGGCCCGGCCTCCAGAATCCCTGAAGCCAGTCTCGCACCACCGGGCTGTCACTCGGGAAACAAAGCGTTTGGTACGGGATCAGATCGACGCGTTCCTGTGGGTCAAAATGAAAGGGGAACATGACCGCCTTTTCGTCCACAAAGAAATCGAGTGGTTCGGCTTCGAAATGCTGGAGCACGACCTCGCTGAGAATCGAAAGGGTCGTGGCCGGTTCATGGAACGAGACCACCGCAACCGAGTTGCCATAGATATCCCGATGCCACTTGGTAAGGCAGTCCGGCGAGATGATCAGTTGCGCGCTTTCGATGCGGATGTCGTATCCGGACCGGGGGCGAATCATCAGTTTGTGGGGTGCCAGTTCAACGGGCCGGGGGAACTGGTAGACGGTGGAATGCCGGATCTGAATGCGTTTCATGGGAGGTGGAGGATCAGCCTCGGCGCAAATCAAGCGTGAACGGCGCGAGGGATGAAGGGGGTGTCTCGCGCCAGTCGGCCTTGGTCCCGATGCTATCCTCCCGGTTCACGAGGCGTTGAGCAACACGGTCTCGCGCTTCCCCGGCTGATTCGGGAAGGCCGTCGTAATTGCCGCCGTCGCGTTTCCAGTTCAGGTAATCGAAGGCGTGCACCACGTGGTTGGTTTCCGGATCAATGATCTGGAAAATCAGGGGGCTGTGCGCCTGCACCTGGGGTTGCAGTCCCCACGGATTATCGAATAAGCGGTAGCGCACGCCGGACACGGCACCCGTGTCGCCCAGGGGGTGCAGGGGGAGGCGCCGGCCGTTCACCGTGGCCACGAAGCGTGCGGCGGCGTCCTTGTCCGCCACCGACAACTCAAGCCGATCGGTGGTGGCATCCACGATCCGACCGGTGCCGCTGTGGTCCCCCATGACGGGCCAGGGCTCGATCGCATGCCGCAGCGTCCAGGTGGTTGCTCCCACCTGGAATTCGTGGATGATCGGGAATCTGAAATCGAGGTGCGCGTCGAACCATTCTGGAGCGAACGAGAAACCGTGCCGGTTGAGGAATGCGGCAACGTCCGCCAGGTCCTGCCGGAGGAATCCAGGCAGCGCAAACCGATCGTGCAACGCGGTGCCCCAATCGATCAGGGGGGCAACATAGGGCGTCTCCGCAAAAGTCGCGGCCAGCGCGCGCAGGAGTACGTTGGTGCTCAGCAGCATCTCCGCCGTGGGCAACATTTCAAAAGCACGAAACTCGACCAGACCCAGACGGCCGTTGGGCGAGTCCTGGTTGTAGAATTTGTCGACGCTGATTTCCGCGCGATGGGTGTTGCCGTTCCAATCCATCAGCAGGTTGCGCAGCATGGCGTCGATCAGGAAGGCCGGGCCCGGGCCCTTCATTTGCTCCATCGCCGCGAGGGTGATCTCCAGTTCATACGGAAGCTCGGGGGCACCTTCGTCCACGCGCGGTGCCTGGGAGGACGGACCGGTGTAGAGCCCCGTGAAAGCGTAGGACAGGCTGGGATGATTCTGCACAAACCGGAGAATGCTGGCGAGCAGATGCGGCCGTTTCAGGAACGGGTTGTCTTCCAGATCGGGTCCGCCAAGAATGATGTGCGCGCCACCGCCGCTGGCGATCCGGCGTCCGCTGAGTTGATACTTGTCACCGCGCAATCCGCTGGCTTCGGCGGCGGAAAACAGGCCCTTTACAACCCGTTGAAACTCCGGCCAGTTGTCGGCCGGAGGAAGGTTCACCTCGAGCACGCCCGGATCCGAGGTGAGGGCGATCGTTTCGAGGTCCGGATCGCGCCCCGGAGCATAGCCCTCCAGACGCAACGGGGGCAGGTCCATTCGCGCGGCAACCTGTTCCACAAGCCGCACGAGTTCGCAGAAAGCGGCCGCGCTGGCGACTGGAGGCAGGAACAGAAGGAGCTCCCCGCGCTTGCACTCGACCGTCAGGGTGCGTCGCAGCGCGTCCTCCGGCAATCGGCTCAGGGGAAGGCGCAGACCCACGGGACTGTCGCCGGGCACCAGTTGAATATCCTCGTCGGCGGGCCATTCCCAACGTTCGGTTTTCCATCCGTCTTCATCGTGATCCAGCGGCAGGATCCACCCCGCCGGTTCGAAATACGCTGCGTGCGCTGTCAGGTCCTCGCCGTTGAGATCGCGTCCTTCGAAGGCCTTTCGTCTCCGGCAGAAACGCGGGATCATGCGGTCCTTTTCGGAATCCTTTTGAGCGCGGAGGTGCGCTTCGAAATCCTCGAACACGGGAACCGTGGCGGCGTCCAGTTTGAGGGAGGTGATCAGTCCCTGAAGGAAGAGGCGGGCGGTTTCCCCGGTGGCTGGGGGAATCCCGGTTTGCTCCACCCGGAGCCGCTGCCAGTCGTTCCAGAGCGGTGCTCCCGATCGGGAACGGAACAGCCCGAGCTGCCAGCGTGGGAGAGGCTCGGCGGGATACTGTTTGCCAAAGGACTGGAGCATGACAGCACCGGGATAGAGAGTGGTGGCGAGCTCACGGGCCAGGCGTCGGGCGTGTAAAAGTTTTTCGTTGCCCAGGGCGGCCACGTTCCATTCCGGTGCCGAGGTGTCATGGGGAACAAAGGTTGGTTCGCCTCCCTGCGTCAGGCATAATCCCAGTGCCTTGAGTTTCTCATCCGCCACCCGTCCCTGCTCGTTCAGATCGATTGTCGCATTTCCCATCTCCCCGACTCTAGCCGGTCGGTGTCGGTGCGCAAGAGAGCATGTCCCCTGCGCGCATCGAATGCACAGGGGCCCACGCAACGGCGAATGCTGAATGCGGACCGGAGCGCGCGTTCCGGGCGATGGCCCGCTCAGGGATCCGCCCGCCCGGGAAATCTTTGACGCAACGTTTCCACGACTTTCCGATCCCAACGAAGGCAAACGAGTTCGACGGGCGAGAATCCCCGGCTCCACGCCAGGCGCAATGTCACCAGAATGCAGATGCCGGTGATGAGGAGATTTGGCCATGCATCGAGCGCCCATTGCCCGGACCAGACCCATTGGGGATGAGCCGCAAACGGCCAGAGATACGGGATGGGCCATTGATAACCTTCGGGGCCGCGCCCGCCGCCGACGTCGCAGAGCAGGTGAAGATGCACAGCGGTGACTGCCAGAGCAAAGGACTTGAGCCGATGGGATCGGGCGAACGCAAGCGCGATCGTTCCCGCGACGAGTGCGAACAGCAGGTTGTGTCCGAGCGTGTGATGATATTCCCCCCACCAGTTCGTCTCCCAGGCCGTGCCGCGGGTCGCGAGATCAACAGCGAGTCCAAGGCCGTCGATGTCCGGTGCCAGGCCGGAGAGAGCCACGATGGCGCGTTCCCGACGTTCCAGAGGGGCGGTGTTGGCGAGCATCCAACTGGCCAGGAAATGAGTGACAGGGCTCATGGTTTGCCGGGGGTTGAACCCAAAGCAGCATCGACACCTGGCTCTGCCTCCCGACTTTACAGGCGGCGGGAGGCCTTCACGCGGAACCAGGCGTGGGGAACGGTTTGTTCCCTTTCAAGAATCAGCGACATCGAATTCGGTTTGCCGGGAAACCCTTCCGGAGTCAACGGAATCCATGGAACATCGGTTCCGAAGGAGGATCGGGCTTCGACGGTATATCTCCGGGTTTCCCGGCTGCTCCATTGAATCACGAACGATCCGGTCCCCGGCTGGGCCGTCCACTGAAGCACGCGCAGGCTCGCGCCCGGATCGGTGGGGTCGGTGTCCGCGAGGTACTCCTGTACGTCGGATTGTCCGTCCTGATCGTAATCCGCGTCGGGTTGCAGGATGTCCAGGCTGCCGGTTTGTTCCAGTTCCCAGGCGTCCGGAATCGAATCCAGATCCTGATCATTGCCGGGAGCGATGAAGTCCACTGAAAGCGGATTTGGAAATTCTCCCAGGTTCACCCAGCCGATGTTGGCACCGTACGCGAAACCCCGGATGGATCCGGTATTCAGATCAAGCTGTGGCGCTCCTGCTTCTTCGAACAGAATCCAGCCGACATTCGCCCCGTAGGCCGCACCGCGCAGGTTGCCCTGAGCGTCCAGGTTCACTCCAAAATCCGATGCGGAATTATTCTGATAACGAACTCCGTTGGCCGGAAGGCCGGAACCAAGGTTGATCCAGCCGACATTCTGGGAGTAGATGAATCCGGCGCAGATGTATTCTCCAATGACGGCACCCAGGGCTGGATCGGGGTGCCACTGAAGCCAGCCGCCGTTGGCGGACCATGCGAGTGATCGATCAGGGCTGATATTCGATGCGCCGAATGTCGCCGCGGCGGAGGTGATCCACCCGATCCAGAGAAGGAGGAGTTTCAATCGCCTCAAAGCAATGGCGAACTCAGAATGCAAAATTAATCCATGGATCTTCATTTTCGACAGGGCCCGGTCCCTTGAAGACCCTGCCCATGGTTTGCTCTCCGTTGATGAAATAGTTGATTGAGTTGTTGGTGGCGCTGTTTTTCAGGATCATGTTTCCGGCGGTTTCGACGCTCAGACCCCGATCGTTTGAAATGACAATGTTCTCGCGGATGATGTTGTCGGTGCCTGTCACGCGAATCCCGGAAGCATCGCGCGCATTGAAGTTGTTGTTGCAGCTGTTCCCGCTGATGGTGCATTCAGTGGAAGCGACAATTCCGTCCGAAAGGTTTCTTTGAGCCGTGCAGGCCCTGACGGTGGTTCTGGGATCCGCCCGGATTCCCGCCGAGCGGTTGTTGAGCACCTTGGAGTCGGAGATCTGGCTGTCGGGTCCGGCGGCGATTCCGTTCACCTGATTGTTCGAAGCGGTGCACTGACTGATGGCGCAGTCGCTTCCGGTCACGATGCCCGATTGACCGTTGGAGGCGGTGTTGCAGCCATTGATCTGGCAGACCTCGGTCGCGAGAATCCCGGAACCGCCGTTGACCGAGCCGGAACAACTGGTGACGATGCTGTTGGCGCCCGCGATGAAGCCGTGCGAGGTGTTGTTGGAGGCCGAACAGAGGCTGATCTGGGTGCCCTGACCCGCTTCGAAACCAGCCCCGGTATTGCTGAGAGCCGAACAGCTGGTCACGATGCTGTTCACCCCCGTTTTGACTCCCTGCATGCCATTGAAGGACGCTGTGCAGGCAATGATCTGGCAACTGCCTCCCGCGTCGATGCCGTGCTGCGCATTCGCCCGGGCGGTGCAATCCCGCATCATGCCCTCCCGACTCATGGAAATACCGGTTCCCTCATTCGAGTAGGCCGCCGAATCGTTCACCGTGCTGTTCGGACCCGCGACGATCCCTGCTCCCCCGTTGTCAAAGACCATCAGGGAGAGGAACCGGGCGTGGGATGCGGTTTCGGCTTGAATGCCCGTCTTCCAGTTGCGAATCGCTCCGTTTCGAATCACCAGGTTCCGTCGCGCGCCCGATACCAGGATCCCGCTCTTCGAATTGGGCGCTCCTGCCAGGGTGAATCCGTTGAGATCCACGGCGACGTTGTCGGCCTGAACTATCAATCCGTCTGTGGCTGCCGCAACGGTGAGATTCTTGGTCAGATAGTAGGATCCAGACTCGGAAATGGTGAACGGGAGCGTCGAGATCGGTGTTCGCGGTTCGATCTGGCCCAGGGTCTTCATCGTCGGTCCGGGTGGCCCGGGAGGCGTGAGGCTGCCCTGCGCGAAGGACGGGCGGCCGATCTGCGGAATCCCCAGGATGGAGATCAGAATGAGCGGGAGTGCGCGGGACGAAAGGGGCATTTTCATAGACAACGGAGTCGAAGGGGTGCGCGAGCGCCGGGCTCACCGAAGACTTGAAGCAGCCTGACGCAACTGCTCCCAGTCCGGATTGGAGGGAGTGTTTGAAATGGGCAGCGAGTCCCATGACAAAGTGCGCTGATCCAGAAGCTTCCAGAATTGGGCGTGACCGTCGGCAAACGAAAGATTGTATCCCCCGCCGTGCCGGCTCGCCGGAGCATCCAGAAGACCCCACCGGCCAAGCATGTCCACCGCAAACCACCCGTCGTTGAGGCTCTTCTCGTGTTCGTCGAGAAACACGAAGGCCGACGAGGGTGGCGGGGCTACGAGATCGGATTGTTTCCGGAATACCCGGAATGCATCCTGTCCCGCCAGAGCGCGTCCGCCCATCCATCCGTTGATCGAATAGCTCCGAACCCGGGGAACTCCGTGGGTCTGACTCCGATCGGACGGGCATCGGTAGATGTCGGTCGAGGCATGATACGAAAACAGTCTGCCCAGCAAGATCGTATGCGTGTTGGTGGAGTCCAGCACGCCTGCTTGCACCTGTCCATAAGCCGGGTTGTCATCCATGGACCCGCGCACCCAGGCATACTGATTGACTGTTCCGTCTTGATCAAAATGGTAATTCTCAACCAGGTACTCATTGTCATCCGCATACATCTGCCACGCGAGTGTCAACTGCCGGGTTCCGCTCAGGCAGGAGGTTCTCAGGGCGGAGGTCCGCGCCTTCGACAGCGCGGGCATCAACATGCCCGCCAAAATCGCAATGATGGCAATGACCACCAACAGTTCAATCAGCGTAAACGCAGTTCTCCCTGAGCAACTGCTTTGGCCACGCCCACGACGACCGACTCCATAAGTTCGCTTCAACCTAATTCCCATAAAACATCAATTCGCACCTTCCAGAAAATAGCATAACGCATGCCACCAACTCTGGCTTCAACATGAATAAACCGGAAAACATTCGCAAGTCGCAATCGATTCCGGCAGCTTGAATTCTTATGGATCGGGCATTGACGAGGGTGTTCGCGCAGGCCTGGGAACTTCCCAATCATGCGCCAGCCCTTGGACGGCGCAGTCTTTGGGTGCCCTGGGTCGCCCCGACCCGACGCGCCTGGGGACTGCAACCTTTTGTTGCACCTGCAACAAAAGGTTGCAGGTATTTTTCTTGATCCAGGCGTTGTCGGCGATCCATGGTGTTCCTCTGTGATGAACCAGAAGCTTTCATTCCCCGTCCGGTGATGTGCCTCCTGTCGTCCCCGGGAATCGTTTGTTTGGCTGCGCACGTCGTAAACCCATGAAGGTCCCCTGTCCACAGTGTGGGACCATCATGAGTGGACCCAAGTCTGCCTTGGGCACCCGTGTGGCCTGTCCCGGGTGCGCTCATTCGTTCTACTGGACGGATTGCCGGCATGCGTGTGAGAGCTTCGTGGTCTATGATTTGGAAACCACGGGGCTTGATCCGGAGTGGGATGAGTTTATCCAGATTGCAGCGGTGCGGTTTTCCGCAGGGTGCCTGTGTTCCGGGGAGACTTTCACGAGTTTTGCACGGCCTCGCAGGCCGATTTCCGCGTTCATTGAGAGTTACACGGGCGTCGGCAACCGGCATGTGCGGGATGCGAAGCGACCGGAGGAGGTGCTGCGCGAGTTTGCCGACTGGTCGGGTGATGCCACGCTGATCGCGCACAACGGCCTGCGTTTTGACAGCAAGTTCCTTTCGGCCACCTGTCGTCGCCACGGCTTGGAAGCACGCGAGATTCCGTGCATTGACTCCATTCACATGTCGAAAATGTTGTTTGGCAGAACCAGGGGGATCGGGCACTCGATGGACCACCTGATTTCGCGCCTGCAGATTGATGCGCGGGGAGTCCGCCGCCACGATGCCCGGGGGGATGTGGAAATCCTCGGGCGCGCGGTGGAGGGGATGTGGAAGCGGCTCGACCTGGACCTTGCGTTCAACGGAGTGCCGAGGCACCGCACGTTGCTGCCATTGAGCTCCGCAGCCGTTTGATTGCCGGTTCCTTCGGTGGTCTCCGCGATCAGACCGGAACCACCCGGTGGTTCATTTTACATCGGGGACGTTTTCGGAGGCGCTGCGAACCCCTTTCAGAAGGTGTCGTTCAAGCACAGAGCCCAGAAGGTCGATGTCATATTGGGATCGGAGTGGCCCCGCGGGCGATGGAGCTCCTCGGCCCGATTTCCCGGAGGTCGTCGCTTTCTCCGAGGATGGCACCGCCAAAAGTGCCGAATGCTTTGCTCAGCGAAATCGTTTGAATGATCCTGCTGGAGGGTGCCCCCCGATGTTCCGCCGTGCCCCTGCCCGAAGCTCCAAGGACACCGGCGCCGTGTGCGTCGTCGATCAACAGCCTGCCTGTCGCGGGCAAACGTTCAGATAATCGGCGATGGGCGCGATGTCTCCTGTCGTGCCGAAAAGACCATCTGTGATCAGGAGAACACGCGAGTCCGGCGGGGATTTCTTCACGATCCGTTGAACGGCCGCCACGGAAAGGTGCCTGAACGGAACCCGGCACGAATCGGCAAAACGCAACGCATCGATCGTGCTCGAATGGCATCCTTCGTCGATGAGGATTGTGGAGAATCCATGTGCGATGCCCTGGATGGCGGCGATGACGGCCGTGTAGCCGGATGGCATGAGAAACGCGCGCGGTCGGCCGAAAAACCCCGATAGGGCATGCTCCAGATCCCGGTAAAGCGAATGGTTGCCGGTTGTGAACCTTGACGCCGAAATGCTGACCCTGGCTCCCTGGGTGATCTCCGGGTCAACGCTTTTCCGCAAAGCTCCCAGTACAGACGGGTGTTTGGCCAGTCCCAGATAATCACATCCAGAGAAGCTCAATCTTGGTGTCATCCATGCATCCTCTTTGTTCGGGACCCAAAGGAACAGCTTCTCTCCCGGACTCAATTGTTTTGAGATTGACCGGAGCGGTTGAAAGCAAATGATGGCGAAAGGTTTTAAGCCATCGTATAATGGCCCCTTCTAATCCATCCAAATCATGAAAAAACATTCATTCACAGGAATCAACCGTCGGCAGTTTCTGCGGCACGCCGGTGCCGGTGTGGCGTTGGCAAATATTCTCCCTGGACGCTGGTCGCACGGCGCGGATCAGGGCTCGCCCAACTCCAAGGTGAACGTGGCGGGCATCGGCATTGGCAGCCGGGGTGGAGCCGATGTCGGCGAGGTCGCCGGGCTTGGTCACAACATCGTGGCGCTTTGTGATGTCGATGACAATTACGCCGCCAAGGAGTTCGAAAAGTATCCCGGCGCCAAACGGTTCAAGGATTACCGGGTGATGTTCGACAAGATGGGCAAGGAGATCGAGGCGGTGGTCATCGGGACACCGGATCACACGCACGCCCTGCTCGCCATGGAGGCGATGCGCCGCGGCAAACATGTTTATTGCGAAAAACCGCTGGCCCATGCGGTCCACGAGGTCCGGCAGCTCATGGCGGCGGCTCATGAGTTCAAGGTGGTCACGCAGCTGGGCAATCAGGGACATTCCAGCGGATCCATCCGCCGGGTCTGTGAATGGATCTGGGATGGAGCGATCGGGAAGGTGCAGACCGTGCATGTGGGCTGCGACGCTTTTAAGAATGTGTATTGCCAGATCCCGAATCTGGTAAAAGCCAACGAAACCCACGAAGTGCCCAAGGGACTGGATTACGATCTGTGGATCGGCCCGGTGCCCTTCCGACCTTACTCACCGTTGTGGGTGCCGTGGAACTGGCGCGGTTGGATGCCGTTCGGCGGCGGGGTGATCGGCGACTGGATCTGTCATGTGCTGGATCCGGCGTTCTGGGCCCTGGATCTGGATGCCCCGACGTCGGTGGTGGCGGATGTGGGCAATTATAATCCTGAAATCCACGGTCTGACCTATCCGGCGGCCACCCAGATCACGTTCGAGTTCCCGGCCCGGAACGGGCGGGGACCGGTCAAGGTTGTGTGGCACGATGGAAACAAGACCATTCCAAAACCGGAAAACTTTCCAACGGATGAGGAGGTTCCCGGCACCGGCGGCATTCTTTTCGGCGAGAAGGGAATGATCGTGCACGGTTCCCACGGCGGGTCCAACTGCCATCTGCTCCCGGAGAAACTGATGGAACAACACTCGGGCAAAAACGCGCCGGAGGAAAAGATCGAACGGGTGAAGGGTCATGCCTGGGATTGGATCGAGGCAATCCGCACGAACCGGAAGGCAGGTTCGAATTTTGATTACGGCGGTCCGTTGACGCAGGTGGCCCTGCTTGGTCTCATTGCCATTCGGTACCCGGGTCAGAAGCTTGAATGGGACGACAAGGCCATGAAGTTTACCAACCACACGGACGCCAACAAGCATCTCCGGGCCTCCTATCGGGACGGCTGGAGCATCTGAGGGCGTGTCTGAAAAGTAGGAGCCGACGTAAGAAGGCTCACTTCTTCAAACGCCAAACTCGGCATTCTCCCGTGCATCCGGTCGCCCGCAGGCTGGCGGCCGGAATGTCCGGAATCATCGGGAAGCGAGCGTCTGACCACCTCGCTTCCCCCCCGGGGCAAGCAGACCGTTAAAAAACTCCAGATCTTGTAGGAGGCGAGGTCACGAGACTCTGATTTCTTAGGTATCTTCAGGTATTGCAGAGCCTCCTGACGTCGGCTCCTACTTTTTTAACGGGCTGCTAGCGGTTTCCGTAAACGGGTGGTTTCCAGCCTTCGGGCAATCTTCCCTGTGGTTTTACTCCGAGGGCGTTCTTCGGAATGACATGGTCTGCTGCGGTCTGCAGCGGCAGGTCGTCCGGGAGATGCCGGATTTTGAAATCCTTGTATTGAATTTGCATCGGAGGACCCACGTGGACCTGGACGGCCAGGACCCCTTCAAGGGCTCGGCCCTTCGGGTCGAGGTCGATGAGATCGGCGGTGGGATTACCGTCGATCCAGTGCTGGTGATGGTTTCCACGCACCAGAACCCGGAAATCGTGCCATTCGCCGGCTGCGAACTCCTTGAAAGGCAACTGGCCCACGATCCATGGCTGCCCGGCGGGATCAATGATGACCTTTTCCCCCGTGTGCGAAAGGATGCGGCGACCCCGTTCCTCATAGAGCATTCCATTGTATTGTAATGTGTCGGCCACTACATCGCATTGATAGCCTGTCACGACATCCAATCCCAGATCCGGCCTGGAAGTCCCACGATACTGGATGCCGCTGTTCCCACCGGCGCTGATTTTTACCTTCACCCGCAGATCGAAGTTGCGGATGGTGGAACCTGTCCAGGTGAGAAAGCGATTCGTGCGAACGGACCCGTCGGTCACGCCTGTGATGGCGCCGTCCCGGACGGACCAGTATTTTGAATCACCCTCCCAGCCGTTCAGGTTTTTGCCGTTGAACAAACGGACGAAACCGTCGGAGTCTGGGTTGAAGGAAACCTCGGCGGAGGCAACCGGATGCGGGACGGTGGACGCGGTGAATTCCTCCCGGAGCGGGGCGAGCGGTCCACCGTACGCGGCGACCTGTGCGGTTGTGCGAGCGCGCATGGCCTCGAGTGTGGCACGATGGTTTGGAGTGTTGGCGAGGTTTACCAGTTCGTCGGGATCGTTCTTCAGATCGTGGAGGAACTCGTGGTTTCCGTGATCGAAATACCGCACGTATTTGAACTGTTCGTTGCGGATGCCCTCGAAGGCGGGGATTCGATTTCGCACCGCAAAATGTTCGTGAAAGGTTTCTGTCCGCCAGTCCGCGGGTTTTTCTCCGGAGACAACCGGCTGAAGACTTCTGCCCTGGTAACTCGCGGGCGCGGTCACACCCGCCCAATCGAGGAAGGTCGCCGGGAGATCAAGGTTGAGTGCGGGAGCGTCGCTGACGTTGCCGCGCAGCGCGGAGGGTGCCCGCGGGTCCGCCACGATCAAAGGCACGCGCAGGGATTCCTCGTAATGCGACCATTTGCCCGCGAAACCACGATTGCCCATGTGGTATCCGTTGTCGGCTGAATAAACGATGATCGTGTTTTCCGCCAGCCCGGCTTCCTCGAGCGCGCGCATGAAACGCCCGATGGCGCCGTCGATTCCGCTCACCATGCGGTAATAGGCGCGGATGTTGGTCTGGTATTTTTCGTCCGTGTTCCAGCGCCAGAAATAGCGTTCGCGGTTGATCGTGGTTTTCAGGAAATCGGGTTGGCCATCAAAGATCGCCGGATCGTTCAAGCGCGGCGGTGCGATGGTGATGTCCTCATACATGCCGTTGACCGCGTGAGGCCACGGGAACTGTCCGATGCCGGGCCGACGATCGCCGTCCTCGGCATGGCATGCATTGAACCAGAGGTTCAATGCGAAGGGTTGGCCCTTCGGTTGTTGTTTTAGAAACTCAATCCCGCGGTCGACAATCAATTCGGTTTCGTGACGCAGGCTTCCGTCGGGTTGTTTCTTGTAATACGGATCTCTGCCGATCGCTTCGAAGACATCAAAGTGGTCTTCCCGTCTAAAACCTGTGGGCATTTTGGCGTGCCATTTTCCAAAAGAACCGGTCCGGTACCCGTGATCGCGGAGAATATCCGAATAGAGAGTCTTGACCGCGTCGGGTCGGGCCACATCGGGATTCTCCCGTGTTCCGTAGCTCCGTCCCACGAGACCCGTGAGGATTGTCGTGCGGCTGACCCAGCATATCGAATGACTGACAAACGCATTGCTGAAGCGCACCCCACGCTGCGCGAGCGAATCGATGTTCGGCGTTCGGATGACCGGGTTGCCGTAACACCCCAGTGTGCTGGTTGTTTGATCGTCCGTGAAAAAGAAAACGATGTTCGGGCGGGTGGCCGCTTGCAGGCCTGCCAGAGCCGGAAGCAGGGCAAGCATAATCAGGAGTCGGTTCATCATGGAGTTCGTTGGTGCGACCGGGTTGTTAAAGGCGGCGCGGGACCGAGGATAACTGTCCGGCGTGGTTGCGCCAAGATAAACGCTCGCGCCCCGGGGCGAGCGGATGGCGGGTGCGGACAAGCATGCCAACCCGAAGCGTTCTGCCTCGAAGGCAGCGCGAAGCGCCCCGCCGAGCGGGTCTTGGCCGTGCCGCCCCATCCACGGGGGCCGGGTCGGTTCGAGCCACTGCCATTCGTTGAAGCTATTCGGAGGGCGAATCCGTCCCGGTGAGCCGACGGGCGGTTGAGCGAAAGTGAGTTGAGCGGCTCAGCGGGGACGCTTCGCCCTACCATTTCAGTTCTTAAACGAATGGCAGTGCGCTTCGCGCCACCCGACCTCATGATGGTCACGCACGCGGGGTGGACCCGGAAGACGCGTCATGACGTCTGGAATCATGGAATCGAGACGCGGTAGAATCGGGTCACAGGACTCGTGCCCAAGGGCACCCGAACCTCGATTTGTTGACTGGCGGCAAGTGGAGCTGCCTGTTCCAGAACCTCCCAGGTGCCGGAGGACAACGCATCTTTCGAATGAACGGTGTAACCAAGGCCGGCGATGCCATGGAAGGTGAACCGGAGCTGCCCGGATGCGATGCCAATTTCCCCAATCACCAACAGCGGGCTGCCTGTTCCTTTTCCTGGAGATCCGCCCGGCAGCATGCTGGCCTGCCAGCTCCCTGGTTCCGTGATGGGGGCCGAGGGGTCGATGCGTTCGAGGGAGGAGCCCCCACCGTCAGCCTGGGAGGGCCACGGTGCCAGCGGGCTGTAGGAGAACGAAAGGACGATTTGTTGATTCGAGTCCACCAGTTCAATGCGTTCGCCGGCGTTGTCGAGCCTGCCGGAGTACTGTCCGGCGACCGGCAATCCAGGGCCGTACCGTAGTTCGAACGCGGCGAGATTTCGCACGATCAGCAGGTGCTGACCCGGGGCCAGGCGGGTGATGGAGGATTGAGAGAACGCAAAGTCGATTCCGGCGACAAAGGCTGCCCCTGTCAGGTCGTAGGTCACGGACCCGTTGTTGAACAGTTCGATGAACTCAAAATCATTGGCATCCACGAAACCCGCGGCGATCTCGGTGTCGGTCGGATCCGCGGGATGATAGTGGAGTTCACTGACGGTCAGGCTGGGGGTTCCCGGTGACAACGTCGCCTGGTTCAAGGCGCTCCATTCTTCGCCATCGAAGACGCGGGTCTTGATGGTGACGAGATCGTTGATCGCGATGGGTCCCGTGTACGCGATGGCATCCGTTGCCGCGCTGGTGATGCGGCGCTCGGAAGCGACGAGTTCGGCTGCGACGAGAAAGTCCGAACTGGTGCCGCTGACATTCAAACCGTGAATTGCCAGAAGATTTCCGCCGGATTTCAGAGTGTTTAGCGCTGCGTCGATCCGGATGTCCCGGAAGACAAGGGCCGAGGCATCGGAATTTGCGGCGGTGGCGGTCGAGTTCCATGCCGGGCTTCCGGGTGCATTGGCAGAGGCAATCTGCACCCCGTTGAGATAGGCGATGAACCCGTCGTCGTACTGCATTCTCAAGACCAGCGTGTTGAGTCGTGTCAGGGCGGCGGTGTCCAGCTGAAACGGGATGCGAATGAAGGCGGAAGTATTCTTTGCTTCCATCGCGCTGCGCACATTGGTCTGGATCAGCGGCAGGTAACTGGCTTGCTGGTCGTACCCGACTCCACCGTTTCCGGCAGTCCAGTTTGAATCGTCAAACGGTTCCCTGCCCCCCTGCCAGGCCGAGCCCAGGGATTGACCTCCGTTTGATGAGGACGGAATAAGTACCCGTTTGGCGGCGTCCCGGGAAATCAGGCTGGTTCGAGACAGTTCCTCGACGTTCACCGGACTGCCCGGATCGGTCCCGTCGAGGGTATAGAAAATGTCGCCCTTTGAAGAGAGCAGGGTGAGTTGAAAACCTGGTTCGACCGTGCCTCCGGGGTGGTTCATCGCGGGAGGATCGATGCGCGGATACAATCCCGCCCGACGGAACTGATCCAGCACGATGGCCGAGCGGCGTGGGAAATAATTGGCAAGGAGATTGTCGCGCGCTTTTTCCCAGTGTTCATCACGTGTGAAGGGAGTGGTGCGCAGCTGATCGCCCCAGCGGGCGGATTCCCCGACCATGGCGCGGTCGATCTGATTGGCCAGCGCTGCCAACCTCGCCGCCGGTTGATTGTTCTCCGGATGCGTCGGATCCCAGGCGGGTTTGTCCGGGTTCACATACAGCGTGCCGCCCTTCGAGAAATGTTTAAAAACACGATCCCCAAAATCACGTCGGAACGCCGGGTTCGCGCGCACGGCGGCATAAGGCCGGGCGACCGCGCTGTTGACGCCGGTGCAATCGTAATTCACGTCCGTGAGACCAAGCGCCGTCTCGGTGTCCCAGGGATAAAATTTAAATCCATCCCCGTTGTCACGATCCCGTCCGGCCCACCAGTTTCGTCCGGGCCAGTCGGCGTTGCCGACGTAGAAATTCAGGATCAAATAGTCGATCATGTTCCCCACATCGAGCAGGTCTTCGTACTCCGGGTTGCGGGTTCCGTCCGGGTTGTTCCCCTGCAGGCGCTGGTAAGGTGCCGATTGGGAGAAATCCTGGTTCAACTGCGCCAACAACCGATTCCACGCGTCGTAGTTGCCATCCGGCACAGAGTCCTGGTTGATGGCGTCCCACGAATTGTTGTTGCCCCCGTAGTAGGTTGCGGAGAATGCGGCGTCCGGACGTTCCACCGGGTTGTATAGCCCCCAATATTGGCCGTTGAGATAGAGGTGCATGAACGTGGTGTGCGAGGAGACTCCGCCCATCGATCGCACGGTCTCCATGGCAAACGCGTCGCGGACGTACAGGACCGAACCACTCGCGTAAGGCCAGGCATCATTGCTGTTGGCCCGCAGGACGATGTTGTCGAACTTGTCCGTGGCCTCGGCACCGAACAAGGGGTGCCTCAGTTTGGATGCCCCGTATTCGTCGCGAAAGGCGAGTCGGAACGATTTCTTCAGGGTCAAATCGAACCGCCGAAAAGCACCGCCCTGGATTCGGACACCGGCGTTCACCTGGAATCCGTCCTGTCGGCCGGGACGGATCAGCTCGACCGAGGCGGGGCGTTCCCAGGCCGCACCTCGGTTGTTCGGATTTGAATAGATGCCCGTTCGCCCGAACAGATCCTCGGTGGCCATGACGATGGACAGGGTTGGCAGGGATTTTAGATCTTCCTTGAAGGACCGGGTGTATTTGCCGCCGAAGTTGTCTCCTCCGGAAGGATTCACGACGCGCGAATCCAGACCGTAATCGGCGGCCTGCCCGTTCCAGTCCGTTGGAAAGCCGGCACCCAGGGCCTGGTTGAGATTCTGCGAGATGATGTCGTTGAGAAAAAGGTAGGTGTGCGTGCTCACTCGTGAGCTTCGCCAGCCATCGCGGAAGGCCGCCGCCCGGAGCACGGTGGTGCGGCTGATCCGGATGGGAGACGTGTAAACAGTGCCGTTGGCGGGGGAGGGGGCGGTGCCGTCCCTTGTATATCGAATCGTCGCGCCCGGAGTCGCGCTGGACAGGGCGGCGTCAAAGGCGATTTCGTAAAACCCGCGTTCGTGATCGCTGACCGGTTCCTCGACCCAGCCCAGAATTGGAACTGTGTTCAGGGTGCCGGGCGTTGGTGAATCCAGGTGCCTGGGTTCACCCAGCTCGACCCGTGAATCCCCGAGTTGTGCCTGAAAGAAAAACTCCGGTCCGCTGATGGTGTCGTTGAGCGCCTGTATGGCCAGGAGATTGCCTCCCTCGTGGATGAGATCGGCGTGGGGGCTCAGATCAAAGCGTTGTTCGAGGACCGCACTGGTCACGGGGCGATTGGTGATCGCCACGGAATCGAATGCCACCGTCGCCGGTGCGTTCGCACGCGCCACCGGAATGCCGTTGAGCCATGCCACGAATCCATCGGCGTAGCGGACCCGCAGGGCCAGGTTTTCATAGGCCTGTTTTTGTGGAACAAAGAACGGCAGACGCAGATAGAGACTTGAAGCGTGCCGAAAAACGGATGATTCGACATCGGTCGCAATCAGCTCCCTCAAGGTTGGCGGAGGAGCTCCGGCCTGACCCAGAAACTCTACCTCGGCAATCTGCATGGCCACCGCCGCACCGGCATTCTGAACCGTGGGAAAGAGAAGCTGGTAATGGCTGTAGGCCGTTGTATTGGCAAAGCTGACGACCACGGCAACAAACCGGCCACTGAACCGCGGAACCGTTCCGCGTGCGATTTCGGAAAAGGTCTGGCCATCGACCGAACCCGAAAGCAGGAAGCTGGTTGGATCCCGGTCCGGCGCATCGTTGGCGGAGGTCAGCCGCAGGGCCCGGATCACTGACAACCCGGCTCCCAGCCTGACTGTAAATCCGGAATTCTGTTTGTCGCGGTTCAGGTATTTCGTGTTGGGATTGTTGTCGATTACGTTTTCCACACCTTCGTTCGCCGGGGAATTGGCGGAGGTTGCCAGGATAAAATCGCCGGGCTCGCTCAGGTCCTGCAGAGATTCGATCGGCGGGGGTGCCTGACCGCTGTCCGGTAGCGGAAGTTCATGGCCCACCGCCATGGACACGGAATTCCAGGTGGAATCATCAAAGGTAGGTTGTGTCCATGAATCAGAAAAACGATTGTCCACCGGCACGAACATTCGGCCCACGGAGTTGGTCGCCATCAGGCGCACTGTTTCCTGGCGCATCGACAGTCCGTAGGACAGGTCCTGAATCTGTGATGGAAAGGTCGGTGTGAACGCCGAGGCCACCGTTCCATCCGGCATGGTCAGTGCCAGAAATTCACCGTCCTGCGTCAGCTTAAAATTGGTGTGCAATTCCGCATTGGCGGCCGAGCGATCCTTGCCGGAAGCGAAGACGAGCAAAAAGCCCTGCCCAGGAATTGTGACGGGAGGAAACTTCCAGCGCATCAGATCATCTGGGTCGTCCGAAAGATGCCAGTCCGCCAGCGAAACCTCTGCCTGTCCCGGGTTGTAAATCTCAATCCAATCGCTCCAATCCCCGTCGCTGTCCCGCAAGCCGGTCTGGTTGGCCGCAAGAAACTCCGAAATCACCGGGGCTTGCGCTTCGAGGCGGACCTCGATTTGAAGTAAGAAAATCAAAGCGAACACGCCGAACACCGGCCAAAGTGGCCGTTTCATCACCCTGTCATTCCCCGTTGAACATAAACTCATCTGGCACCATACCACATCCGGTCGACCGGGCGCTGCAATTCCAGGGAGAAAGCTCCACAGGGCTGGCGCTCTGCGACATTCGCGAAGCGTCTTGGACTGCGGTAGCCCTCTACCGCTTTTTCGTGGCGCGAAACCTACGGCCATTCGGTTAACGGATTCGAACGTGGGGCTTGAGAGACTTGGATACGTTCTCGAAAGGAGTCAATCGAAGGAAAGGCCTGCCGATTAATCGCTTGGTCGCAGAGCTGGATCGGAATAGGATTCACGAAGCGACCCACACGTCTCTGGATGCAGCGCATGCGGCAGCAAAAAAGTGGGTGACAGCTCAAGGCGCGGATGATGCCTTCATCTCGACCTACGCGCGTGATTATCCGGACCGGGAAGATCTTGCCGAGAGCTTTCTGCTTTATATGGCGCTCAGACATCGTTCCGACCGGATTTCCGCGACTCTCTCCAACACCATCGCCAGGACAATCCCGAACCGGATTGCCTATCTCAATGGTCTGGATCTCGAAATGAATCCGATCGTGCCACCGGCTCGACCGAGAGCCACGGGATTCATCCATGATTCCGAGGTTGGAATCGTTGGCCTGAGCTGGACGTCACGATGGAATGCGCACTATGGCGTGGAAGTTTCGACGGATCTCGCTACCTGGGATGCGCTGGGAGGCAGTGTCATGTCCCAGGGATCCATGACCCATTTTCTCTTCCCAGAGCCGGTGCCACGAACTCATGCGTTCTTTGTTGTCCGCGAGATCATCGGGCAATGACGGAAAGGCCTGGGGGGCGTCGCTTCGATTCTGCCGTTGCCCTTCCCGGTTGGTCCGATGTCATGATCGATCCTCCCCAGTTCGACCCGGTCTTCGATCACCTCCAGAAGAAAGGCATCATTCTGATGGGCCATCTGGGCGAACCCAGGAACTGCTCGCTGCCGCTGGACGAAATGACCGTCAACAACGACCGAAGTTACTTCAGCCGGAATCCGCAGTATCACATGTTCAAACATCCGGAGATGCCGTCCTATCAGGACCAGATGAACGCCCGCGATCGCATGCTGGCCAGGAATCCGGAGCTACATTTCTTGGCCGCGCACCTGGCCAGCCTCGAATGGAGCGTCGATGAGGTGGCCGGATTTCTCGACCGCTTCCCCAATGCGATGACCGAAACCGCCGCACGCATCGGGCAGGTGCAGTATCAATCCCAGCGGGAACGGGAAAAGGTGCGGCAGTTTTTCATCAAGTACCAGGATCGCATCCTTTACGGCACCGACGGCGGCTTCAAAGCGGGCGATGCTTACGCCTCGAACCGGGAAAACTGGATCGCTCACCGGAAGTATTTCTGCACGGACGAAAGTCAAACCGTACCCGAGCTCGAAGGACTGATGGCTTTGAGCAGGATGGCAAATCCGAGGCCCGCCAGTGCACTGATCAGGAGGCCGAGCGCCATTCCAAGATAACGGTTCGGCCTCATGGGACGAACGGCAGGTGCGGCCGGATCGATGATATCAGCGACACGAGTCGGCGCTGCGGCATTCAGCTCTTCGGTGTAGGCAAGGGCAATCTCATTTGCGATCTCGGCTGCTTCCTTCGGTTCTTCATCAAAGACACGGATTTCCACCAGCGACGTTCCTGGATTCACCCGGGTGTTCACCCGTCTCCGGAGGCTTTCCGCCGCCTGATCGGGACGAAGACTGCCGTTCGGTCCAAGGCGATCCTTCCACCGATTGGTCAAGTCCAGGGTTCGGACTACCGTCGCGAGAATCGACTGCGAATCTATTCGGTTCAATTCTTTCGGAAAGAAGTCTGAATCAAAGGTCGTCTGTGGATGTGAGGAAACGGCCAGAAGCGCTGTGCCGGCATACGAATTCGGGAGCACCCACAGAACGCCTGCGGTCAGGAGTATTCCGATGATAAATACAGCCGCGAATGCCCTGCGGAATGTAGGAAACAAGAGGAGGATTCTGGATAAAGGATTGTTCATAGCGAGTTTTCTTTCTAATTCGTGAATGTGTTCACGGACGGCGGACAGGCCCGTGTCCGCCAGGATATGCACCCAGAACCGTGCGGCGCTCCAGACGGAAGCTCGAACCCCAAACTCCCGGTACTGGTCGAGAAAGTGCTGAACGAACATCTCCTCGTAACCTTCGAGGAACTTCCTTGGGTACACTTTGAGCAAGGTCCGGTAGAAACGCACCGATCTCCGTGGTTCGGGGCGAGGCTTCCTTTTCGGGGGAGTTCTCATAGCGCCTGCGATGCGATGGGCCGAAGCAGACCTCGTTTTCTGGCCACCTGGACCAAGCCCTCCAACCGTTGCGCCTCGGCATTCACAGCCGCCTGACCGAGACCTGTCAATCGATAGTAGCGCCGACGCGCGTCATCAAGGTCCGGATCGGGGCGCTCTTCCGATTCTTCGATCAAGCTGGCGGCGAGCATTCTCTTGATCGCCCCGTACAAGGTCCCCGGTCCCATTCGAAGTTGGCCACCGGTTGTTGCCAGGACGTCTTGCATGATGGCGTATCCGTAGAATTCCGGGAAGGGTCAGGGTTTCCGCGCGCGATGTCGTAGGTTCGACTCTTGACGAACTCTCTAGCGGAGATCCTGACTCCGATTCTCGGATCAATTGGGTTCGTCCCCCATTCGATTGAGAGTGAACACGAAATTTAAGGGAGAAGCATCCGAGGGATCATCATCCTTGTGAACCAGGCGGTCCACGATCACGCCGCCGAGAAATCCGGCAACCAGAAGCGCCACTGGAAAAAGAGTTCGTTTCATGGGACTGGCCGTTGTTCACATGGAATGACCGATCAAACACCGGATCCGTTCAAACTGGCACGCATTCGGCCGCCTCTCCGAGGCCGGTTTGAATTGCCGAAAGGCGGATCAGATATCCGAGCCCGGCCCGTCCAGGAATGCTTGAGGCGTGATCCACGGCACAGGCGACCCTCCTGGATCGGATGCTGGCGGAACGCGCATGGCAATTACCCAGGCCGCTCCGGACGCCTTGGCAATCTCAACACACAACGCGCTTCCGCTCGCATCCGAATCCGTCCGCGCATCCAGAAACCGAACCTTGTCCGCGGACGTCAGCCACCACCCCCACCGGCGCAAGAGCGGGGCGGTCAGACCCAGATCCTGCAGCATCTTGAGATAACGTTGCAACAGCTGCCGGTTCAAAGACGGTGCCAACCGACCGTCACGCCACTTCACCAAAACCCGGGCGCAGGCCGGGTTGTCAAAGCTGTGTCCCAGGACATCGGGTGCCAGCACGACGACCATCTGACTGGAATCCATGATACCCACTTAAACGGCTATGCCGCGCCAAGCGTCTGCGGGATGCGCATCGGAGGTCATTCCATCACCTCCCTGAGAATCTTGTCGAGTTCCTCCCGCGAAAGCGCGTTCCGCTGAACCGCTCCGAGGCTCGATCGTACCAACAAATCAAAACCCGCTTTGGACAACACCACCGAACTGTCAATCCATTCGTCCAACAAACTCCTTCGAAACCGCCATTCCTTGCCGAGCTTGGCGCAGGGAATCTGGTCTTCCTGCGCCCACTTGTAAACCGTCTGCGGCTTGAGTTTCAAATAGCGGGCCACCTCGTCCACTGTCATGATTTCGTCGTCACTCACGATTGCCGCTCCCCAGTTGGCGGACCGAGTACCAGACCGCTTCGTAGAAATTGCCGTCCTGGTTCATGCGCAGCCACTCAAAGCCCAGATCGGGAGAGCCGACGAACGGACGCAAACTCCAGGCCATCTGCGTTCCCACGAATCCGAACACCAACATCCAGACCTGCAGGATTCGGATCGCCCGCTTTGGGTACAACGCCGATTTCTCGCACACGGCCTGCAATCCCTGCCACAACGCGAGCATCGCCCAGCATCCGCTAAACGCCATGATCGCGACGTGAAGGACCTTCAGAAAATGATAGCTGGCCCCCGTGAAGAAAAAGAACAGGACAATCGGCGCGCAACTCGCCAGGAGGATCGAATTCAACGTCAACGCCAGCAGAATGAGCCCCAGGGTCTGTGTGAAATGGAGCTTGGATCCCATCAACACCACCACGATGAACAGCACCGGGTAACACACGGCCACGCTCAGCAGATACAAAACGGGAACCTTGATCGCCGAGGACACCATCTGCAGCAATCCGTTGCCAATATTCGAAACCAGTCCCGCCAATCCCATGGTCAGTCCGTAGAAGCCGGACAAAACCATAATCGTCAAACAAAACCACCGCAGATTCCTTCCCAGGTTCCGGCCTTCAAACAGCTCATCAAAGAGCGGTTCGCGATCGCGCAGCACACGATCCAGCAAACCGCCAAAACTCTCGTTCACGGCACCAACCGTCTCGGCTTCATTCTTTTCAGTCTTCATAGTCGTATGCCCTGAAATTGAACCCTGGTTCCAGATGAATACAAGTCTATTATGATGTTTGTTACTGTTTGATATAGTTTAGAGTCGTTTTAGTGGTTCCTGAGGCTGTCATAATGGAGCGAAACCGGTTGCCGCTGGTTCAGCGGTGCCGACAAAAAGAAATCTCCAACAGGCTCCCGGACTATTCGGGCGATGGGTCTCCCGTCGGGTGCAGTCCAAAGAGGATCAGTTTCTCCCGCATCGTGGTCCGCGTCACTCCGAGCCAGCGGGCGGCTTTGGCTTGATTGCCGTGCGCCAGTTGAATGGCCCGGGCGAACAATTCCCGTTCCATTCCCTCGTGCATTGCGGCGTGCACGCCGTCCAGTTCCCCACGCTGGGCCTTCGCCAACAACTCCGACAAATAACCGGCGATGGTTTGATCGGACGAAGGAGCGGCCTTTCGGGTTCGAGAGCAGGCCTCCTGGACGTGTTCCCTGCCGATGGAATGGTTTCGGGCCAGCAACAGAGCATGCCGGACTGCGTTCTCCAATTCCCGGACATTGCCGCGCCAGGTCTGGTTTTGAAGCAGGTCCATGGCTTCGGGCTGAATGGAAGGGGCATCCACACCCACCTCGTTTCCCGAGCGCTGCATGAAATATTTGACCAGGTGCGGTATGTCCTCCGAGCGTTGTCGAAGCGGTGGGAGCGTGATCGTGACGCCGCTCAATCGATAGAACAGATCTTCACGAAACTGGTTTTCTTTGAGCGCGGTTTCGAGATCCCGATGCGTCGCCGCCAGGACGCGGACATCCACGGAGATTTTTTCATTGCCACCCACGCGCTGAATTGTTTTTTCCTGGAGAACCCGGAGCAGTTTCACCTGGGTGCTCAGGCTCAGGTCTCCGATTTCATCAAGGAACAGGGTGCCTTGATCCGCCTGCTCAAAACGGCCGATGCGTCGGGATTGCGCTCCGGTAAACGCCCCGCGTTCGTGGCCGAACAACTCGCTTTCCAGGAGTGTCTCGGGAATCGCCCCGCAGTTCACCGCGATGAACTGCCGTTCGGCGCGACCGCTGTGCTGGTAGATCGCGCGCGCCACCAATTCCTTTCCGGTGCCGGTTTCACCGCGAATGAGCACGGTCACCGGGGTTGCCGCCACCCGCCCGATCTCCTTGTAGACAGACTGCATGGCGCGGCTGCTGCCAACGATCGCGGATTGGCTGGTTCGGGCTTCGCCCATGTCCACCGTTTCTGACATCATCCGGTTGCAGGCCACCGATCTGGCCACCAGATCGAGCAGTTCGGCCATGTCGAACGGTTTGAGGAAATAATCGTAGGCACCCAGCTTGATCGCTTCGATCGCGGTCTCGGTGGTTCCGAATGCGGTCATCAGGAGGATGGGCAGTTTCGGTTTGACGGCGTGCAGTTGCTCCACCAACTCCAGTCCGGACAACCCGGGCATTTTCAGATCCGTGATCACGACGTCGAACTCCTGTTCCCTGCCCTGAACCAGTCCGGTGTCTCCCCGCTCGGCGACGGCAACGTCGTAGCCCTCCGCCTGCAGCGCTTTTTTCAAGCCGCTGACAATCCCCGCGTCGTCTTCGACGAGCAGGACCCTTAGGTTTGGATTTCATCAGTCACCCGCTCAATACCCGGAAGAACAATGGCGAAGGTCGTGCCGTGATCAACCTTGGTCTGATACTCCAGAGCACCGCCATGTTTTTCGACAATGCGCGCCGCGATCGAGAGGCCCAGCCCGGTCCCGGTCTCTTTGGTTGTGAAAAACGGGTCGAACAACCGGTCCTGCACGGCCCTTGGAATTCCGGCGCCGGTGTCGGTCACTTCCAGAATGACGACCTGGGCCGCGTCACCTCCCTTCGACTTGAAGCCGCGAAGGGGTGATTTGCCGGGGGACACCGGACCGCTTCGCGTGCGTAGCGTGATGGTTCCGTCCTGGCCGATGCTCTCGGCGGCGTTCTGGACAAGGTTAATCAGGACCTGATCAAATTGGTCCGGATCAATCCGGATCCATTGGTCCGGTGAAGCGCTCACGTCCAGGCGGATCGAGGCCTTTTCCAGTTGCGCCCCCAAAAGGTCCCGCACCCGATGGAACAGGCTTTCCGTGGTGACGGCAACCAGTCGCGGTTCGGCGGGTCGGGCAAACTGCAGAACGTCTCCGACGATCCGGTCGAGGCGCTGGATTTCCTGGCCGATGACCGTGGCGTCTTCGTGTTCGGAGGAGTCCGGCGTGAGGTTCTTTTTCAGGCCATGCAATCGAACGTTGATGGCGGTGAGCGGATTGCGGATCTCGTGCGCCACGCCGGCGGCGAGTGTTCCAAGAGCGGCCAGCTTTTCCTGACGTCCGATGATGGCCCGACTCTCCACCAGCTGGGCACGCAGCGGCCCCATCTTCCCACGATACACGAGGCTCGTCGCGGTAAACCCCAAAACAAGCACCAGAACCACGAGGATCATCAGCAGATGTTGCAGTTCTTCGACGGCCTCCTGCGAATTCGCCACGAAATCGTCGAGGCGCGTCTCGTTCGGCTCCAGTGTGCCCGACTCCGAACCGTTGGAGCCGTGGCCGCTTTCATGCGGCATCACCCCCAAATTCTTCCGCAACTGGCTCAGTCTCTGCCACGCCGTTTGCCCGGCCCATCCTACAAGACCCATCAGCAGGACGATCGCCATGCCGAAACCCAGGAATCGAGATCGAAAGTTCATGAGGTGGCTAGCGCGAAGCCACAGGTGAATCGCCGCAGACCACCTCCGATGAGTCAAAGAGGAACGGCAGCTTCATAGGTGGTTGTTTTCCGGCATTCCCACCATTGGGCACCCGCTGGCACAAAGCTAGCTTTAAGTAATCCGTTCATGAATCAAAGAGCGATCCACGTCCGGGATGAAGACGGGGATTACGATCCTTGCGCCAAACAAAATGAATCCTTCAGCGAGAGCGGCACGAGAGAACAAATGATCGTCCGATGATCTTGAATCGAGAATACGCAGCTCACGCAAAAACTTAAACTGATCTTCCGGTCGATCATGGAACAGGGTCGCCGGGTGTCCCTGTTTCCCAAATCCATCCTGATCGCGATCCGCCAGAGACGCGGAAAGCAGGGGGTGGACGCGGACGAGGCCGAACGTCTGGACCGCATTCGGAACCCGTCAAACTACCACTGCAAATGAAGCGGCAAACGGGAGGCGATGAAATCACCGCAGCCCCGATCGGAATCCTGTGAATGAGATTATTTAAGATCGGAAAAGGAGAGCCTGCGGACCCGGAGGACCGCTCAGAACCCCTGACAAGCGACTATAATTCGACGTTCATCATCCTTGTCCTGTCCATAGCCGCGATCCTCGCGGTTGTTTTGTTGGTTTGGGCATAGGGGAATTTCAGGAATCGCAGGCATTGTGACACCGACTGTTTCACTCCTGGTTCTGGCAACCGTGCTCAGCGGAGCGATGATTTGCCTGATCGCGGCTGGGCTGCGACGACTGGGACGGCTCCCCAAAGGCTGGAGTGCCCGGTTGTTTGTCTCACGGAGAAAAGCGTCCGACCCGGACGCCGTCAAACCGGGGTTGCTTCATCTCAGGGGCGTGGCCATTTCTCAGTTGCGCCCTTCCGGTGCTGCGTTCATAAACGGTAAACGCGTCGATGTGATCACCGAGGGCATGCTCATCGACCGCGGCGCTTCGGTGGAAGTGGTTTGTGTGGAAGGAATGCGCGTCGTGGTCCGGGAATTGTAACGCGGCGCATTCCATGGAATCACACGCACTCCGGTCGGAAGGAATCTGATTTGACTATGAACTCAATAAATCCAGCTATCGCTGTAACCTCTGTCATGCCCCTGCTCTTCGGGCTCGGGGCCGTGCTCCTGCTTGTGGGCGCGATCATCATCGGGAATTTCGCGATGGTTTACATCCGTGCGCTCTTCTCCGGTGCGAAAATCACCATTACCGAGCTGATCGCCCTGCGATTGAGGAGTGTGCCCGTCGGTTTGATCGTGGACAGCCGCATCGCCGGTGTGAAGTCGGGCCTTCTCATTTCCATCGACGATCTGTCCACTCATTTTCTGGCGGGTGGCAATGTGCAGATGGTGGTGCTGGCGCTGATTGCCGCCAAGAAGGCCGGCATCCATCTCATTTTTGACCGCGCGTGCGCGATTGATCTCGCCACCAAGGGAACCGGCAAAACCGTGCTCGAGGCGGTCAAAACCTCTGTCAGTCCGAAGGTGATCGACTGCCCGGACGCGAAGTCGGGCAGGACCACCATCGATGGTGTCGCCAGGGACGGCATTGTCATCAAGGTCAAGGCGCGTGTGACCGTGCGCACGAACCTGGATCGTTTCGTCGGCGGTGCCACGGAGGAAACGATTATTGCACGCGTGGGGGAAGGCATTGTTTCCACGATCGGATCGTCAAATACCTACAAGGAAGTTTTCGAACACCCGGACCTCATTTCCAAAACCGTTTTGAGCAGGGCGCTCGACAGCAACACCGCGTTTGAAATTCTGTCCATAGACATCGCCGACGTGGATGTCGGGGAGAATGTCGGTGCCAAACTCCAGGCGGAGCAGGCCGAAGCCAACAAGCTCATCGCCCAGGCCCAGGCTGAAGTCCGGCGCGCTGCAGCCGTGGCCCTGGAACAGGAGATGACAGCGCGCGTGGCCGAGATGCGCGCCCGCGTCGTCGAAGCGGAAGCCCTCGTGCCGCTGGGAATGGCCGCGGCTTTCCGAGCTGGAACTCTCGGTGGGATGCGATAAGAGCGCCTGGAAGTCGTAACGCCCCGCATGCGGATTGCGGGTATGGAGGATTCCCGGTTTCGTCCTGCTGTGATTGGGCGCATTGTCCATGCTTGGGGCCTGCGCAAGGACTGACCGCATGAATCAGCGGATCCGACAGACCAGGAGCAGATATGGCTGCTTATAAGAGCAATCCTGGCAACCGGCAACCGCTTTACACCTCGAATGCCCTGGTCTGCCAAGAAATGCGGAAGTGGGGCCTGCACGGATCAGCTCCCGCTTCGGGTTCTGACAGATCGCCAACTCGCGTCGTTTTCTTTTGCTTTGCGCTGCTCTGGAAACGTATGGTTCTTCGCAGCGACGGATGTCGCCTCCGAAACGGGCAGGATAAACCCGTGGCATGTCTAAAGAGAGAATTTACGATGGCATTAACACCAAGCAAAGACCACAAGCGCCGGGAGCGCGAGCAGAAGAAGGTCGACAAGCGCTTCGCCCGCGAGGTTGCGAAGACCGAGAAACTCCGGCTGCAGCAGGCCGCCGCCGCGGAGGCTCTCAAGGCAAGCGAAGCGGAGGCTCTTAAGACAAGCGAAGCGGACGCTCAAGCCAAGCTGGAGGCGGAATTTGAAGCCGAACTCGCCGCGGAGGCCGCGAAAATCAAGAGAGGCTGAACGCCACCCTATCCGTGTCATTTACCGCCACGGCGTGAATGCCGATGCACGGACTAGGGCTTCGAGGCGTTTCGAGCTTCGCGGGCGGCGGCTTCACGCAGTTTGTCCTTTTTGCTTTTGCGACGTCCCTTGATGCCGCCGGTGCCGGGTGAGGGTGGAGGGGCGCACTCGGTGGCTTCGAACCCCGGGATTTCTTCTCTGGGAATGTTCAAATCATTGCGTTTCTCAAGCAAAAGGCATGGTTGCTTATAAGCATGATCCCGGCCGGGAGCAACTGTCCACCGCGAGAGAACGCCATTGCGTTCAGCCTGAAGAATTCTGTCATGCCCAAACAATTCGATCTTCGGTATTCTTGATCGCGGTCCGGTGTTCGATCGATTATCGTATCCCCTGGTTGGAGCGGACGCACGATTTGTGGGCACGCCCAAACGTGGCGGGACCTTCAGTCCCTGCTTCCCTGCCAACCGTTTTGTAACAGTACGAATGAAAAACCGAGATTCCAATCCAAGCAAAGAGCTCTACCGCCGGTTGCGCAAACTGTCGGCCGAACGACTGTGGACGGAGGAGGTGCCGAAGTTCAACCGCGCGACCCAGCGGGAACGGGTTGAGCAGGTGGCTCTGGTTCGCGCCGTGAGCGTCGTCCTCTCGGAGTCCGGAACGGAGGGGCAGCGGAGGTTGGTCAGACCCTGGCTGCTCAATCTGCTCCAGGATCCGGCCGAAAAAATCCGCCGCTACGCCATGGCAGCGTTGCCAAAGTTCGGTGCCGGGTCAGGCGAAGAAACAGAACTGCTCTCCCTCCTGCGAACCACCGGGTCCGATCGTGAGAAGAAATACCTCGCCAGGACACTGGAAAAGGTCGGAGGCTCGGCCACCCTCGAAACCTTGGCCGGAGGTGCCGAAGGGTTGAGTCGTCAAACCGAACAGAAGATCCGGGCCAGCGTCGCTCGCAACCAGTCGCCGAGCAGATTATGCAGCCACCGGGTGATCTCTCAAATCGACGGCATCCGGATTCATCTTCGGGGTCGCAGAGGTTTGGAGAACATCGTTCGTGATGAGATCAAGGGATCTTCCCGTTCCAAAGACAAATTTCGAATTGAGGAAGTGAGTGCCGGGTTGGTTGCGCTGACTCCCCTTTCCCCATTCTCGTTGAACGACATTTATGCCCTCCGCTGTTTTGGAACGGTTGGATTCGTTCTCGCGACCGTCGATGCCTCGGAGGCCGCAGGGATGGCAGAAGCTGTTCCAAACGCGATCACATCCCCTTTGTCCCGGCGACTCCTGCAGACCTTCACCGAGGGATCGATTCGGTATCGATTGGATTTCGTTGCACACGGACATCAACGGGGTGCAATCCGGCAAATGACCGAGCGAGCCTACGCCCTTTGTCCGGACATCCTCAACGATCCAAGGCAGGCACCGTGGGTGGTAGCCGTTCATCCAGGGAGACAGGGGAATCTGGTGGAACTTTCTCCCCGGTTCAGTCCTGATCCTCGCTTCTCCTATCGCCAACATGACGTGCCGGCTGCCTCCCATCCGCAACTGGCCGCATCCATGGCCCGGATCGCCGGACCGATGAAGGGCGAGATCATCTGGGATCCCTTTTGCGGATCCGGCCTGGAGTTGGTCGAACGATCCCTGCTTGGAGGCGTTCACCATGTTTACGGGACGGACCTGAGTCTCGAGGCGATCCAGATTGCCTGGGACAACCTGAGGGCCGCCAACATTCAATCGCTGAAATCGACGCTCCTCTGTCGTGACTTCCGAGATCTCGACGGTGTGACCGGGCTGGGGCCGAACAGTGTCACTCTGGTGATCACCAATCCGCCGATGGGAAAACGTGTCCCGATTCCCGACCTCCCCGGATTGATCAAGGATCTGTTCCTTGCGGCAGAGAAAGTCCTCAAACCCGGTGGACGCCTTGTCTTCGCGAACCCATTGCCGTTGGTGAATCCGGCGCGCTCGCTGAAACTTCAGTCCGCTCAAGTTGTCGACTTCGGCGGCTTTGATTGTCAGCTGGAGAAGTACATCAAGTCATCGAGGTGAAATCCCCGCAACCGGGCACTCCACGGCAGGGGAGGTGGAATCGGGAGCGCTTCGTTTTTTGCAGGGTATCCGGAAAGCGGCGTCGGCGCTTTGGTCGTGCCCGAAGAGGTAAACCCACTCACTCTTAACCTTCTCTTAATGCGCCGACTGCTAGGGTTCGTGCATGAAAATAAACCAACTCACAATTCGAGCCCTTCTTTCATCCACCTTGATCGTTGCCGCCTGTGCGGCGCAGGAAATCGACCAGCCTCCGCAGGGACCGCGACCTGCCGGGTCCTGCGATCGCGGGAAGGAACGTGCTCCCAGGCGTCAGTCCGGTCCGGGGGAACGGCAACCGACCCTCAGGCGTCCGGGCTCTCCGGAACTGTTGACCGATGATCCGCGCCGTCCGGTCGAATTGATCGCAAGAGACCTGGGAGTGACGCCGGAGCAATTCCGCGAGGCATTCAGGAAGGTGCGCCCAGCTCCCCGAGGGGAACGACCGACGGAAGCACAGCGAGAGGCGAATCACCGAATCCTCATTGAGGCGCTTGGTGTTTCCCCTGAGAAACTTGACGCAGTGATGGACAAGTACCGTCCCGAGGGCAGTGGGAGAGAATGGGGTGTAAAACCCTCGCCGCGTGATCCTCAATCCGGCCGGCGGCCGGATCGCGGACAACCCGGCGATCAGTGAGGCGACGATAAAACAGGGGGCGGACCGATATTCACCGGGAGGAACGGCCTCCAGCATATCAGGCTCCGCCTCCTTTAAAACAACGCCATCAGACTATCCGCGAAAATGCGCAATCCACGGGCGTCGGGATGATTGATGGAATTGAGCATGAGCGCGCTGTAGGGAATGCCCTGGCGCCACAATCTTCCGTAGCGCAGGGAGGCGTCGGCCAGGGCGACCTGATGTTTCAGTGCAAACTCGCGCAGCCCCTTCACATAGGGACGCGGATCGTCGTCGATGTCCCGTTCCCGTGTGAGTCCCATCCAGTCCGGGCGCACATAATGGGGTGTGAGAATGATCCACTCCGCTCCGATAGCCTGAAAATCCCGGAGCAGTTTCCCGTAACGTTCCTCCACCTGCTCTGGATTCAGTCCGGCGTCATTCACGAATTCGGACACGATCAGATCAGGCCGAGTCGCGAGCACTTTTTCCTGATAATGATGTTCGCTTCCGGGCGGTTCGCTGAGGTAGCTCGCGGTGCTGCGCCCACCCCAGGCCTCGGTGATCAATTCAATCCTGGCTTGCGGGAACTTTTGACGCAATCGGATCACGAATTGTTCCTGCCACCGGTCATGGCCCGGATCGGGAAGATAACTCCCCACGGTGACGCTGTCGCCCCAGGCCAAAATGCGGATGGGACGGCCCTCCCGCAGCTTGGCCCAGGCGCGCGGGATCAATCGTTCGGCAACGGTTGGATTGGCAATGTCCGGTTCGGGATAAACCGATTCGGAAATTGGGAACAAGTTTTGCGGCTCCAGTTTGGTCATGCGCCCGGGCAGCCACACATTGGCCAGACGACGTTCCCCATCCTGCAGGCTCGGCAGCTGCGGCCCTGAGGAACGCGCTTCTCCCTGACGCAGGCGGATGTTTCCGTCGGGAAGCAGGACAATGGAATCGAGGCGCAGGAGGCCGTGCTTGTAAAAGGCGAAAACGGGCTGGTCCGGTTTGAGTTTGCTTTCGTCCAGACGCCCAAACGTTCCCCATTCCAAATCAATGGCGTAGTCCACGTCCCGCTGCCACAGGGGCGCGTCCGGGGCGGTACCGGTGCGGAGGACAACACTTTCAGGGTCCACGAGAAAGCGCGTGGTGCACTCCTGCGCCCGGACGCCACGCAATGCCGCGCCCCGGGCCCAACCTCCGGCGCGGGGATTAAACATCGGCAGCGATTCATGGCGTTCCCCCGCGACTTCCAGGACTTGAGCGGGCGGCACGTCCACGATCACGATGCGTGGTTTCCCTGGCGAGGGGCCGGATAAGCTGACTTGAATCTTCCAATCGCCCACCAGAGTCAACTCGGGCACCTCCGGGCCTTGCGCCCAGGCGCTCGCATTGATTCCACCTGCCAGGCTCAAACCAAACCCAACAGCCATCAGGCAGGCGCAGGCGCGGATCCCGCTAAATACAGTTCGCATGATGGAGCAGCTTTCCCGATGCGCCCTGCGCAGGCGAGCCGTTTTTTACCGGGCCGCCAACGGGCGAGGGGTCCTTTCAATGCGAGCGTGAACTTCCATGGCCGGCGACGGCGCTCCAAAGTTCCTGGGACTCGTTCTCAGAGCGTGTGTAAAAAAGGGGAGCCGACGTAAGAAGTCTCACTTCTTGAACACCCTCCAGGAAATCCGAAGGCGCCTCTCTTACTGATGTTCGAGGTAGCCTGCAGCGATTACCTCGCCCAGCGCAACGATTCCCGGTGTCGTGATCACGAGCTTCTCCTCCTGACTGGGAAGATTGAAGGCCTTGATGTGAATCAGGTCATCGTCCGTTGCGGCGAGTTTCTCGATGGCGGCTGTCACGTCGATGTCGTTCACCTGCGGGTCGTCCGTGGGCGGTTGCTGGCTGACAAACCAACGCAGCCCGGGCAGTGCCAGATCTCTGCGGCTCCCCGTTACAAGAGAGGCGAGCTGGCTGGCCGCCCTCTCCCGAAAGGGATGGAACGACATGTCGTTCTCGCCGAGATGATAAAAAACTCCTGCCAACTCGACCTCGTGGCCCTTTTCGGTGAGTTCCCGTATCGAATCCCGAATAAATGCCATGAAATTGGGGAAGATGTTGCGTGACTTCGCCATACTTCCCTCGGGGGTCCAGTCGATGATCTGAGTGCCGCTGTGTGTAAACTTGGCGATCGCGATGTTCTCGCTCAGTTGCGTGGACAGACGCGCTCCGAAACTAAGTTCCGGGCCGAAGGTATCGTAGAACCCGGCGGGGCCAAGCGGTTCCCAGCCATCGGACACCTTGTATCCTCCGCCGATGCTGTACTTGTAAGCGATGCGGGGATTGTCCTCGGAAAACTTCGATTTCCCCGGCAACGCGGCGAGTTCCTGGATGAACGCGCGCTCCCCCTCCATGTTCCGATGCCCCGCCAGCACGAAGAGTCTGACTTTGCTTTTCGCGGCATACGGCCAGTCGGGAAGTGGGCGAGCCGTCTTTTTCTCCTTGCCGATGTTCCGGAGGTAGGCGTCCGCGTAGTTTTCGCCGTGCTCCAGCTGCCCGAGGGTTCCGTAGTGGTAGTGCAGACCGACCCCGCCGCCGATCTCCACCCCCACGTGCGAGGTCGGGATGTAGTCCGCCAGCGGATCGGCTTCGGTGACCTGCTTTTGGCCCAGGCTGATCGCGTACATGCGCGGACGCAGGTCCATGCCCCAGATCGTCTTGGTGCACAATTCGCCGATGTAGAACCGCAGGTCGGGTGTGCCGAGATCACGCCGCCAACTCGCCAGGAAGTTCGCGAGGTTCTTTCCGTAGTTCGGCATGTAGTCCTTCTCGAACATGTCGTTTTCGCCCTGGTGCCACATAAATCCCTCGATCCGGTAGGGGATCTTCCGCCGATCCAGGTCTTTCAGGGCGGAGCGGACCCACTCCAGGGCCAGCGGATACATCTTGAATCCCCGGGGTTCATCCGGATTCCAATCCCCGCCGAGGTGCGTGCCGCCGGCGGCGCACTTGATGATGGCAATGGGTGCCCGGATGTTCCGAGTGATCCTGCGCGCGAAACTCAGCTCCGGACCGACCACGTTGTTGACGGGCTGCAGATCGACCCAGCCATCCGATTGCGTCTTGTTCTCACGGCCGATGCTGTACGAGAACCTGACGTCCGGCTGCGGTTTGTCCAAACCGGCAAACGGCGGGAAGCGCTCGATGTCCTTCACCTTTGAGTCCGATCCCACCATGTTGGATTGCCCGGCGAAAATGAATACGCGCAGGATCTTGTCATCGTTTTGAGCGAGCAGCGGGTGGACCACGGCCGCGATGGTGCAGATCCAGGCGAGAAGACCTGGGAATGAACGAACCAGAGAGCGTTTCTTAAAGTGAGTCATCGCCTCTTCAATATCCTTTCAATCCCGCGCCGTCGAGCCCCACTGTTCGGTGCGGTGCCCCGGGTTTGTCTGAACCTTGGAATCCATCCGAACTGCAAAAATCAATCCCATCGCCCTGTGGAGGGTGGAGTCTTTCGCGCTGCGACCGACGCCGCTTTGCCGATACCTAAACAACCCGGTCTTTCCCTTATGTTCCGATGAAAAAATGAGGCGATCCCGATTTGGTATCCACTGCTCCCGCCGCGAGGCAGGCATCCGTTCCAAATGGACCACCCCCGCATTCCAAATCCTCTTAAACGAATGGCGGTAGGGCGAAGCGCACTGCCATTAGTTTAAGAACTGAAATGGTAGGGCGAAGCGTCCTCGCTGAGCCGCTCAACCGCTTGTCGGCTCACCGGGACGGATTCGCCCTACCCTCCGAATAGCTTAAACTAATGGCGGTAGGGCGAAGCGTCCCGCTGAGCCGCCCCCCCTGCAAGGTCCAAATCCTGGAAACGCTCACCGGGACGGTTCGCGCCACCTTCCCCCGCTCCCAGGAGGCAGGGCGAAGCGCACTGCCATTCGTTTAAGGGGCGGAGATGTCCTCGTTGAGGATTTCGAGGTTCCTCATGGCTTGCCTTTGAACGGAATGGGATCCTGATTGGGAGTGAGTGGGTTTGTCCCTTCGGGCAGGACCAAAGCGGCGTCGACGCTTTGCACGCTCCCAACGAAAAACAACAGGGTCCTCCCCATACGTTCTGGGGCGAACATGGAGGTGATTCCGCATCCCCCACCCCTGTCGGGGGGTAAACATCCGCTCGAAACTTCAGTGGGATGGGCCCACGACTCTGGAGCTGGGATTGATCAGAAGCGCCCGTCTGCAGTGTCCGGGCGAAACTGGTCGTCAGTCAGCGTTTTCAGAAATGCCACCAGGGCCTGCTGCTGCGCCGGTGGCAGGGGCACTCCGCCGACCGGATGTTTCGCCAGGTTTGGATCCAGCGATGGCGACGGACGCACTCCTCCGCCGTAGTGGGCCACCGCCTCTTCCAGGGTGCGAAAGCGGCCGTCGTGCATGTACGGAGCGGTGAGTTCGACATTCCTCAGGGAAGGTACTGCGAAACGACCCTCGTCCTGTTTGCGGCCGGTATGTCCGCCAAGCCCTCTGTCCCGGTAGGTTTGGTCGAGCCCATTGTCGGCAAACCCGTTGTTGCTGAAGAGCGGACCTCCATGGCAGTGAAAACAATCGGCACCGTAAAGTCCACGCCGTGGATCGTACTCGGTGTTGAACAACAGGAATCCCTTCTTCTCCAATTCGGTCAGTGTCGCCTTGCCGCGCATGGCGCGATCAAACCTGGAATCCTGACTGATGATGGTGAGCACGAATTGCTCCAGCGCGCGGGCGACCCGATCCGGGTTGATTTCCGGTGAATCGAAAGCCGCATTGAACCGGGGTGAATAACCGGCCGACTCAAGTTTGGCCACGGCACGCGGCAGGGTCTCGTGCATTTCGATCGGATTCTGGATCGGCATCAGCACCTGTTCCCTGAGCGTTGCGGCGCGGCCATCCCAGAAGAATCGTTCCTTCCAGGCCAGGTTGAAGAGCGGCATTGTGTTTCTCGTTCCAGCCGATCCTTCAGCGCCGAGACTGAAGGCCCTGCCCGGATCCACGAAGCCCGCGGCGGGCTGATGGCACGAGGCGCACGACTGGTTTTCCGTGAGCGACAGCAGCGGTTCTTGGAACAACTCCCGCCCCAGGGCCACTCCTTCCCGAGTCAGTGGATTGTCCCTGGGCAAGCGGGGTGGCGGAAACTGTCGTCCGAAAGTGAACCGGTATGGGGTTGCCTGGGGGTTGATCAGAACGATGGATGCGGCCGGTTTGCTGTCTGGCTCGACCGGGGTGCGGTTGATCCATTCGACGCTGAAGGCGGCCACGGCGTTGGTCTGCAGTTTGTCTGCCAGCGGATCCCCCCTGCGTCCGTGGGTCGAGGCGGTGTCCGTGCCAAAGGCAATCGGTGCCGGGCCGCCGAGCACGGTGTCGAGATCGAGCCGGAGTTTGACGGGTCGATCGGTGGGCAGTGTCAACTCGAGAGGCAGGTCGACGATCATCCGCATGTGATCGTTGCCCAGGTGATAGGAGTACCCGCCGGACCGCGATGTTTCCGGGTCCGTCCATTTGCCTTCGAGCGCCAGGAATACGTAGCCGTTCTGCCAGCTCCAGTGCAATCCGTTCAGAACCGGGTTGAGCGGATGCGCCGGACCGTGGCTTGCTGGATTGGCTGCGTTGGTTTCCGGATTCAACCCGATGCGAAATGAAAGACGGTCGAATCGCCCGGCGGGAGCATCAGTCATCGAGAACCGGTTTCGCCCCCTGCCTTCACTGATAAAAAACGAATCCCGGCTTGCTGCCAGCCAGCCGTTCTCCTCCGAATGCAGTTGGATTTCGGAAAGCAGCCAGTCGAGGCGACTGACTGAAACCACCTGCCCGATCGCATTCGTGCCCATTGATTCGTCCAGAATCAATGGGCGGTCGTTCAGGCGTGTTTCGAAAACGAACGACAACTCTCCCGCGGGCACCGTCCCGCACCCCAGCAGCAGCGCAAGCAGGGCCGGGAGTCGGGAGGGTGCCTTCATTCGCATCGGTTCGTATCGCCGCGGCGGCCCCGCGGATCGGGGCGGGTCCGACGGGTGAGTTCAGTCAACCCGAAAAACCCCGGCCAGTTTGTAGCTGGGACCGGACTCCTTCCCGGGTGCGGGTTCGAAGGTCACGACAATCTCCTTCGTGCCGATGGGCGCGTTGGGCGGAATCACCAGGGTTGCGGTGATCGTATTGTTGTTGCGCGCGACCTGGGTGGCGTTGATCGCTCCCACCGTCACCGCAGGCAGTGGCGCGTTCGCCGGAGGCACCGCAGGAGTTGCCGCGGGATCCAGTTCGATCGAAAGGGTCACCGAAGTTCCGCGCGTCCCGGTCTGGGGTGAAACGCTGCTGATGCCGGCCCCCCCGCCCCCGCCGGTTCCGCCCTGGGTGCCGGTGATGGTGAACGCTCCGGCCGAGGTGATCACCACGGCGTCCTGTAAGTTTGGCGGCGGAGGAAGGGTAACGCTCAGATCCTGAGCCCCGGTGGTGCCCTCCGGCAGGGTGAACACGGCAGTCACCACGGAACCGTCGTAGGTGATGGACGTGGCGGCAATCGAGCCGATGGAGACGGCAGTCGGAGCAACGTTGGCCGGTGGAAGCATGGCACCGGAAAGGGTGATGCTGACAGAGACCGTGCTCCCCGGGTCGGCGCTGTTTGGAGTGACCTGGCCGATCGTGATTCCCCCCGCTCCACCGCCGCCTCCTCCTCCCTGGCCGCCGCCCTCGCCGGCGCCACTGGCGCTTCCCACTGCGTCATAAGCCGCGAGAGCGGTTCGGGTCACCCGGTAGAACCGTGCGCCCACCCTGGAAGCATCGGTTGCCGAGCCCTGGTTCGAAGTGGTGATCACCCCGCTGACGACCTCGGTCCAGCTGGTGGCCGAAGGATCGTCCGCCGATTCGACGGTGTACGAACCGCCCTCCGCTCCGTTCCAGGTGAGGGTGACCGTGTCCCCGTTGACGCTGGGAGATTCGAGAATCACCGGCAGATTCGGTCCCCCTTCGAAATCGGTGGTCAGGTCTTCGGTGATGTTCCTCACGATGCCTCCCTGAGCCGGATCGCCAAAATAATCGCGGCCGACGTTGTAAGGGAAGGTGGGATTCCCGCTGCCATCGATGCAGGTGAAGTAGGCCCAGGTCCCGTCCGGGAACTCCGGAGTCCTGCAGAATCGCACGTTGAATTCATTCATGTCGTAGTGCCGGTTCTCGTCAAAGATTCCCGTGCCGTCGTAAGGGGAGAAACCCTGGAGGTCCCCCTTGAAATCGTAGTCCTCCATGAAATAGGGAACCGGAACCGCGGCATGGGTGGGGCCCTTCTGATTCACCGTGAGGTCCGGCCCGCGGCCGGTCGAACGGACCATCCAGGCGGGAAGTCGGACGCGTCCGCTGGACGGAATGTCGTAGGTGCCGTTGCTGCCGTCGCGCACGATGAAGCCCGAGATCATGCGACGAACGGGGCTGGTGGGATCATCGGGATTGCTGAAACCGTAAGGTCCGTAAAGCGGGTATCCGTCGTTCATCCAACCGAGGATGGGCGAATGGGTGCCGTTGAAATTGTCGGAATAAAGAAACTCGCCGTTGGCCTGCCGCACGGCCTGAACCGAGTCGCCCAGGAGGAATCGGAGCTTCATCGGAGCGGCGTGGTAGTGAAGCTGGTTTCCGGCGGCGTGTGAGTTTGACTTGTCGAAGGTGTTGCTCTCGGTGATGTAGGCGTCGTGGTTCCAGATGCCGTCCCCGAAGCCGCCCGCTTGCGGGCCGGGCAGCGTGTCTTTTCCGTTGCCCGTTCCATCCTCGTTGTTGTCCCAGGAATACGCATCGCTGGAGGAAAAGATCACGGTCCCGTCGACCATCAAACCGATGGCACCTCCGGGAAACGGGGTTCGTACGGAGGGAATCGTGGGTTGCAGAGGAAACCGATAATCGCCGTAAATCGCCTCGGGCCAGTTGCCGAACACCTCAAGCGCGCCCCCGGCTCCGGTGTTGTTATACCACGGGCCCATGACGTGGCCCAGGGCCAGTCCGGTGGTGCGCAAATACACGAAGTTGCCCGAGTGACTGACCTTCTGCACCCCCGCATAGGCGGGTTGCTCCTGGGCATAGTTTGTATTGCTCCAGACGGATACGGCAGTGTCCGCCTGTTCGTCCGCATACGTGCGGTACAGCCGCGCGTATTGCCCGGAGGGTGCCGTCAGCCAGGAGGAGATTCGCGGATTCACCGGAGCGGCAGATACTGAAGAGATGGGAAGCAGGGACGATTGATCGTCAAGCACTATCGTTCCAACAAGCAAAAGCAGAATTAGTTTTTTCATCAAAAAGGGTACAATTGAGAGGAGCGGAACACAGCCCGCTTCATTTAACATTAAACAACGAAGTGTCGCTGAGGAGTGCAGCGTAGGGGGTGTTTCGACGAACGTGCAAGGTTTTTGTGAGTCGGAAATGAATTCCACGTGCAAGACAGAATGGCGCACTCCAAAACACGATCGATTTTTCCGACGCCATGCCCTGGAATGCATCCCAATGGCAGACACGAATCCCCTGGTTCGCCCAAACCCGTCGCCGCTTTGGAAGGCTCCCGCAAAAAGCCACAGGGTCCTCCCCGTACCTTCCGGTGAAAAAATGAGGCGATCCGGATTCCGTATCCACCGCTCGAGCCGCGAGGCAGACATCCGTTCCAAACGGACTACTCCAGCCTTCCAATGACCCGCGGCTCTGCGGACGCTTCGCCCACCCTCCGGATCCGTTGGCCGACTGGCAGCGGGACTCGGAGGACCTCATTCCTCCCCGTGGCGATTGATCCGGTATTCCCGCTTGTCAGCGGTTTGGTCGATCCGTAGGTTCAGGGTCAAACGTGCATAGCATCGCTTTTCAATTCGGGGGGGTGGCCATCTACTGGTATGGGATTCTGGCTGCTCTGGCTTTTGTGGCTGGATTTTGGACTGCCAGCCGGAGGGCTGAGCGGTATGGGATATCCGCGCAAACGATCATCGACCTGGCACCCTGGCTGATTGGGGGCGCGATCGTGGGAGCCCGGACCTGGTATGTGCTGTACTTCTGGAAAGAAGAGTTTGCAGGGAAACCTCTGTGGGAGGTTTTTATGTTGCGGCGCAGTGGATTGGTGTTTTACGGGGGGCTGGTGGGTGCCTCGCTGGCAACGATTGTTTATGCCCGTCTAAAGAAGCTCTCGCTCTGGACTCTGGCGGACAGTCTTTCCCCCAGCATTGCGTTGGGACACGGGTTTGGGCGGTTGGGGTGCCTGATGACGGGTTGTTGTTACGGCAGACCGACGGATTTGCCCTGGGCCATTCGGTTCCCTGCGGATCACTGGACCGGCGGTGTTGCGGTGCACCCGGTCCAGGTGTATGAATCGATCCTCAATTTCGCGCTCTATTTTGCGTTGGCGTGGTGGTATCGGAAAAGGCGTTTCGAGGGGCAGGTGTTCGGCATCTACCTGGTCGCGTACTCCATGCTCCGGGCCTTTGTAGAAACGTTTCGTGGGGATTATCCCAAACGTTATGTTGCCGGGATGATCACCCCGGCGCAGATTTTTAGTGTGCTGACAGTTCTGGCGGGTCTGGTGCTTCTGTCGAGGCTGGCACGACGCACCCCGTTGAAAACGTAATCGGATCATTTTATGGACCCTGAACAAAGGTCTATGCCCGTCATCCCCGGTTTCATCGACGAAGATCCGTCGCTGATGGAACCGTCTGACGATGCCGGGATGGACTCACGAAGCGAGGTGCTGGTGGTGGCGGAACTCGTCGTGAACCAGAGGCTGGACACCTACCTGCGCACCCGGTTTCCTGCGGTTTCGCGCGAGACGATTCGGCGGTTGATCGAGCAGGGGGAGATTCGTTTGGGTGGACAGACTGTAAAACCGGCGCATCGGCCGACGCGCGGGGACAGGATTCAGGTGCACTGGCCGGAACCCAAATCGCTCGACGTGGAGCCGGAGAAGATCCCGCTCGAGATCGTGTACGAGGACGAGGGGTTGCTGGTTCTGAACAAACCGGCGGGCATGGTGGTGCATCCGGCCGCGGGGCATGAGTCCCACACGCTGGTCAATGCCCTGCTCCACCATTGCCGGGGGCAACTCAGTGGCATCGGAGGGGTGGCCCGACCGGGGATTGTGCATCGACTCGACAAGGAGACCAGCGGCTGCCTGGTGGTCGCCAAGAACGACACGTCGCACACGGCACTGAGCCAGCAGTTCGCGGAACGCAGGGTTGAGAAGATTTACGAGGCCGTGGTGTGCGGGCATCTGCCGCGGGCCAGTGGTGAGATCCACGCCGCGATTGCACGCCATCCATCCCATCGGAAACGCATGTCGGTGACCGATGGCAAGGGACGGGAAGCCTGGACCAGTTACCGGGTGCTGGAGCGGTTGTCCGGAGCGGATCATGTGGAAGCCCGGCTGCACACGGGACGGACGCACCAGATTCGGGTGCATTTCCAGCACCTGGGGGCTCCGCTGGCGGGGGATCAGGTGTATGGGAGCCGGCAGACCCGGCGTTTGTGCGAGCTCACCAACTATGCCGCGCCGCGGGTGCTGCTGCATGCCCGCACGCTCTGTTTCACGCATCCGGTCCGCAGCGAGCGAATGAGTTTTACGGTGCCCGCACCGGAGGATTTTCAGAAGGCGGTGCTGGCGCTTCGGGTGAAGGGTGTTGGAGCCCGGGGCTGAACCATCCGGATGTTTCCGGAGATTTCGAATACAATCCGTGAGTATTGAACAAATCGTTGGTCTTTGCCTGGCACTTTTGGTGATGGGCGTTGGAATTCTGGGCAGCCTGCTGCCCGCCCTGCCGAGCACGCCGCTGGTGCTCGCCGGCGCGGTGGCGCATCGTCTTTATTTCGGGGAGGCCAGCGCCCGAACCTCGGTGCTCCTGCTCCTGCTCGGCATCACGTTGTTCTCCCTGGGCGTTGATTATCTGGCCACCATGCTCGGTGCGCGGAAGCTCGGTGCCACCTGGCGCGGGATCCTGGGTGCGGTGGTTGGCGCCTGCCTGGGGCTGTTCTTCAGTCTGCCGGGAATGATTCTGGGACCGTTCATCGGGGCGCTCCTGTTTGAAATGGTGGGTGGACGCAAGTTCGACGAAGCTGCGCGTGCGGGCGTCGGGGCGTTGCTTGGGTTGCTTGCGGGTGCCCTCGGAAAGATGGCGTGCGGAATGGCGATGATGGGGATTTTTACCGTGGATGTCATCTACCGGAGCATGGGCGAATCCGGAAAACTGCTCGCGGCGATTGTGATTCGGATAACCGGATAAACGGCGGAGCGTGAAAGCGTGGTTCCCCGTTTCACGGACACGGGTCGGGGATTTAGAAATCTTGACCGTGGCACCGCTTGACCGTGCGGGGAGCGTCGCCTACAGTGGGTCCCTTTGAAATATGAGTTTCTTGAGAATCGTCTTAGCATTACTCGTTTGTGTGGCACCTGTGTCCGGAGCCGCGCCGATTCTCGCCAACGCGGTGCTGGCTCGCGTCAACGAAGCCATCATCACCAAGAAGGATCTCGAGAACCGGCTTGCGCCCGATGCGTCCTTTCTGCAGTCCCAGTATGCCGCCAACCCTGAAACGTTCACCCAGAAGCTGCGTGAACTGCAGGAAAAGTACCTGGACGAACTGGTCGAAGAGCAGTTGATCCTGCATGAGTTTAAGACAGCGGGGTTCGTGCTGCCGGAGACCTATATCGAAGATATGGTGCAGAAAGACATCCAAACGTACGGAGATCGGCTGACTTTCACAAAAACACTTCAAGCGCAGGGTCTTACGTTTGAAAGTTACAAGGAACGGGTCCGGAAGTCGGCCGTGCTGCGGGAGATGCGGCGGCATAATCTGCCTCAGGATCCCCTGATCTCACCCCATAAAATCGAGGTTTATTATGTGGAAAATCGTGCGAATTTCCGCGTGGAGGATCAGATCAAGCTGCGAATGATCGTGTTGCCGAGCCGATTGGGGGAGCAGGGACTGGACACGGGCCGGTTGGCCGCGGAAATCATTTCGAAACTCAAGGCGGGAGTGCCCTTTGCCGAGTTGGCGCGGATTTATTCCCAGAGCACACAGGCCTCGGAAGGTGGCGACTGGGGTTGGGTGGAGCGATCCGTATTGCGCGAGGATCTGGCTGAGCCTGCGTTCTCGCTGAAACCGGGTGAACTCAGCGGGGTGATCACTGCAGCGGACGGATCCTACATCCTGCTGGTGGAAGGGGTGATCCCGGCGCATACAAAATCGTTGCCTGAGGTGCGGGACGAGATTGAGACCAACCTCAAGGCAATCGAAATGAAACGACTGCATGACAAGTGGATCGAACGGCTAAAAACCAAGTCGCTGGTCCGTTATTACTGAGCAGGAGCGAGGGGGCTTCGGGATCTAAGTGCTTGACCCTGTGCGTTCGGATGCCTGCTCCAGGGAGTGGGTGTGCAATCAAACGCACAGTGTGCAGCAGGGCGGAATCCAGTTAATTTCGCCGCTCACCTAGGTCAGTCCGCCGGTCGGCATGCAACTGAGGCACGCCACCGACCGCCCCATGGAATTGGCGGAAAACGATTTATTTGAGACGCATGCGACAAGCAATGACCATAGCGGGCAACGCGTTCATGGAGCTGATCCGTCAGCCCGTGTTCCTGTTGCTCATGACGGCTGCCGCCTGTTTCATCGTGTTTCTGTCGGCGGTGCCCTATTTCGGATTTGGAGAAGATCCCAAGCTGGTGAAGGATGGCGCGCTGGCCACGATGCTGCTGACGGGACTGTTCGGGGCGGTGCTGAGCGCCTCCTCATCCGTGGCGCATGAGATCCGGAGCGGGACCGCCCTGGCGGTCCTGGCCAAGCCGGTGAGCCGGGTGCAGTTTTTGCTCGCGAAATATGTGGGTGTGGCCGGGGCGTTGACGCTGCTGACCTTCACGAATCTGCTGGCCGCGCTGCTGGCGAGCCGGATGGCATTCGACGCCTATGGCGAGGTGGACACCCGCTCGCTCTTGATATTCTTTGGGGCGGTGGCTTTGGGCTACGGGTTCGGCGGGTTTTCCAACTATTTTCTACGGCGTCCGTTTGTGGCGGATGCCGTGTTTTTTGTGGTGGGGATGATCACGGTGGCGTTCGTGGTGATTGCATTTTTCACGAAGGCAGAGGCGATCATGACCCGGGCGGCACCGGTGGTGGACTGGAGGATGGTGCCGGCGGCGATCCTGATCCTGTTTGCACTCTGGATACTGGCGGGACTGGCGCTGGCCTGTTCGACGAGGCTTGAAATGATCCCGACTTTGGCGGTATGCTCTGCGTTCTTCCTGCTGGGGCTGATGTCGGATTTCCTGGTGGGACGACGGGCGGTTCCTGCGTGGAACCTGTTCGACACCAAGGCTCAGGTGCGCGACACCCGTTGGACGGACGAACAAATTCGAATGATGTCCCAGACGGTGGAGACCCATGATCTGAACAAGGATGGGCGACTGGAGCCGGTGGAGCAGGGGCAGGTTACCCCCGAGGAGCAGGCCCGGATGCGGGCGGCGGGGTTGGGACCCGTCTGGTGGGCTTCTATTCTTTACAGTGTTTTGCCTAACTGGCAGCTTTTCTGGCTTGCAGACGCGCTTGAGAACGAAAAAAAGATCCCGTGGCCGTACGTCGGGCAAGCGTTCGGTTATGTGCTCGGGTATCTGGGTGCCACGCTCTCTGTGGCGTTGATCCTGTTTGAAGACCGCGAATTGACCTGAAGCTACGCATGGAACGAAATCATTTAAAAACTGGGCTGGTCAATGTGGTTGTGTCGATGGTGGTCTTCGCCGCCACGGCGATCCTTGCGTTTTATTCCAAGACCCTGACCGGTCAGGCTGGGTTGGTGATGCTGGGACTCGGCCTGCTGGTCGCCTGTGTCAGCTACATTCAGATGCGGCTGGAGGAATCCGAGCGGCTGGAGAAGCTCGAATTTGAGGAGCTCACCAAATCGAAGGGTGGCTCCGGGCTGTTTACGGCGACCGATGTCGAGATTCTGCCCGCACAACGGTCCAGGGAGCAGTTCGAACGGGTGTTTCTCCCCGTGTTCACGGTGTTCCTCTTCCTGATCCAGGCCGGTGTGGCCTATTTCCTGGCGACCTGGCTGATGAAAATCACGCCGGAGGGACTCTCGAAACCAACGGTTTCGATGGCGCTTTTCGGGCTGTGCGCATTGATCCTGTTCATGGTTGGCAAATATTCGGCCGGCCTGGCGCAGCTGGAGAACTCGCGCCTGCTCCGGCCCGGTGCCAGCTACCTGCTGCTGGGTTCGTATATCTGTTTCATCGTCGCAGTGTCCCACGCCGCGGACCTTCTGGGATTTTCGGGGTTCGATTTGTACACCGCCCGCGTCTTTGCCGGCATCATCGCCCTGGCCGCCATCGAGAACCTGGTCAATCTGGTGCTCGAGATCTACCGTCCCCGAGTCAAGGGCAAGGCCGCCCGTCCGCTCTACGAGAGCCGGCTGGTCGGATTGCTCGGGCATCCCGAAGGTTTGGTGACCACGGCTGCACAGGCGCTTGATTACCAGTTCGGATTCAAGGTGTCGGAAACCTGGTTCTACCGGTTTCTCGAGAAAGCCTTCGCCTGGATCGTGCTTCTGCAGTTTGCATTGCTCTGGCTCTCCACCACGGTGGTGTTCATCAGCCCGGGCGAACAGGGGCTTCTCGAACGGTTCGGCCGTCCGGTGGACAATGGCGCGTTGCTCGAGCCTGGAATGCATCTGAAACTTCCGGCTCCGATTGACACCGTTTACCGCGCCCGTACCCGTCAAATCCAGACGTTCACGGTGGGTGCCGAGGAAGGGGAGGAGCACGAAGAGGAGCATGCCGAAGACAGCCACACGGTCCTTTGGTCGGTGGCGCATGCCGGTGAGGAAGAGTTCAACGTGATGGTGGCCAGCCGTTCGCTTTCCGCCTCGACCAACTCGGTCACCGCCGAGAAGGGCGCGCCCGTCGATTTGCTGAGCATCAATATTCCGGTGCAATACCAGATCAATGATCTGCGTGCCTGGTTTTACAACCATGTGGATTCCGGCAAGTTGCTTGAGAAAATTGCCACCCGCGAAGTGATCCGCTACCTCGTTGGCGTCGATCTGTTTGACGTGATGTCCAATGGCCGTGCCAGTGCGGCGCTGGATCTGCGGGAACGCATTCAAACCCAGGCCAACGCGCTTCAACTCGGAGTGGATGTCGTTTTGGTCGGATTGCAGGACATCCATCCGCCGGTGAAGGTTGCCACCAAATTTGAAGAGGTCAACGGTGCCAGTCAGGAGAAGGAATCGGCCGTTCATGCCGCCGAAGGTTATGCGGCCGAGACGGTGGCTCTGGCATCGGCCAATGCCTCCATGGCCATTGACCAGGCGGACGCCTACCTGTTTCGCAAAGTGGCCGAGACTCAGGCCAGGGCGGCGCGCTTCACCAATCAGCTCTCCGCGTTCCGGGCTTCGCCGACAATCTTTTCACATCGGGCCTACCTGAAGGCACTCTCGCAGAGTGCGACCAATTCCCGGAAATACATTTTGACTGTCACCAATGTGCGCGACGTCGTGACGGTGGATCTGCAGGACAAACTACGCCCCGATCTTCTGGATGTGCCGCTTCCGGGTGCCGCCAAGTAATCTGAAAACAAGAGCATGAAACGCAATACAATCACGGTCATCGTCGGGTTTCTCCTACTGTTCATCTTTGTGATCCTGTTGTTCACCTTCCAGGTCCGCCAGACCGAGGTGGCGGTGGTGACCACGTTTGACAAACCGACCCGGTTCATTGAGCAGGCGGGGTTGAACTGGAAATGGCCGCGCCCCATTCAGAAGGTCTACCGGTTTGACCGCCGGATCCACAGCTACGAGGGCCGGTTCGAACAGGCGCTCACCCAGGACAGTTATCCGCTCCTGGTCATGGTGTATGTCGGATGGACGATCAGCAACCCGACCAACTTCTTCAACAGTTTCCCAGGCGGGCAGGCGTCCGAGGCGGAACCCGCTCTGGGTGGATTGGTCGAGAGCAGCAAGAACGAAGTCGTTGGCAAGCATACATTCTCTCATTTTGTCTCCACGGATGCCAAGCAGCTCAGGTTCGACGAGATCGAACGCGAAATCATGCAGGCGATCCGACCGGTGGCCGCCGATAAATACGGCATCGAGGTGAAGTTCGTTGGCATCAAGAAACTGGGGCTGCCCGAGAGCGTGACCGAAAAGGTGTTCGCGCGCATGCAGTCCGAACGCGACCGCGAGGTGCAGCGGATCAAGGCCGAGGGGGAAGCGGCGGCCATGAAGATCCGGAGCAATGCCGACCGGGAACGGGACAAGATTCTTGCCGAAGCATCCAGCCAGGCGATCGAAATCCGTGGCAAAGCGGATGCCGAAGCGGCGGAGTGGTTCAAGGTGTTTGAGCAGAATGCGGAGCTGGCGATGTTCCTTCTGAACGTCGAGACGCTGGAATCCACGCTGAAGGACAAGACAACCCTGATTCTTGACGAACGCACGCCGCCTTACGACCTGCTCACCCGAATTCCGGGAGCGTCTTCAGGCGCATCCTCGGTGCCGACGTTGAGGCCCCGGAACCCTTGATCGCGCCATGACCAACTCCAACGATCCCATCGATCCCAAGAAGGACGAACAGCTGCCGGACACGGGCGTGCCTTCGCACGATGCCGCCGAGGATTCCGGATCCCGCGCGCTGGCCGAGGCGCTTCGGAGCAGTTTTGTCATCGTCAAGATCGTCATGATCCTGCTGGTGGTGGTCTTCTTCTCATCTGGATTTTTCACCGTATCCTCCAAGGAGCGAGCCATCATCCTCCGGTTTGGCCGTCCCCTCGGCGTGGGGGATCAGCAGCTGCTCGGTCCGGGAGCCCATTGGTCGTTTCCCTACCCGGTCGACGAAGTGGTGAAGATACCTTTCAGCGAGTTCCAGACGGTTCGTTCTTCCACCGGGTGGTATGCCACCACGCCGGAAATGGAAGCATCCGGAACGGAACCGTATCCGGGGCCTTCCCTGAACCCGGCGGCAGATGGATACACGCTGACGTCCGATACGAACATCATTCACCTGCGCGCCACGCTGCGGTATCGAATCAACAAACCCCTCGATTACGCGCTGAACTTTGTCAACGCATCGAACCTGGTGCAGAACGCACTCAACAACGCCCTCTTCTACGCTTCGTCCCAATACACCGCGGATGACGCACTCCGGTTGAACATTCTGGGTTTGAAGGAGAAAATCACGGGCCGGGTGCAGACGATGGTGGATCGGCAGGGGCTGGGCGTGACGGTGGAACAGGTTGAAATGAAGTCGATCCCGCCCAGGTATCTGAAACCCGCGTTCGAGGCGGTGCTTTCGGCCGAACAGGAGAGCCGCCAGACCAATGAAGTTGCCAGGTCCTACGCCAGCCGCAGCTACAGCACGTCACGGGGCGAAGCCAACTCGATCGTCAATGCCGGCGAAACCACCCGCGCGCGCCTGGTCCAGGCGGTGACCGCCGAAGCACGTTATTTCACAAATCAATTGCCGCATTTCGAGCGCAACCCGGGTCTGTTTATGGCGCGCCTGCGGAACGAGGCGGTCCAACGGATTCTGACCAATTCCGCCATCGAGAAGTTTTTCGTCCCCGAGGGACAGAAAGGGCGCGAGCGTGAGTTGAGAATGTTGCTCAACCGCGAACCACAGAAACCATCGCGACGCTGATCGGCGTCCGGGCGTGCCGGTTCCCAAATGGGGAACAACGGCTTGGGCGCGCCTGAATCCGCAATTTGCGAAAGAAAATTTATGCAAGTAACCTCTCTCATGAGCCGAAAAGAGTCTGAGCTCGATCCGAATCATGCCCAGCACCCGTCCGACCCGGACTGCGAGACTTGCGAGCACGATCACGAGCATACGCCCGTGCGCCTCAAGCAGACCCTCGTGGGCCTGATCTTCATCGTCAACGCCTGGGTCGTGCAGTGGTTTCTCGACAAGGGCACCAACGCCGAATCCATGGTCGCCAACTTCAGCGCCATGATCGGTGCGATCATTCTGGGATACCCCATTGTCTGGACCGCCCTGAAGGATGTCCGGCGCGGCATTCTCAGCATCAACGAACTGGTCGGGATCGCCGTTCTGGCCGCGTTCGCCTCCGGTCAATACGAGATTGCGGGCATCGTCGCGTTTTTCATGTTGATGGGTGAAATCATCGAGTCCCGCACCGCAGCCGGCGCGCGCGCTTCGATCGAGTCCCTGATCAAACTCACCCCGACCAAGGCGCGGCGCATCAACAGCAACGGTGACGAGGACGAGGTCGCCGCGAAGGATTTGTCCGTGGGCGATGTCATCCGGGTGCGCCCCGGTGATAATGTGGCCGCGGACGGCGAGATCGTGAACGGACAGGGATCTTTCAACCAGGCGAACATCACGGGTGAATCGCTGCCGGTTGACAAGAAACCCGGTGATGAAGTTTTTGCAGGAACCCAGAATCTCACCGGCGTGCTGGAGATCCGCGTGAGCCGGGCCGGACAGGATACCACGCTGGGCCGTGTGCGCGGGCTGATTTTGGCGGCGGAGAAAACCAAACTGCCGATCATGCGCATTGTCGACCAATACATGGGCTATTACACCCCGTTCGTGCTGGTCATTGGCGCCCTGGTCTGGGCGTTCTCCCAGAACCTGAACAACGTGATCGCCGTTCTGATCGTTGCTTGTCCGTGCGCCTTTATTCTGGCAACACCCACCGCGATGGTGGCGGCGCTTTCGGCGGCTGCCCGCCTGGGAATCCTGATCAAGAACGTCGGCGACATCGAGGCTGCTTCCCGGATCAATGCCTTTGTGTTCGACAAGACGGGCACACTGACGACCGGCAAATTGAGCGTGAGCCGGCTCAATCCGATCGGCGACGTCAAACCGGCTGAGCTGCTCCGCATAGCGGCCACCGCCGAACGTTACAGCAATCATCCCACGGCCAAGGCCCTGGCGATCCTGGCCGAGGAGGCCGGTGTGCCGATGGGCAATCCTGAAGATTTTACTGAAACCGCCGGACGCGGCATCAAGGCTCGGGTCGATGATGCTCAGGTCGTGATTGGACGGGCGCAGTGGCTGCGAGACAATGGAGTGACCGGTGATTTCGAACAAACGGTGGACCTCAACGAGACCGAGGGGTTTAGTCTGGTTTTCGCGGCTCGGGACGGAATCTGTGTCGGCTGGATCGGGCTGCGGGACGAAACACGCGCCGAAGCGCGGGAGTCTTTGGCCGCTCTCTTTGAGGTCGGTGTGCGTCGGGTGGCCATGGTGTCGGGCGACCGGCAGCCGGTGGCGGCGCGGGTGGCGTTGGAAATCGGCTGCGAGGAGGTGGTGGCCGAGTGTCTCCCGCAAAACAAGGTGGAATTTGTCCGGCAGATCAAGAAACGGGGATACCGTGTGGCGGTGGTGGGCGACGGTGTAAACGATGCCCCCGCACTGGCGGCAGGCGACATCGGCATTGCCATGGGGGCGGCCGGCAGCGAGGTGGCCATTCACAGCGCGACGATCGCACTCATGAACAACGATCTTCGCCGCCTTCCGTTCCTGATGCGCCTTTCGAAGAGCACTCGTTCGGTCATCAACCAGAACTTCATGGTGGGCGTGATCTTCATCATCGGCGGCCTGATCGCCGCCGCATTTGGTTACGTGCACCCGATCCTTGCGGCGGTGCTGCACAACGTCGGATCCCTCATCGTGGTATTCAATAGTGCCCGTCTGGTGCGGTACGGCGAAGAACTCGAACCGTTCGAATCGAGTGAAACACCGGAGCCAGCCTCCTCACCGCGGCTGGAGCCGAAGATCGCCTGACCTCCGACCCACAGAGAAAATCATGAGCGCAGCCACACTCGAAAGCCTGAGCACACCGCAATCCGAACCTTCCGCCCGGTCGCCCCATCAAACGGGTGAGATCGTGGTGGCGGTCCGCGGCCTCACCAAGGTGTTCAAGGACTTTTGGGGTCGGCCGAAGGCGCGGGCGGTTGACAATGTGGATTTTGAAGTGCGGCGTGGAGAGGTTTTCGGGCTCCTGGGACCAAACGGTTCCGGCAAGTCCACCACGGTAAAAATGCTGCTTGGCCTGCTCTACCCCACCCGGGGTCACGTGGAGGTGTTTCGTCACAGCCCAAGGCATGTCGCCACCAAATCGCGCATCGGCTACCTGCCCGAGGAATCCTATCTCTACCGGTATCTGAATTCAGACGAGACCCTCGATTTTTTCGGTAATCTGTTCTCATTGCCTCCCAAGGAACGCAAGCAACGCTCGGAACAGCTGCTGGAAATGGTGGGACTGGACAAGGCTCGCACCCGGCAGGTTGGCGAATTTTCCAAGGGCATGCAGCGCCGGATCGGCCTGGCACAGGCGCTCATCAACGATCCCGATCTGGTGATTCTCGATGAACCCACCTCCGGGCTCGATCCCATTGGCTGTCGTGAGGTCAAGGACCTGATCCTCGCGCTGGCGGCTCGTGGCAAAACGATCATCTTGAGCAGTCATTTGCTGGCGGATGTCGAAGACGTCTGTGACCGGGTGGTCATTTACTATGGCGGCAAGATCCGGGCGATGGGAACGCTCAGGGAACTGCTGGCCACTCCGGACGCCATGCGAATCACCACGCCGGTGTTGCCGCGCGCAACCACGGAGAAGGTGCTCGAGATCATCCGCAAGGATGTTGCCGAGGATCGCATTCGGATTGATACGCCGACACAGAATCTGGAGAGCTACTTTCTTGGAGTGGTCAACCAGGCGCGCCAAACCGATGCGTCCACCTCGGGGGCGACCTCGGGCCATCGTGTGGCGGCCTATCTGCGGGGTGAAGCCGAAGAATCTTCATCGCGCACCGAGCGAGTCCTCACACGATTGACGGCGGCATCCGAGGCGCAGGCATCCAAGCCCGCCACCGCTGCCCCTGCCGCGCCGAGCGACGCGGTCGATCACCGGAAATTGGAAGGGTTCACCAAAGCGGAGACACCCACGCCCCAGCCCACCGCCCAGAAACCGGCTGCGGCCAAGGAAGCGGATCTTAAAAAAGCGGATGAAAAGCTGTCCAGCCTGCTGGGGAAAAAAGACTAGAACCCTGCTTTGATGTCCCACCGTTACCTTTCCGCGTGGCGGTTGCCCGGGGGCGGGAATGGTGGGCGAAACCGAACATTCGACAACTGACCGGCAAGCCAGAAAACATGCAAAGGATATTGGCGATCACCCTGCTGACGATGCGAGCAGCGATTCGGTACCGGCTCGTGCTGGTGCTGAGCGCGGTTTTGATCGGATCGGTGATCGTACTGCCGATGGTGATCAAGGATGATGGAACTGCGCGCGGTCTGACACAGATCATCCTCACCTACACCCTGGCGCTCATCACCGCGTTCCTCGGTTTTTCGACCCTGTGGCTCGCCTGTGGGACCTTGGCTCGGGATGTCCAGGAGGCGCAGATCCAGATGGTCGCGGTGAAACCGATTCCGAGGTGGCAAATCTGGATTGGGAAGTGGTTCGGGATTCTGGCCCTCAACGCAATTCTGCTCGGCATCTCCTCCGGAGCGGTTTTTGGCCTGATGCAGTGGCGCGCCCAGAAGCTCCCTCCCGATGAACAGGCCATCCTGAAAAGTGAGATCATGGTCGCCCGGGGATCGGCCCGGGAGCCGATTCCTGATTTCGAAAAACAGGTGGAGGAACAGCTCAAGAGGCGGATCGAAAAGACAGATCTGCCGGTCTCGGATTTCGATTACATGCGCACCCAGATCCGGGAGCAACTCAAAGCGATGGATCAGGTGGTGGGTTCGGATTACAGGCGGCAATGGGAAATCCCCCTCGGGGGCGCCCAGGTTTTCCTCAAGGACAAGCCCCTGTTTCTGCGCGTGAAGTTTAATGTGGCCGAAACCCGCAAGGCACCCACCTATCTGGGGCTCTTCGCGGTGGGGGACCCCAATTCCGCTGAGCTCTACCAGACGAACATGAGCCTGTCGCCGGACTCGTTTCACGAACTGATCGTGCCTCCCAACCTTTACAATGAAGAAGGCGTGTTGATCGTGAACTTCGTCAACCGCAATCCGACGGCGCTTCTTTTCTCCGCCGAAGAGGGCATGGAAGTGCTCTATCCCGAGAGCAGTTTCGGGGTCAACTATTTCCGCGGTGTCACCATCATCTTCTTCTGGCTGGCCCTGCTGGCCGCAATCGGATTGTCCGCCTCCAGCTTCCTCTCGTTTCCCGTCGCCGCATTTGTTTCCGTGTCGGTCCTCATTGTTGCGTTCTCGAGTGGAATTCTGGCTCTGGTACTGGAGCAGGGCACCGTGCTTGAAGTGAACCACGAAACGGGATTTGCGGACAAGATGGCGTGGATTGATTACGTCGCCCTGCCGCTCTTTAAGCTGATTCTGTCCCTGATCAACCTGGTGCTCGGATTTTCGCCGATCGACGCGCTGAGCACGGGTCGCAGCATTACCTGGTGGCAGCTTGCCCGGGCCTTTGCGCAGATTATCCTCCTGATCGGCGGCATGTTTGGGTTGATCGGAATTACAATCTTCAACCGCCGGGAACTGGCCACCGCGCAAGGCAATCACTGATCCCGCGATGAGTCCATTTCTGACACGTTATCAAAAGCCGGTCCTCATCGCTCTGGCGGTCGTATTGATTTTCGGGGTCTCCCGGGTCCAGAGCCGCCTGAATGCCCAGCGCGACTCCATGGGCCTCACACGGATGGAACCCCTCGAGAACGCACCCCCGATGCTTGCGTTCACCACCGTCGCTCTGGGCGGATTCCGCGGGCTCATCGCCAACGCCCTCTGGATGCGCGTGAACGACCTGCAGGAGCAGGATAAATTCTTTGAAATGGTGCAGTTGTCCGACTGGATCACCAAGCTGCAGCCGCATTTCACGTCGGTCTGGATTCATCTGGCGTGGAACATGTCCTACAACATCTCCGTAAAATTCAACGATCCAAAGGATCGTTGGGAATGGGTGAAGCGCGGCATTGAACTGCTGCGTGACGAGGGCTTGCGCTATAATCCGGGCGAACCGCTGCTCTACCGGGAGCTGGCCTGGCACTTCCAGCACAAGATGGGGCAATACCTCGATGATGCGCACAACTACTACAAGGGTGCCTGGATCGAGGAAACGCTCGATATCTTCCCCAACGGTCACCCGGATTTCGAGGAACTGCTCAATCCCACGACCGATGAGACCCGGAAACGGGTCGATCGGTTGCGAAACCATTTCAAGATGGATCCAGCCTGGATCAGGGAGGTCGACGAGCGTTACGGCCCCCTGGAATGGCGGCTCCCTGAAACCCACGCCATCTATTGGGCGATCGTAGGACTGGAAAAAACGGCGTCCGAGAAACTGAAGGAAAAGGATCTGATTTCCCTGCGGCGCGTCATTTTCCAATCCATGCAGCTTGCATTCCATCGTGGCCGCCTGATTTTTCCCAGAAAAGGCACCACGGAGTTCATGTATGCGCCGAACCTGGACATCGTGAATCGAACCAGTCGGGCTTATGAGGAGATGATGGAGTTCGAGCCGGACATGCTGCAGAACCTCGAGACGGCCCATAAGAACTTTCTCAAGACGGCCGTGTACTTCCTCTACAGCTACAATCGGCTGGCCTTCGCGAATCAATGGTTCCAATACATGGTCAAGAAGTATCCGGGCGCGGTCCCGGACGGCCAGACGCTCGATGAATTCGCCCTGGCCAAGGTCACTGAGGATGTGGGGGAAAGCAGTCACGACCGGGTCAAGGCGGTGCTCGAGGGGTTGCTCACGAGCGCATTCACGAGCCTGGCCATTGGTGAGGATGACAGGGCGGTGGGTCTTGACCGGTTTGCGCAGAAGGTTTGGAACCGGTTTGAGAGCGAATTGCCCGAGGCGTCCAAGGAACGGGTCGGTCTGCCGCCCCTGGGTGAATTGAAGAAGGTGGTTCTCGACCAGCTTCTCGATCCTGAGGTGGGGTTGGAGGAACAATTGCGGGCTCAGCTCAGAACCCAGCTCGGTTTGTCGGCTCCCACCGCGGACCCGGCCGTCACGAACGCTCCCCCCGCGGCCGTGGAAGCTCCCGCGCCCGCGACTCCCTGAACGGAGCTGAAGCACCTGGGTGCACCGCGATTGAGGCGGAGCGCAACGCCACCGGAGATCCTTGCAACTGGAGCACCGTTCGACTAATTTCCCCGCATGATGAAAGTTCCATTGGCGCTGATCCGCTTGGCCGCCTGCGCAGCGGTCCTGTTGGGTCTTGCGGCCTGCTCGAACTTTAACGGCAATCCGTTGAGTGACGCTGACAACCCGGATTTTCAGGCGGGCAAACGACGCAAGAGCGCGATGGATTTCGATGGAGCGATCGATTCGTTTGAGCGGGTCCTGCAAACAAACCCGACCTCCGGTCAGGCGCATTTCGAGCTGGGCCTGTTGGGCGAGCAGCATCTGGGCGACTACGCCTCGGCCATCTATCATTTTCAGAAATTCCTGAAGCTTGAACCTGAGTCCAATCTCTCGGAGATGGTCCAGGCCCGTGTGAATTCGTGCAAGGTCGAGCTGGCAAAGACGGTTTCGTTTTCCCTGGTGAGCAAGAAGGCCTTCGCTGAAATGACACGACTCGCGACCGAAAACACCCAGCTTCGCGAGCAGATCATGCAGCTGAACATGCGGTTGGCGGCCGTGCCGCCTCCACCCTCCAATACGGTGTTACGGGCTGCGGCCGTGGAAGCGACGCTGCTCCGACAGGCACCCGTGCCGAGTGGCGGCGCTCCGGTCGTATCGACCCAAACCGCCGAGGCCCCCGCGCAGGCGGCTCCGCCATCTCCCGTGACGAGCACCCCACGCACCTACACCATCAAGGCAGGGGATAATCTTTACCGGATCTCCAAACAATTCTCAGTCAGTTTTACGGCGATCAAGTCGGCAAACCCCTCCGTGGTTCCGGAGCGCCTCAGGGTCGGGCAGGTGATCAATATTCCTTCGGCTCGGAACTGACGGCATGGTCAACCGCCTTCTCTTTCCGGTCATCACCCTGTTCTGGATCAGCATGAACGTGCTGCTCTGGCGTTCCGAGTTCTCGGGAGGCGTGGAGCTCGGAAGTGCGGTCCCCGTCGAGTCCGTATGGCATCGCATTCTGGCTGCCCCGGATGATTCCTCGCTGGAGATCTCGAGGAACGGGAGGAAGATTGGGTACTGCCGCTGGCGGCCGAATGTGGGTGAAGAACTCCGGGCCGGCAAGGTGGGGGACGAGGATTTGGAAGGCAGGGTGCAGGCGTTGAGTGGCTATCGGATTGATCTGGAGGGAAGTGTCAGCAACGAGGCGCCGAACGAACGATTTCGTTTCAACCTGCATGCGGCTTTCGATACGGACCACCAATGGACCGAGATCGCCGGCCGGTTTCCGAACCCCTCCGGTCTCTGGGAGGTGCGGGCTCGGGCCGGGGAGCAGACCTTGACGGTGCGCTCCGGTTCCGCCGAAGCGCCCTGGGAAAAGAAACTTCGATTGAGCGACCTGCGCAACCCCTCGAGCATCCTGGGGGAACTCGGGTTGCCGATGGCACAGTTGGCGCTCGCGCCGCTCGGTCTCAGCAACACCCCCTCGGAGATGTCTCTCGGACTCCAGTGGCAGGCCAACAACGACTGGTTCACGATCGGTCATTCCCGGATCCGGGTCTACCGCCTTCGCGCGAAACTGGTCGACCGCTTCGAGTTTGTCGTGATTGTGAGCCGCATTGGCGAGATCCTGCGGGTCGAACTGCCCAACCAAATCGTGCTTTCCAACGATGCTTTCAACAGACTCTAGACCGTGATGGGTCACGTGCTGGTGTGCCTGCCTTGTCGTCATGATCGAATTGGTGAATCTCCAGAAACGCTTCGGTGACCTCGCCGCCGTCGACGGCATTGACCTCGCGGTTCCGCGCGGAGAGTTCCTCGCGGTGCTCGGGCCAAACGCAGCCGGCAAAACCACCACCATCCGCATGATCGCCGGCCTGATCCGGCCCACGGCAGGGTCTGTTGCCGTGGCCGGCTTCGATGTGCAGACCGATCCGCTGGAGGCCCGCCGGCGGATGGCCTATGTGCCCGATTTTCCATTTCTTTACGACAAGCTGACTCCGGCGGAGTTTCTCCGGTTCACAGGGGAACTCTTCGACCTGAGTCCCGAACGCATTGATTCCGCATCCTCCGGGCTCATCGAACGCTTCAGCCTGGGTCCGTATCTCAACAAACCAATCGAGGGGCTTTCTCATGGAACCCGGCAACGCGTTGCCATCGTTTCCGCCCTGTTGCACGATCCCGAAGTCTTCGTGATCGATGAACCGATGGTTGGTTTGGATCCCTTCCATGCGCGCGTGGTCAAGGATGTGCTCAAGGAGCGGTCTGCTGCCGGAATGACGGTGTTCCTTTCCACACACCAGCTCAGTGTGGCCGAGGAGATGGCCGATCGCATCGCCATCATGCATCGCGGCCGGATCGTGGCCATTGGTTCCCGGGAGGAACTGCGCGAGAAGAGCGGAGCCGCCGGAGCCCTGGAGGAGAGTTTCCTGGCCCTGACGCGGGAGGAGGCGGGTTGATCCTGTGCGATGAGTGAACGAAAGCATTCTCGAATGACAGGTTGCGCCTCAATGTCCCGGGATTGTTCGGCTGATCCGCCGCTGCCACGTTGCATCCAGCCCCTTGTCTCCCAACCGGAATGAACCGATCCCAATCAAACCGTGGAACCAGCCGGCACGTGCTTGTTCTTCTGACCCGGATCTCCCTGCTGCAGGCCTCGCGGCGGCTTCGGGCGGTGCTTCACCAATCGCGTCTGCTCACCGCCTTGATCGTTGGGTTTATCATGGGTTATGTCGTGCTCTCGTTCTGGATTTTTCACAAGGGCCTGACGTTTGTGGAACAGTTTCCCGGACTCGGACCGCTTCTGACCGAGCGCATGATTTTTTTGTTGTTCGCGTTCCTGTTTGTACTCCTTCTGCTGAGCAGCCTGATCATTTCCTATACAAACTTCTTCCGAAATCGTGAGACCGCGTTTCTGCTGACGCTGCCGATTGCGAAGGTTCAGGTGTTCCGCTGGAAATCCATCGAATCCACCCTGCTGGCATCCTGGGCGTTCCTCTTTCTGGTGGCACCGTTGCTTGCGGCGTATGGATTGACGCGGGGTGTGCCCTGGCATTTCTACGCCGTCACCGTGGTGTTTCTTTCGCTCTTCATCGTGCTTCCCTCGCTGGCAGGGTCCTGGATCGCCGTTGGTCTCGGCCGGTTCATGGATCGTCGGGTGTTTCAGGTGTGCATCCTGGCGGCCGCGGGTGTATTCCTCGCCGGAGCCGTGTTCTGGTGGCGTGCGGAAACGGTGACGGACGAAATGCTCGAGACACGGGTGCTTGAGGTTCTCGATCGCCTGCTGGTCAAGACACAGTTTGCCAACTTTTCGTTCCTTCCGAGCTACTGGCTTTCATCCGGCATTCAGAACTGGGCCGAGGGAGCGTTCACCGGAGCCGTGTTTTTTTGCATGGTCCTGTTGAGCCATTCCCTCTTCTTCGGATATCTCTCGTTCACGCGCATGGGGGACCCGTTCTATGAGGCTTTGTCCACCGTGCAGAGCCGCGGCAGCGTGCTGGGGCGATGGACGTGGTTCCAGGCCTGGCAGCAGCGACGGGCGTCGGCCCGGCGCATGCGCGGACCGCTGGAACTGGTGTTTGGGTTGTGTTTCTGGTTGCGGCGCGACACCCGCGCGTTTCTTGTCAAGGACGTCCGGATTTTCTGGCGCGACACCAGCCAGTGGGGGCAGACGGTGGTGTTGTTCGGACTGCTGGGTGTCTACATCCTCAACCTCCGGCATTTCTCGCATCAACTGTCGAATCCGTTTTGGATCAACCTCGTCTCGTTCCTCAACCTCGGTGCGTGTTCCCTCAACCTTGCCACGCTGACGACGCGGTTTGTTTATCCCCAGTTCTCGCTCGAAGGCAAACGACTCTGGATCGTCGGCATGGCACCCCTGGGGCTGCGCAGAATGGTGCTCACCAAACTCGGGCTCGCCAGCTGCGCCTCCCTGGTCGTGACTCTGGGGTTGATCACACTTTCCTGTGGAATGCTCCATGTGGCGACCCCGCGCCTCGCATACTTCGCCCTGGCGGTCGTCATCATGACCTTCACCCTGAACGGCCTGGCCGTCGGACTCGGTGTGCTTTACCCCAATTTCAAGGAGGATAACCCGAGCAGAATTGTCAGCGGATTTGGGGGGACCTTCTGTCTGGTGATGAGTTTCCTCTACATCGTGGCATCGGTCACCCTCCTGGCCCTGGGGGCACCCTGGTCCCTGGGGGGTGGCGGTGGGTCCCTGCAAACCATTTCGGGCATCGCCGGGTTCCTCCTGCTCTCGCTTCTGCTCGGTTTGTTTCCGATGATCCTAGGTTTCAGGAGACTGGCGCAGTTCGAGATTTGAACCTGGAAATTGCGTTTCCGTTTATCCCCCGGAACGTGGTTTGAGCAACACCCCGGCCAGACCGATGAGCTTGGATTGCACTCTCTCCAATGGCAGCACGTGATCGACCGATCCCGTCTGCACGGCCGCTCTTGGCATTCCGTATATGGTGCTGCTCTTTTCGTCCTGGGCGATGGTGATGCCACCGGCCTTCTTGATATGCGTGATCCCTTCGGCGCCGTCCTGACCCATTCCCGTCAAGATGACACCGATGATCCTGGAGCCCGGCTTTTGTTGCAGCGACTTCATGGCCACGTCGATGGAGGGTCGCACAAAACAGACCTTCGGGCCCTGAACCAGACGCAGCTGGGTGTTGCCTTCCAGGGTCAGATGGATGCCGCCCGGCGCAATATAAACCGTGCCTGGTTCCAGGCCCATTCTGTCGGTTGCGATCACCACCTGCATTTCCGTCAACCCGGCGAGCGTGTTCCGAAACGGCCCGGAGATGTATTCGGGCATGTGTTGCACCAGGACGATGCTGGCATCGAGCGGCGGCATGCCGCGCAGCACCGTCTGCAGCGCACGCGGTCCACCGGTGGAGGCACCAATCAGGATCACCGTGTTCATGGCCTTGATCTGCTCACGTTTGCCGGGGGGTGGGTTCAGGTGAGATATCCCAGGGAACTGTCCACAACCGCCACAAGTTCTTCCGAAGTGAACGGTTTGCGGATGTAATCCAGCACGTATTCCTTTAAAAACTCCATCCTGGGCTCGGGATCCTGGACGGCCGTGAACATGCAGAAGATATTCCCGTCGTCCAGCCCCTCTTCAACGATCGCCGCGATGGTTTCCCATCCGTTCAGTTCCGGCATCATCACATCCATCAGGATCAGCCCGCGAAATCCGGCGCGCAGTTCTTCCAGGCATTGGCGCCCGCCGTCCGCAAACCGAATGGAGGGGTGGACTTCGTTCAGAAGCAGTTCAACCGTCTCCCTCATGGACGGGTCGTCGTCGACAACAAGGATGTGTTTAGTCATTGCTTGGTTTGAAGGGGTTGTGCGGATTGTTCTGGGTTCCGGTTGTTGGACAAGGTCCGGTTTCTTCCGGAGTCGCTCCGGCCCGGTCGATGTCCGGTTCCCCGGAGGGGAGGGAGAAGGAGATGGTTGAACCGAGGCGAAGACCGGGACTCTCCGCCCAGATCCTGCCTCCGTGCCTCTCAACGATCGTTCTGCAGACACTCAGTCCCAGGCCGGTTGATGAGCGATCGTGTCTCGAAGGGTCGGCCTTGTAGAACTCTTCAAACACCCGGCGGGTGTCCTCCGCCGTCATGCCGATGCCTTCGTCGGAGAAGGACATGGTCACCATCCGGCCGTTCCGGGTGGCGGCAATCCGGAGCGTTGCGCCACCTTCGGAGTATTTGATCGCGTTCGTGATCAGATTGTGGAAAACCTCCCGCAGTTCGAGCGGATTTGCCAGCACCCAAACGGGGGCGGTGATCTGATTGATCACCCTGGCAGCCGCTGCTTCCAGAATGTAGGAGAGTGTGGCGATGACATTCCGGATCTCCTCGCCCAGGTCGATTCGCTCCGTGATTGGTTTGGTGTTTGTATTGTTGAGTTCTGCAAGCTGCAGGGTCTTCTCGACGAGGCCTCTCATGAATTCGACGTTCCGGATTGCCAGTCGGAGCATTTTCTTCGCTTTCGGATCCTGAACGCGTTTTTCCACAGTCGGCAGCAACGCAACCAGGGGTGTCAACGGGGTCTTCAGATCGTGTCCCAGGCGGCGAACGAACCCGTCCTTTTGACGCAGGAGCTGATAGACCTCCGCGGACCGTTGTTCCACGCGCGATTCCAGAGTCCGATTCAAATCAGCCAGCGATCGTTCCGCCTTCTTGCGGGCTGAAATATCCTCCAGCACCACCAGCACCATGTCTTCCCCGGTGACCAGGAGACGTTCCGTGGACACCAGGAAACAGAGTTCCTCGGATCCGGAATGGTTCAGCGGACGCAGGATCACCTCTTCACGGGTGATTTTTTCCGTGCGTTGGGTCCCGGCGACGAACCGCTGCAGCAGGCACGGCCAACAGGTGCACGCGGGGGTGTTTTCCAGAGTGTGGGGCCCGCCATGCGCGCACCGAAGGGATGCCCCAATCGCCGCCCCGGACGAACCCCCGGCCGATAGTCCCGAGAGCCTGGCTCCGGTGGGGTTGAGGTTCTTAATCCGGCAATCGCGATCCAGGAGGATCATTGCCACGGGTGAGGCGTTGTAGATGGCACCCAGTTCCGCGTGCAGGTCGAGAATGCGGTCGGCGGCCCTCAGTCGGCCCTCCAGTTCCCGGGGATTAAACGGTTTGGTGATAAAATCGTCGGCACCGGCGTCGAAACCCTCAATGATGTCCTCCTTGAGGACCCGTGCGGTGAGAAATGCAATGTAGACGTAATCCCGACCCACGGACGAGCGCACCCTGCGGCAGACCTCCACACCCGTGAGGCCGGGCATTTCCCAATCGAGAATGGCCAGGCGCGGACAGTCGTTCTTCTGGAGAATCTCCCAGGCCGCGTTTCCGTCGATCGCAGTCGTCACCTCGTATCCCCATTTCTTCAAGGACGCCTGAAGGCTCAGGCGGGATACCGGATCATCTTCGGCGATCAGAACCCGCATAGGGAAAGGTGGTCACTGACCCGCTGAGGAATAGGTTTGCATCGTGATGCGAAACTCTAGGTTTCCGGACGCACGCGAACAAGATAATTAGGAATCTGGCCGTTCAACCGGCAACAGGACCAGCGGCTCGAAGATTCCTGACCTGCATCCCGCGGCCGATCCGGGCGAATAAAGGCTTGCACGCAGGGCAATCCGAATTATCGTTCAGGTTCGCTGGAATGGCGGGGTAGCCAAGTGGTAAGGCAGGGCTCTGCAAAAGCCTTATGCGTCGGTTCGATTCCGACCCTCGCCTCCATTCTTCTCAATAACCTCAACCTAAGTCACTGAAGCCGTATTCGGATTTGAAAGGTGCCTCAACTGCTAACGCCTACTGCTAACAAGTCCAGGAAAGTGCAAGCCTTTCCAGGGCTGTCATGTGTGTTCGCAGAGCGTGCCGAAGATGTCTCGAAGCAGCCATGCCCGGCCCAGGCTCAAGGAGGATGGCGAGGGGATTGCCAGCACAAAGCCCAAGCCAGGCACAGCCGCAACTCGATTGGAGCGACCTCTCGGGCAGAATATACGCCCCGCAGCTCTGGATTCCAGTGAAGGTTGTTCACCGGTCCGGAGGGGGCAATGATGTAGCGAGCAGAGGGGTTGATCAATACGCAAGACTCCGAGCGGATTAGCAGGCTGAGCCTCTTCTCTATTGGATCCATCGGCTTGCACCTTGTGGGCGGGCGGGCTACTGCGATTGTGTGATACCCCTTGAACGAACCTGCGCGGGTGGACTGGGTGGACTGGGTGGACTGGGTGGACTGGGTGGACTGGGTGGACTGGGTGGACTGGGTGGACTGGGTGGAGTCGGTCGCGCTGCGACCGACTGTGCCTCGCAGCGCGAGGCACACCTCATGAGGTACACCACCCCGCGGGGATGCTCCGGTCTTTGCCAGGTTCGCGACAGCGTCGTGGAGTGCGGCAGAGGCCGCCGCACTCCACAGGGCGGAGGGTTTGTGGGAGCGAAGGGATTGTTTTTTGGAGTTGGGATGGATTCCAAGGCATGGCGTCGGAAGAACGACGGTGTTTTGGAGTGCGCGCGGCAGAGCGCAGCGCCGACGCCGCTTTGGTTTTGCTTGAAGGCGCAAATCCACTCACTCCCATCAGGACCCCAATCCGTTCAACGGCAAGTCATGAGAAACCTCGAAATCCTCAACGAGGACATCTCCTCCCCTTAAACGAATGGCAGTGTCGCGAACCGTCCCGGTGAGCGGGGGAAACAGGAAATGCGTGGAATGGGGATTTAACCACCGATGAGCAGGATGACCGCAGATTTAAATCGCAGGTCCACATCAGGGAACGGGATTTTGGTTCTTCAAGCGATTTGGGGAATCACTTCGACCGGGAAAACGGGACATCGAAAGAATCTCCCGCAGAGGCGCGGAGACGCAGAGAGGAGAGGGGTATTGGGTCCGTTTTCTCAGCGTCCCTGCGTCTCAGCGGGATACATTCTGCTTGGCGAAACATGCGGGGAAAGAGGGCACGAAATTTGGATCACGAATGCGGATCCAATGCCATGCGGTTTGTTTGGGGAAGAGGTTGAGGGGCTCACTCACGCAGTCGGGGGGCACCGAGGGGTCTTGGTATTGAATCATCAGAGAACACCTCTGTACCAAGAACCGACCCCCAGCCGACCCCCCCCAGCAGGGGAGGTCTTAGCGCACCCGGAAGAACTCCGCCGGACCCACAGGAGCGACGGTTTGCGGACTGCTGGCTTGTGGCTGGGGAGTCCACGGCCCGGTTATGGAGGGTGCAGATTCCAAAGTGCCTGTTGGCCAGGTCAAACGCAGTTCGCCGTTTAAGTTCTCGATGCTGATGCGGGGCGGCGTGCCCGGCACGGGACCCTGGCCGGTGGAGCCGACGATGTACAGGCTGTGCGAATTACCGGCCGCAACCTGGGACACGCGTTGATCAATCCGCACCGGGGTTGTGATCCGAGAGGTTTGTGGCGCGTTGGGTCCAAGTTGCAGGGACGTGTTGTGCCCCAGGCCCCAGAGTTCCCGGCCGAGGCGGGTGAAGAGTGTGTGGCTGTTGCCTGCGACTGCATTGATGACGCCGCTTTCAATCACGATCGGGGTTTGTACATGGTTCGTGGAGATCGGGCCCAGTTGACCCGAAACGTTGCTGCCCATTCCCATCAGGAAACCGTTCCGGACAAACACCGAGTGATTGCCCGAGGCGGAAAAGGAACTCACACCCGATGCAATTTCGATCGGCGTCGACCGCTCCAGCGGAAATTGGGAGACGCCCAAATAACCGCTTGATCCCATGCCCCACAGGGTTTTGTCGCGCTTCAGGAACAGGGTGTGAAAAGTGCCGCCGGTTGCAGCCTCGACCTGATCCGCCACCTGGATTGCGGTCGATTGGTCTCCAAAGGAACCGGTTCCAAGCTGGCCACGATCGTTTCGGCCCAAGGCCCAGAGCGTGTGGTCGGTTTTGATGTAGAGTGTATGGTCTCGCCCGGCACCGATCGAGGCGACGTCGGACGCGATAAGCACAGGGTCGGGATTCGTCCGGGTTCCCGTGTTCCCGAGCTGGGTGCTGCCGTTGTAGCCCATGCCCCACAGTGTCCCGTTTCGCTTGAGGAAAAGGCTGTGCTGGCCCCCTGCGGCGACGGCGCTTACTTCGTTGTCGATGAGGACGGGATGCCTGCGGTTTTCCGTGGTGCCATCCCCCAGCTGGCCATATTCGTTGGAACCCATTGCATACATCCTGCCATCCTCTTTCACAAACAGGATGTGGTAGATGCCACCCGCCGCCTTGGAAACACCGCTCGCGAGAAAACCGGTATCGTGATTCGCGAGGATCAGGCTTCCCAGCATAAAAAGCGAGTTCTCGTTCGAATCGATTTTCAGTTGAAGCGCCATCGTGGCACTGCCGCCTGTGTTCGTTGCCTGGATCGTGATGCTGTGGCTTCCTGCGGAGGCGGGGGTTCCCGAGACCAGGCCTGACAACGGATCGATCGATAGTCCGTCCGGCAGGGTGGAGGAACTAAAACGAGTGCTGAAATGCCAGCTGCCCGCAGGTTGATATCGGAACGGCTGTTTCATTGTCCCTTCAGCGCTTGCTGCGCCGCTGAGCACCGGGGGCGGAGGCACGACCGAGATCGTCAGGTTCGTGGTGCTCGAGCCCGTTGCATTAAAGGCCCACAGGCTGACATTGACGGTCCCAACAAAAACCGGTACGCCCGAGATAAGCCCGCTCGATGTATCCAGGGAGAGGCCGGGGGGCAGGAACCGGCTGTCAGAGCGCCCGGTTTCGGGGATGAAGAAGCTGGAGTAATTCGTTGGATTGCCGGTGGCCGCCACTTGGAAGCTGAATGGCTGATCCAGCTGGGCCGTGGCATTGATGGCACTGGTGAACCGAGGCAGTTGCTGCCGGATGTTCAGAGTCAAAGTCGCGGTTCCGGTTCCACCCTCGTTGGTTGCGGAGAGGCGCACGGTGCCGGTAAAGGGACTGGTCGGTGTTCCCGAGATCAAGCCGGCGGCGGAGGAGAAGGTCAACCCCTCCGGTAAACCCGCGACGCCGAAGCTGGTGGGCTCGCCGGTGGCAACGATTTGGTATTGGAACGGCGTGGCCACCATGCCAGTTGAGATCAGGGAACTGGTGATCTGGGGCGGAGGGATACGGGTCTCGAATGTATCCAACCAAACCTCATCGGTGCTTGTGACCAGGGTGCCCTCGGAAAGGCCTCCGACGGATACGAGGAAGGGGGAGGTCGAATTCAAGTTCCAGGCCTCCGGTGCATAGGTGCGCAGAGTCTGCCAGGCATCACCGTTGGCCGGGCCGTCCGGGTCATATTCGGCGTGAAACATGGCCCTGGCGCTGTCCCAACGGAGCCGGAGCGTGGCGGACGTTGTGGTGGTGGCGCTGGAACGATCGAGACCGTTTCCATCCGCGTCCACGACCGAGAGAAAACTCCGGTAGGAAGCACCGCTGGCGGAGCGCCCGGCTTCAAGTTCCAGTGAAAGGGCTCGGCTGGTGTCATCCGCCGGAACCGCCATGATTCGCAGGGCCACCAAACCTTCCGGGGTGAAGGGTAAATCCGGGAGGTTCACATGGACGCGGGCTTCCCAATCCTGGTGGACTCGTGCCAAGCCTCGATGCCAGACTCTGTGGCCCTGGACCAGGTTCGTCGTGGCGGAAACATATTCGAGCCGCGTGTTGCGCTCGGCCAAAGCTTCCGCCGGGGCAAAATCGGAAACGCCCCAACGGATGGAATCGCGGGCGTTGTCGTTGAAATCGTCGCCCCCGACAAATCCGGGTGGATTTGCGGGAAGCACGATCACCAACGGGTAATCGTCCCTGCTCCGGGTCGAGCCGTGGGCGTCGGTGACAATGACGTGGTACCTGCCTTCAGCCTGTGGCGTTATGTTGACCAGCTCAAGCACCGGGCTCCTGGCTCCGTCGATGGCCACGCCGTCCCTGAACCACTGATGGGTGGGGTTGCCCGTGGCGAGTGCGGAGACGTTGATCGTGGCGGATCCCCCCTCGGTGAGGATCCCTTTGGGTTGAATGGCGAGCGCAGTGATGAGAGGTGGTAATTTGGAAATGTTGAACGTTCCGTTGACCGATCCAGTTTCACCATCCGCATAGACAAAGCGGTCCAGAAAGGTGCCGTTGGTCGCCGTCTGAAAGGTCATCGTCACGGTGTCCACATCGCCCGCTTCGTCCTCCGGGAAGGTGCTCGTGAGCACGAGTTGTGCCGTGGTAGCGGTTGGTTTCGTATAGGTATAGGTCCCGCCTCCGTCACCGGATTGATAGCCTGCATCGGAACGGAGGGACACCGCAAACGAATTGCCAGCCTCGGGCCCGGTGGTGATGGTGCCGCGAAGCAGGTATCCGGCAATGTCCGCAGGGGATTGCGCGGGGAGTTGAGTGACGCTGGCGAGCAGGAGGCAAGCGCACACCCAAAGCGGAGCAGACTTCAAGAATCTATGCGGTCTCATAGGGTCAGGGCATATTGGTTCAACCGACGATCAGCGGGCTCGAAATTTCGGGTAACTCGAAAAACAGTCAACACGGAAATTTTGTTTGAATTAAACGCTGTATCTTGGTCCGGAGTTCCTCACCGATCTCGCCGACGAGCACTGAAAGCTGATCTTTGCGAACGATTGCATTCGTCCGCCGACTGGCGAACATGGGACAGGGAAAAAATCTCCCGCAGAGGCGCGGAGACGCGGAGAGGAGAGGGATTCTATTGGGTCCGTTTTCTCAGCGTCCCTGCGCCTCTGCGGGATAAAGTCCACCCTGGCGGTAGGGCGAAGCGTCCCGCTGAGCCTGGGGGGTATTTGGATCTCGGGTGCCCAAGCGGCTCAGCGGGGACGCTTCGCCCTACCGAGATTGGAATGGGAGAGGGGGAAAGGTGGCGCGAACCGTCCCGGTGAGCGTCGGGCCGCAGATGTCCTTGTTGAGGATCTCGAGGTTC
>JAIPJX010000134.1 GCA_021733945.1 Verrucomicrobiota bacterium | reverse complement strand
GGAGGAACAGGCCCAGATCCGCCTGCGCCTTGCCGACACCCTGCGTTGGGTGATCAGCCAGCGCCTGGCACCCAGGAACGGAGGCGGCCGTGTGGCCCTGCTCGAGATCATGGGATCCAACCTGCGCATCAAGGACAGCATTGTCATGGGTGAGGGTGAGGGCCGCAGTTTCTACGAGATCATCGAGGCCAACTATCCTTTCGGATGGCGGACGTTCGACCAGGCGTGTCTCGATGCATACGAGCAGGGTGCCATTTCGGAGGAATCCGCGATTCTCTATTGCAGCAAGCGCGGCCCGGTTACCCGGGGCATCGACAATCTCAAGAAGAAGCAGGGCCAGCAGACCAGTTCGATCACCCAGCTGCAGATGAAGAAGGATTTTCTCACCTAGGCGCTCCCCCCACGTGCGGCGAGCAACATTCTGAGCATTGCATTCTATGGCGACCGAAATTGAACTTCTCAGTCCGAGCGACAAACCCGCCCTGGTTGCCGCAGCCAGCGGTGACACGCTGGAGACGTGCCGATCCGTGCTCAATGCCCTTGGATACAAGGTGCACGCTGCAGCCAATGCGGAGGAGTTCACCACCCGGTTCGCCCAGGTGCCTTATCAGGTCGTGATTCTGGAGGAAGGGGCAGCCGGCGGCGACGGAGCGGCCACCCTGGCACTGCTCCAGAGCATGCCCATGAACCAGCGGCGCCATGCAACAACCTTTCTGATCGGCGAATCGTTTCAGACCCTGGATCCCATGCAGGCTTTCCAGAAGAGTGTACATGCGGTGGTGAAACGCTCGGATTTGTCCCAGCTCTCGCAGGTCCTGCAGAAGGTGATTGCCGACAACACCCTCTTTTATGGCGTGTTCCGGGATGCGCAGCTGCGCATGGCGGAAGGCAATTAGGTGGCCGTGAATCCGTCGATTCGACTCGACCAGGCGCTGGTCGACCGCGGTCTTTGCGAGAGTCGTGAAAAAGCCAAACGCGCGGTCATCGCCGGACTGGTGCGTGTGAACGGGCAACCCGCCGCGAAACCGGGAAGTCCGGTCCGGACCAGGGACACGCTCGAGCTCGAAGCCGTGGAACGATATGTGAGCCGTGGCGGTCACAAGCTCGAACACGCCCTGCTCCATTTCCAGGCGGATGTCACGGGCCTCACCGCGATGGATCTCGGAGCTTCCACCGGTGGATTCACAGACTGTCTCCTGCAGCACGGCGCCTCGCACGTCTACGCCGTGGACGTCGGACGCGGGCAGTTGGCCTGGAAACTTCGGAACGATCCGCGGGTGACGACGATGGAGAAAACGAACGCGCGGGAACTGACGCCCCATCGGTTCCCGGCACCGTATAAACCGGTCGACCTGATCGTGGTGGATTGTTCCTTCATCTCGCTCAAAAAGATTCTTCCCGCCGCCGTTGCATTGTTGGCCTGTCCGGGTAGAATCATCGCCCTAATCAAACCACAATTTGAAGCCGGAAAAGCCGAGGCGGATCGGGGTGCCGGTGTGATCACCGATCCTGTGATTCACCAGCGGGTGGTGGACGAACTGCGCGAGTTTGTGCACTCCACCGCCGGACTCAATTGGGTTGATGTGACGGAATCGCCGTTGCTCGGTCCGGCAGGTAACAAAGAATTCCTGGTACTGCTTGAAAAAACCTCCTAAAACCATCGAGCGCATCGGCATCATCGCCAACTCGGGGAAGGCCCGTTCCCGGGATATGGTGCGCCGGGCCCATCTGGCCATCGTCGCTTCGGGCAGAGCCGTCTACTGCGATGCCGGCACCGTGGGCGTGATCGGCGAGGGACCGACCGTCTGCGCCACGGCGTCCGCCTTGAGCAAACTGGTGGACCTGATCCTGGTTTTCGGAGGCGACGGCACGATGCTCCGGGCCTCCCGCGAGATCAGCGGTTCACGCACCCCCCTCCTGGGCGTCAACCTGGGGGCGCTCGGTTTCCTCACCGACGTTCGTTGTTCCGATCTCCTGCCTTCGCTGGAGCGTCTTTGGGCGGGTGATTTCACGGTGGAATCGCGAGCCCTGATCGAGGCGACCGGCGAGACGGTGGAGGGGCCGTTGCGCTCCATCGCACTCAATGAATTTGTGATCAGCCGCCGAATGGTTTCGCGGTTGATCGAACTGGAGGTCTCGGTGGATGGGCAATTGCTCACCCGATACCGCGGAGACGGCCTGATCGTGAGCTCACCGACCGGGACCACCGCGTACTCGATGGCGGCCGGTGGGGCCGTGGTTTTCCCAACCGCCGAGGTGTTCGCCCTCACCCCGATTTGTCCGCATACGCTGTCCAGTCGTCCTGTCATCATCAACCTGAGTTCGTCCGTCGCGGTGAAGGTGATCCGCAATGATCCTGAGGCGATTCTCAGCGCGGATGGCCAGAACGAAAGCGCGCTCACAGGGGGCGATGTGGTGACCATTCGGCGCAGCCGCAACTCCATCCGGTTGGCGCATCTGGCAGAGAGCTCGTTTTTCGAAACCCTGAGGCGCAAACTGAACTGGAGCGGATCCCATCTCTCTCCGTCCACCCGCTGAACATGGTTCGTCTCAAGGACATTGCGGCACGGGCCGGCGTCTCGATCATGACCGTCTCCAAAGTCATGAGGAACGCATCGGATATTTCGGAGAAAACCAAGGCGCGAGTGCGTCAGATTGCGCAGGAGATGGGTTATGTGCCCGATTCCATGGCCCAGGGACTGAGGACCCGCAGGACCAAACTGTTTGGGCTGGTGATCTCGACCATTGCCAACCCGATATACGCCCGCACCGCCATGGCGCTGGAAGAAAGGGCCCAGGAACTGGGTTACGGCCTGATTCTCTCCCACTCGCTCAACGAGGTGGAACGGGAAGAAAACTGCATTCGCAGCCTCCTTTCCAGAAGGGTCGACGGACTGTTCATCTCGCCGGTTTACAGGCTCGCGCCGACGGCGCGGGTTTATCAGGAGCTGGAGCGGAACGGGACGCCCACCGTCCTGCTGGGTCACCAGGCGCCCTTCTGCAGTCAGTTTCTCAGCGTGGCCTGTGATGATTTGACGGCCGCCCACGCATTGACCCAACACCTCCTGCAGCTTGGCCATCGGCGGATTGCCTTCTTCGCAGGACCCATGGCAGCCGAGTGGGCCCTGCAACGCCGGGACGGTTACTGCAAGGCGCTGCGCGAAGCGGACATCGAGGTTGACGACCGTTTGATTTTCAGTTCGGGTCGAACGATTGAGGACGGCCGGGATTCAGCCCGCCAGATGCTTGCCGAATCGATCCGTCCCACCGCCATTCAGGCCGTCAACGACCTGGTGGCGATCGGCGCGGCCACGGAACTTCTCAACCGCGGGGTTCGGATTCCGCAGGATGTTTCAATCACCGGTTTCGGGGACATTCTCACCAGCGGCCATTTTCAGGTGCCGCTCACCACGGCCCGCCAACCGAAGTTCCGGTTGGGAGATTCAGCCATGGAACTGATGGTGAAACTGCTCCAGGGCGAAGCAGTCGAGAACCGGAGCCTTTCGGCCGACCTGATCGTGAGGGCCAGCACAGGACCGGTCTCAGGCGCAATTCCCCCAGGCACCACCGAAGCCTGAAAACCAGGCAGGACCGGTTGCTATGCGGGGATCATGCCCGCTTTTCGCGCGAAATTAAACAAGCCGCCCGCATCCACAACCGGACGCACTTCTCCCAGTGGCTTGAAGGAAAAGACCTTGCCCGTGCCCGCCTGAGTGATCGTGCACGCGTCGATGTCCACGCTGATGGTTTCTCCGGTTTCGAGCGCCTCGCAAAGTCGGTCGGTGCATTCGCAGGGATAAAGTTCGCCGGTTGCAACGGAATTTCTGAAGAAGATCCTCGCAAAACTCTCGGCGATCACGATTCGGGTGCCAGCCGATCCCAGGGCGATCGGAGCGTGTTCCCGGGAACTGCCGCAGCCGAAATTGCGTCCCCCAACGATGATTGGAAATCGGCTGTCCAGTTGGCCGGATTCCACAAACCGGGTTGGATAGAGGGAATCCGGCAGACCGCACATGGCATAGGAACCGAGCTTCTCGTATTCGTCGGCGATTGTCGGAACCAATGTAAGGTATTGTGCGGGAATAATTTGATCGGTGTCTATATTATCCTTCACAACATAAACCGGACCATGAAACACAGATTGCATGGGGTGAATCTGCGTTGAGCCCGCGCGGTTTTCAATCTTAATATCCAGCTTTGAGAATTTGGGTTCCGGTGTCGGAATTCGTGAAAAACTAGGCGTTTCGCCGGAAACGGTTGATGACACGCTGAACCCCTTCCGTTAGACTGCCTTAAATTGGCTTGAGTTTGAATGGCTGCTGAAACGGAACAACATGGCGAACGCGCAGATCAGATCCGCGATTACATCGATCGGATCCCCCCTCTATCCACTACGGTCACCAAGGTCCTTGAGGTCTGCAACCGTCCCAATACGTCCGCAAACGACCTGAATAAAATAATTTCCTTTGATCCGGTGCTCACCGGCCGGGTTCTTCGATTGATCAACTCGTCCTTTTACTCGCTCCCGGAACAGGTCTCCTCGCTCACCCGGGCGATCATCATGCTCGGGATCAACACGGTGAAGAATCTTGCGTTGAGCACGGCCGTGGCCAGGACCATCAACGCGATGCAATCCCAGCAACTCCTCCCTTCGGATCAATTCTGGACCCATTCGCTCACCGTGGGTTTGACGGCCAAGGCACTTGCAGCCCGCACCGGGGTCGACGACAGGGCGCACGACGATTTTTTCGTGGCCGGGCTTCTCCACGACTTGGGAAAGATGCCCCTGCTGCAGTGTTTTGCCGCCGACTACGCTTCCGCGCTGCAAACGGCCAGGGAACAGCAGATTCCCCTTTACCGGGCCGAAGAACAGATGTTCGGGTTTCACCATGGATGGGTGGGCCAGGAAATCGGGGAGCGATGGAAACTCAGTTCGACGATTTGCGAATGCATGGGGGGGCACCACGATGTGTCCAAAGGCCCCCGGGAATCGCAGGGTGTTGTTGCCACCGTGGCTTTGGCAAACAGTTTCGCCTGCCACGAATCGATTGGTTTCGCAGGCGATTCATTTCCGGACTCGGAGCAGATGTCGCAGGCGCTCCAATTTCTGAAACTCGCACCGGCGGATATGGAGCAATTGAAGCAGACCGTGCAACCTGAACTGGAGAAAGCCCAGGCATTCATCAAGGTGTTATGAACCCCGATCCGGATATCATCGTAAAATTCTGGGGAGTGCGCGGGTCCATCCCCTGCCCGGGGCCCACAACGGTCCGGTATGGCGGCAACACACCCTCGATAGAAGTCCGGTTTCCCAAGGAGGGAAACCGCCTGGTCATTCTTGACGCCGGGTCTGGCATTCGCGAGTTGGGTTTAAACCTGATGGCGACTCAGCTCCCCAAGGGGCCGATTCAGGCTGACATTTTCCTGTCACACACCCACTGGGATCACATTCAGGGCTTCCCGTTTTTTACACCGATTTTCGTTCCCTCCACGACCTTGAAGGTGTGGGGTGCCCGGACTCACGACAGCGAGGGATTGGACCAGACCATGGGGGATCAGATGAGCTATCGGTATTTCCCCATCCGTGGCGTGGAACTGGCCGCCCGCATCGAATACCTGCATCTTCAGGAGGGTCAGGTCGACCTGGGAGACGGGATCATCCTGCACACCCATTATCTCAATCATCCGGTGCTCTGCCTCGGGTATCGCTTCGAATACCGGGGCAAGGTGCTCTGCACCTCGTTCGACACCGAACCTTACCGAAACCTGTTCTGCACCGACCCAAACGACCCTGACTATGACGCCGCCGTTGCGCGCGAGGCTGAGTCGGCGGTTCGCGAACAGAACGAGGCTGCCGATCGCTTCATGACTGGGGCTGACCTGGTGGTCTATGATGCCCAATACACACAGGCGGAATACGAGGCTGGAAAGCTCGGGTGGGGCCACACCCCGATGGAATATGCCTGCCGGGCCGGGGTCCGCAACCAGGTGAAGTCCCTGGCTTTGTTCCATCACGATCCCCTGCGCACGGACCAGCACCTCGACGAGCTGGCTCTGAAACACTGCGAACCCGGAGCCTATGGGCCAACCGAGATATTCTTCGCCAAAGAGGGGATGTCCGTCGTTATTTGACCGTCACACCCCCACTGCCATTCGTTTAATAACTGAAATGGTAGGGCGAAGCGTCCTCGCTGAGCCGCTCAACCGCTTGTCGGCTCACCGGGAGGGATTCGCCCTACCCTCCGAATAGCTTAAACGAATGGCAGTGCTCACACCCCTGCCCCGTGCCGGTTACTTCACAACCGGTTTTCCGGCCTTGATCCATCCCTTGATTCCATCATCGAGATGGTAGATTGTCTCAAATCCAAGTTTCTTCATCACGTCCCTGGCTTTGGAGCTGCGTCCCCCTGAAGCGCAGTGAAGGAGATAAACCTGCTTCTTGTCGAGTTTCTCCAATTCCTTCTGGAAGTCGTCTGCATAGAAATCCAGGTTGACCGCCTTGGCAATGTGTCCGCTCTGGTATTCGCTTTGGGTGCGAATATCCAAGATCACCGCCTCCTTCTGTTTGTGCAGCAGTTGATCGGCCTCCTCCGCCTTGATGTTCTTGACCATCGGTTTATCGGAATCCGCAGCCACCGCGTTTGCCGGATGCCAGAATCCGAGGGTGGAACAGAGTAAGATCACCGACCAAAGCCGGGTGCAGGAAAATGGTTTCATTTCCCGTTACACTCTCCAATGCTCCGAATCCTCGCAAGATGAATTTGTCGGTCGGTTGCCTGCGATGGGGCGCTGACATCCGAATCGGAACCTAGAAGGGTGGGGCGAACCGCACTGCCATTCGTTTCAGGGGCGGAGATGTCCTCGTCGAGGACTTCGAGGTTCCTCATGGCTTGCAGCTGAACGCATTGGGATCCTGATGGGAAGTGTGTGAGTTTGCCTCTTCCGGTACGACCAAAGCGGCGTCGGCGCTGCGCTCTGCCGCGCGCACTCCAAAACACCGTCGTTCTTCCGACGTCATGCCTTGGAATCCATCCCCATGGCAGACACGAATCCCCTCGCCCCACCCACTCCACCCGGGCCACCCAACAAGCTTCATTCAGGGAGGGGTTTCATCCCTTCGCCAGATCTTGGACTGCCGCACTCCACGACGCTCTCGCGAACCTGCCGAAGACCGGAGCATCCCCACGAGTGGAGCATCCCCGTCGGGTGGTGTAACTCATGAGGTAGTGTGCCTCGCGCTGCGAGGCACTGTCGGTCGCAGCGCGACCGACTCCACCGACTCCACCCGGGCAGGTTCATTCAGGGGGTATCACAGAATCGCCAGATCTTGGACTGCGGCAGTCCTCTGCCGCAGTCCAAGATCTGCTGACGCGCTGGAGTGCGGATACCCTAAACAACACGGTCCTTGCCGTAAGTCCCGGTGAAAAAATGAGGTGATCCCGATTCGGTCTCCACTGCTCCAGCCGCGAGGCAGACATCCGTTCCAAACGGACCACCCCCGCCTTCCGAATCCCTTCAACGAATGGCTGTGGGGCGAGCCGTCCCGGCGGGTGCCTGCGACGGTCCACGTCCCAAGAGTCTGCGACTCGGTGGAGGGATCCGCGTCAGCTTCCCAGACCTCGCCTCCGCAGCCAGTCGGCAGCCCGGTTCGGCCATGTATCGGTGGAACCCCCTTCCATATTAAGTTTGCGATTGATGGAAATTGCCGATAACACACTTGCAACGAACTTTACATCTGAAAACCGACTGACACGCCATGTTTGGAACCATCAAAAATTCACAGAACGAACGTCTGGATTACACATTTCACCCGGGCTCGGAGGGCGCCCGAAACCTCGTGATCCTCGGGCACGGAGTGACGGGGAACAAGGACCGCCCGTTCGTCGTCGCGCTGGCGGAGGCACTCGCCGCCCGAGGCATCGCCGCGCTCCGGTTTTCGTTTTCAGGCAACGGCGATTCCGAGGGGAACTTCCTCGACTCAACCATTTCCAAGGAAACATCGGATTTGGGCGCGGTGCTGGATGCCACCCGGGATTTTAAAGTCTGCTACGTGGGCCACAGCATGGGGGGTGCCGTCGGAGTGCTGAGGGCCGCCTCCGATGATCGGATCCGGTGGTTGGTCTCTCTTGCTGGAATGGTGCACACCCGCGCATTTGCGGAACGGGAGTTCGGCACCGTAAAACCTGGCGAAGGCTGCATGTGGGACGAACCGTCCTGTCCGCTCTCCGCCGCGTACATGGATGATGCCGCCAAGATCGATTCGATCGCCGGACTGGCCTCAAAAATCTCCGTCCCGTGGCTTTTGATACACGGGTCGGAGGACGACGTGGTGCCGGTGCAGGATTCACTGGATATTTTGGAGAAAGCGGGGGAAACGGCCAGGTTGATTCAGATCCCCGGATCCAACCATGTGTTTGCGGGCGAGTTCACCGCCCCGATGGTGGCCCATGCCGTCGAGTGGATCGTGGACCAAGTCGGTTAAGGCTCCCGAAAAAACATGACAAACGACCGCCCTGTTCGTAGGATGATCCGAGCCTTGGCCATCGTGTGAAACGGATCGAATGCTGTGATGATTTCCACTCTTTTTTCAAAACTCACCGGGCAACCCGGGAAGCGTGCCGGTTCGCGCTCCGGCATGGGACGCCCATCCCTCATGAACAAAAGCCGAACACTGGGTCAGGGGGCTGCCCTGGTGCTCGCGGTCTGGGTCGCCATGCCGATTCGGGCAGCGGACACCAAGATTGATTTTGATCGCGAGATCCGGCCAATTCTCTCCGAAACATGCTACACCTGTCACGGCCCGGACGAAAACACCCGCAAAGCAAAGCTCCGGCTCGATACCCGGGATGGTGCCTTTGCCAAACACGAGGACTATCAGATCGTCAAGGCTGGCGACAGAGCAGCCAGTGAACTCTACCGGCGCCTGATTACCACCGACCAGGATGATCACATGCCTCCGGCTTCCGAAGACAAGCCATTGACACAGGCGCAAATCGAGAAGATTGGGCAATGGATCGATCAGGGAGCCCACTGGGAACAGCACTGGGCCTTTGTAAAGCCCGAGTCCCCGGCCATCCCCCGGCCTGCCACCGAGGGCTGGGCGAAAAACGAAATTGACGAATTCATCCTGGCTCGCCTCGAAACGGAGGGTTTGCGACCTTCCCCGGAAGCGGACAAGGAAACGCTGGTGCGCCGGGCCAGTCTGGACCTTCGAGGACTGCCCCCCACCCTTCGGGAGCTGGAGGCGTTTCTTCAGGACGATTCGCCCCAGGCCTATGAAGCGTTGATCGACCGGTTCCTCGCCACGCCGCAATATGGTGAGAAGATCGCGTTGCATTGGCTGGATCTGGCCCGGTACGCCGACACCCACGGCTACCATCTGGATTCCGGGAGGGACATGTCCCACTGGCGTGATTGGGTGATTGAATCGTTCAACGGGAACATGCCCTACGATCAGTTCACCGTGGAACAGATTGCCGGCGACCTCCTCCCGGATGCCACGCCAAGGCAGAAACTGGCCTCGGGATTCAACCGGAACAACATGATCAATTTCGAAGGCGGTGCCATTCCCGAGGAATATCTGACTTATTACATCCGGGACCGGGTGACGACCACCTCAACGGTTTTCCTCGGACTCACCATGGCCTGTGCGCAATGCCACGATCATAAATTCGACCCGATTTCCCAGAACGAATTCTACCGCTTCTACGCCTATTTCAACGCTGTGTCCGAACGCGGACTGGACGGTGGCAGGGGAAACGCCGCCCCTCTGATCAAGCTGCCCTCCGGGGAACAGCAGGCGGAATTGAATCGCCTGCAGACCTCGCTCACGGAGGCTAAACAAAGATTCGAACAAGCGCTTCCCGGGATCGATCAAGCCCAGGCTGACTGGGAAAAATCGCTTGCCAGACAGTCCCGCATTCCGTGGTTGACCCTCAAACCCCTCCAGGCGAAAGCAACCGGCGGTGCCGTGCTGACGATTCAGGAGGATCTTTCCATACTTGCCGGAGGTCCCAATCCGGAAAACGATTCTTTTGAAGTGCTGGCTCGGATCCCTTCGGGCACTGTCACCGGAGTCCGACTCGAGGCCCTCCGTGACGATTCCCTGCCGAAAAAGGGACCGGGCAGAGCGGATAATTCAAACTTTGTGCTGACGGGTTTTGAGCTGGCATCCAGTCCCGTCGCCGCTCCGGATCAGGAGCGGGCAATCCCGTTTGGAAATGCCCAGACCGATTTCGCGCAGGCCGGTTATGACGTGGCGGGTGCCATCGATGAGGATGCCAACACTGGTTGGGCGATTGACGCCCCCACCCGCCACAAGGACGGCGTGGCCTGGTTTATTCCCACCGAACCGATTCAGGTCCGTGCCGAAACTCAACTCCGGTTTCGCCTGAAGTTCGACGGCAAGTTCTCCAGACATTCGCTCGGACGCTTCCGGTTGTCCTGGACCACCGATCCGAACGTTGCCGTGCCAGGGGCCATGCTGCCTCTGGAGCTCTCCGAAATCATTGCCAAAGTGCCGGAGAAACGCACCCCGGACGAAACCAAAACACTCCGGAACCACTACCGCAACACCGTCTCATCCGAACACAACCGCCTGTCCGCAGAGGTGGCGCGACTGGACGGCGAGCGCAAGGCGCTTGAAGCAAAGATTCCGACATCCATGGTGATGGACCAGATGGATCAGCCCAGGGACACGTTTGTGCTGATTCGCGGACAATATGACCAGCATGGCGACAAGGTGACTCCGGGGGTGCCGGCGAGCCTTTCGCCGCTTCCCGCGGACGCCCCCCCGAACCGGTTGGGCCTGGCCCGCTGGTTGGTGGCGCCGGAAAACCCCCTGACGGCGCGGGTGACCGTGAATCGCTTCTGGGCTCTGGTGATGGGCACCGGAATTGTGAAGACTGCCAATGATTTCGGAACCAAGGGAGAACAACCCACCCACCCCGCACTTCTCGACTGGCTCGCCACAGATTTCGTGCGAAGCGGATGGGACGTCAAACGGTTGATGAAAATGATGGTCACATCGGCCACTTACCGGCAGGACACCCGGACCGATCCGAATCTCCTCGAGAAGGATCCCTACAACCGCCTGTATGCGCGTGGTCCGAGGTTCCGGCTTTCGGCCGAGGAAATTCATGACACCGCACTCGCAGTCAGTGGTCTGCTGGTGAATTCGATCGGCGGGCCCGCTGTGTTTCCCTACCAACCTCCCGGTCTCTGGGAGGAGCTTTCCTCCCGCAAAGACTCGAAAAACTGGTCCGCACAATCCTACACCCAGAGCCAGGGAAGTGACTTGTACCGCCGGGGGGTGTACACGTTTTGGAAACGAACCTCCCCTCCCCCGTCCCTGCAGGCCTTTGACGCGCCGGATCGCGAAACATGCACCGTGCAGCGGGAGCGGACATCCACCCCGTTGCAGGCGCTGGTCCTGCTGAACGACCCGACCTACGTCGAAGCATCCCGGAAACTCGCCGAGCGCCTCATGACGGAAGCTGGAAGCGACGCCAGCGAGCGCATCCGCTTTGCGTTTCGCCTCGCCACCTCGCGGCATCCCTCCGAACGGGAGGTCGCCCTGTTGCGCGATCTGTACGAGAGCCAGCTGGAACGGTTCCGGAGACTTCCCGAATCGGCCGCACAACTTCTGAGCGTGGGTGAGAGCGGGCGCGACACGTCGCTGGACCCGGCCGAACACGCGGCGTGGACCAGCGTGTCCTGCATGATCCTGAACCTGGACGAAACCATTACCAAGGGATAACAACTCCGCCATCCGATCAACGCACCGCAGACCCGGAAAGAATCATGAATCCTCTTCGCGAATTTGAACTTCTCCAGACTCGTCGTCAGTTTTTCGGCAAGGCCGCTTCCGGCATTGGCGCTGCCGCCCTGGCCTCGCTGCTGAACCCGAAGCTTTTCGCCTCCGGTTCCGACACCGGTCCTCACGGGGCCCTCCGGAAACTGCACTTCGCGCCCAAGGCAAAGCGCGTGATCTACCTGCATCAGTCGGGCGCCCCTTCCCATATCGATCTGTTTGATCATAAGCCGGCCATGAAGGCCCATCACGGCAAGGAACTGCCCGACTCGGTCCGCGGGGGACAGCGCGTCACGGGAATGACGTCCGGACAGTCGAAGTTCCCGGTGGCGGCCAGCCAGTTTGAATTCAAGCAGCATGGCCAGTGCGGCACCTGGCTGAGCGAACTGCTGCCCTGGACCGGCAAGGTTGCCGACGATATTACCCTGATTCGCTCGGTTCACACCGAAGCGATCAATCACGATCCGGCCATTACCTTCATCCAGACCGGCAGCGAGCAACCCGGACGTCCGTCGATGGGTTCCTGGGTGAGCTACGGCCTCGGAAGTGAGAATGAGAATCTCCCCGGATTCATCGTTTTGATTTCCCAGGGCAGCGGGAATCTCACCGACCAACCGCTTTTCGCCAGGCTCTGGGGGGCTGGATTTCTGCCCACCAGTTTTCAGGGCGTCAAGTTCCGCAGCCGCGGGGACGCAGTGCTGCACCTGACCAACCCTCCGGGACTGGACGGCTCCTCCCGCCGCGAAATGCTGGACACGCTGAAACAACTCAATCAGACCCAGTATGAACGTCTGGGCGATCCGGAAATCAACACACGGATCGCCCAATACGAAATGGCATTCCGGATGCAGACCTCCGTCCCTGATCTGATGGACATCAGCAAGGAGCCCGAGAACGTGCTGGGGCTTTACGGGCCCGAAGTCCGAACCCCGGGCACCTTCGCGTCAAATGCCCTTCTGGCGCGCCGTCTGAGCGAACGCGGGGTCCGCTTCATCCAGCTCTACCACCGGGGTTGGGATCAGCATGGCAACCTGCGGGATCACCTGCCCAAACAGGCCCACGACATCGACCAGCCCTGTGCCGGGTTGATCACGGATCTCAAGCAACGCGGTCTGCTCGATGAAACCCTGATCATCTGCGGTGGTGAGTTCGGCCGCACCTCGTACGTTCAGGGCAGCATCGACAACCCGAACTTCGGGCGTGATCATCACCCCCGCTGTTTCAGTGTCTGGATGGCCGGTGGAGGTATTCGCGGCGGTCAGGTCTACGGGGAAACAGATGATTTTTGCTACAACATCGTCAAGGATCCTGTCCATGTGCATGACCTCAACGCAACGCTGTTGCGTTGCCTCGGTGTGAATCACGAGAAATTGACCTTTCGATTCCAGGGCCGTGATTTCCGGCTGACCGACATTCACGGCAAGGTCATCGAGGGCATTCTTTCCTGAAGGGCACCGCGCCGCGCGCCCCGGCCGAAACAAATCGCTCTCCGGGGCGCGGATCCTCAGGGACGCGCCTGCACCGCGTATTGGGAGGTCCCAAAGGGATGTTTTGGAACTAATTTCGGACATTCCTGCCCGAATCGAACGGATCCCCGGGGTTCGAACTTGACAGGACTTCGTTCATGGAGCACAGGAAGGACGTTCCAAGTTGTTTCAACGAAAACCACAAACCTTCAAAAGTTCCGAATCCACAATGAAGACCAGATTCACTCGTGCTCTCGCCTTCATGGCCTTGAGCATTTCGATTTCCATGGCCCAATTGGCCTCGCCCGGACTTCCGGAAGAAAACGGCCTGGCACCCAAGACGGAGACCATTTACATCAACGTGCCTCCCACGTTGAACAACACAAAGACAGAAAGCCTGGGGGTCGGCATTGCGGCCAACGGAAACGTGATCGTCGGATGGGAGGATGACGGGGACGGATTGGACGATCTGGAGGCAGTCTGGACACTTTACAGCGCCAGCGGGGTCTCGATCACTCCGGAGATGAAAATCACCGCGTTGAACCCGGAACTGGCCGGGCAGACGACCACCTCGAAGCTGCTTTCGTATTTCCGGGCCGACGGCACGCCGGTTTCGGGTTACACCTCCTGGGGCCCGAAGATCAAGGCAAACCCGTTTGGCGATGGCATTGGGATGGGGGCCACTTCGTTTGCACTTGGCTTGGAGGTTCCGGAGCTCGGACCAATCAATCTGGACGCGGGTGGCGGCGGTGATTTTCCCGCAGTGCAATTGCTCACCAACGACGGCCAGCCAATCCGGATCGTAACGGGAGTCACGGATGCGGATGCCGAGCCGGAGGGTGACGTTCGAATCAGCGACTGGGGATATCTGGGCAACGGAAACATTGTCATTGTGGGCGAGAGCCGCCAGGAGGCCGATCTCGTCAATCGCTTCGGGGGCGGTGCCCCGAACCGGCATGCCGTTTACCGTGTCGTCGATGCGAACGGAAATGAAGTCAAAGAATACAGCTTGGTCAGCGAAATGAGCGATGCGCGTGTCGAGATGTGGCACGGCGTGGGTGTGACCCGGAACGGGTTCGGAATCCGGTTTTCATACGGCGGCCGCGCCACGGTTCGGTTGTTTGACAATGCGGGCAAGCCGACCACCGGCAATCTGGACCTTGGCACCATCACGACCAGGGAGATCGCTTCGGGCGGTGGCCGGGGTGATTCGGTGGGTTTCCACGGCAATGGCAATGACGCGTATGTATCGGTGACAACCGGCACGGACGAGGCCGGTGCGCGTCAAGCCTGGGTGACCGTTCTTAACGCGGACGGCACCGTGCGTTACTCCAAGGGAGTCTTTGATGACTGGAATCTCGCCGGCGCCGGCGGCGTCGATGCGGCCATTGATCCGGCAGGAAAAGTCGTTGCGGTGGTTTCCGATGCGAGTGGCACCTTTGGTGATGTTCCCGTGATCCTGGGGCGAATCCTGGATGCAACAGGCGCCCCGATGGGGAGCACGTTTTTTGTAAGCGAAAAAGAGACGGATTTCACGGCGTTCGCCCCGGCGGGAAACCCTCGGATTGCCTGGCGCAATGGATTCGTGGCGGTCGTGTGGATTAGTTCCAACTCCCCCGATACCTTGGACAAGGTGGTGGCGATGCGATTGTTCGGCACACTCGAACCGGGAAGCATCGAATCGGTGGGGTTGACGCGGATTGTCCCGGACACACCGGTCATCACACCCGAGATCGCCGCACTTGGAAACTGGGAACCCTACGCCAGCGTGGTGGGGACCCGCACGTTCCTCATTGAGGGCAACACCTTCGCGGAAGGTTCAACAACCGAACAACGCTATGTCGTTGCTCTTCAGGCCGCAGACGGAAGCGCCATGAAACTGGGTGAAGGATTCTACGATGACCTCGGCAAACCATTCTCCGGCCAGATCAACTACTCCCGGCAAAACGGGAATCCCGGCCGTGTTGCCGGTGATCGGCGCCCCGGAGCCACCGCATTCATGGTGGGCGGCGAAGCATCCCCGCACGTGTTGCCCTCGTTCGGAACGGATGGACGCTGGGACCTGGGTTTTGATCGCGGCGGTGACGGACGCTATGCCACCGTTCAGGCTTTCAAGCTGGATCCGGCTACCCTGAACCAAACCCCCACCAGCAAGGCGATCGATGCCATCAACGGCCGCCTGACATTCGGTGGCGGGGGCGGGCAGCTTGGTCGTTTCGGCGGAGACATCGCGGCGCTGGATAATGGCAACTTTGTAGTGGTGGTGGACGACCGGTCCGGCGCGCACAATCCGGCCACTTCGAGCACGGCCGTGATCATTGCCCCGGATGGTTCCATCGTGAAGGAGAGTTTCGTGGTGGAAGCCCGGGATCTCTGGGCCAATGTGGCTTCTTACAAGGGTGGGTTCGCGGTTCGTGTTCACGAGAACATTCATTTCTTCAACAACGCAGGCGACCTTCAGGGTACCATCAATCAGAACACCTCGGGAGAGAGCTTCGACACCGATCGCGGCGATGGCACCCGAATCGCCGCCCACATCAACAGCCCCTATCTCTACCTGGCTGGCAAGGTGAGCAATGCCGCCACGGTCAAGGTCGCAGTCTGGGATACTCGGAACCGGTCGTTTGTCGCGGTCGCCGACGCGAGCGAACCCGCATTTGCAGGTGATTTCGCGCGAGCCAATCTTGCCGTGGACGCCCTGGATCGCATCGCGGTCTCCTGGGTCGCTCAACCGGCCGGATACGGAGCGCAGCAGGTTGCGGCACGGGTCCTGGCGTTTGAACCGGCCACCAAATCATTCCGAGGTCTCACGGCAAGTTTTCTGCCATTCATCAATGCCGCCAAGACCGGTGGAATTCGGACGCTTCAGATGAGCATTGCCATGACCACACGCGCGATCTGCGTGGCGGCGAAGGGTGAGATCAATCTCCAGAACAACCCGGCATTGGGCGCTAATTCACCGGGGGAACTCAACTTCTACACCGTCATCTCCCATCCGGATCCCAAGCCGGATCCGACCACGCCCGTGGGCGGGGCCTCCACGCTTGCGTTCTCGGCACCGACCTTGAGTGGAAACAACCTCACACTCGGTTGGACCGGAGGCGGAAGACTGCAGGAAGCCAATGACATCACGGGGCCGTGGACGGACGTGTCGGGCAACCCTGCGGGTTCGCTCACCGTGCAGACCTCGGGTGTCCGGAAATTCTATCGGGTCGTCGCCCCATAGGATTCCAGACTCAGCAATCAGGCCGGGCTTTCGAGCCCGGCCTTTTTTTGCGCCTGACTGGGCGCACGCCTTGGGAGGCGGGATCAGATCAACTCCCGGATCGGTTGAATGCCCGAATCGACCAGGTATTGCGGGCGGCCGGAAATATCTTCCACGGTGGCCGTCCGCACATCGATGCCGATGTTGTGGTAAAGCGTGGCAAAGATTTCTTGAAATTTCACGGGACGTTCCGCGATGTCGCCGCCCACCCGGTCCGTGGCACCGATCACCTGCCCCGTGCGCATGCCGCCGCCGGCGAGCAATGCAAAATTGGCTCGGGGCCAATGATCCCGGCTGTTGAGCTTGTTCAGTTTGGGGGTCCTGCCAAACTCACCCCACAGCACAACCGAAACATCCTTGTCCAGACCCCGTTCGTGCAGGTCGCTGATGAGCGCCGAGAGGCCCCGGTCCAAAACCGGAAACTCCTCCCGGGATCTTGGGAAGTTCATTCCGTCTCCACCATGCCAGTCCCATCGGCTGTAGTTGAGCGACACCACCCTCGCCCCGGCCTCCACCAATCTGCGCGCGAGCAGGAAATTGCGGATCATCTTCGGGGCCCCATCGCGCTGGTATTTGGGATCGTTCTGACCATACCGTTCGAGGGTTTGCGGAGATTCCTTCGATAAATCGAGGGCATCGACCATGCCCGTGCCCGAAAGGATTCCGAGCGCCTGCTGATGGAACGCGTCGAGCCCGTCCATCACCCCGGTCAGATCCGTGCTGCGCCGGAAGGTGTCGAAGGAACGGCGCAGCTGTTCCCGGTCGCGCAATCGTTCGAGATCGATGCCCTCCAGCGTCATGTTGCGGGGTTTTGCATGCGGGTCCTTTTCCACCAGGTTCATCGGACTATGAGCCGCCCCTGTAAACCCTCCATCGCCGGTTTCGCCCCAGGTCCGGTTCCCGGTGGGATACATCAGCGCCACATTGGCCGGGATGCCGGGGTTGGCACCCTGAACCTTTGACACCCAGGATCCCATC
>JAIPJX010000133.1 GCA_021733945.1 Verrucomicrobiota bacterium | reverse complement strand
GCTCCGCCACCCATCTGCTGGGCCTCATCAACGACATCCTCGACCTCTCCAAGATCGAGGCCCGCAAGATGGAACTGCACCTGGAGACCGTTGCGGTCTCCGATGTGCTCGCCGAGGTGAGCAGGACGATGGAACCGCTGGGCCAGAAGCGCGGCAACCGGTTCGAACTGGATTGCCCGGCGGACCTCGGCTCGATGCACACGGACGTGGTGAAGCTGCGCCAGTGCCTGCTGAACCTGCTGAGCAACGCCAACAAGTTCACCGAGAAGGGAACGGTCACGCTGCGCGTGAGGAAGGAGCTGGAGGGAGCAGTGTCCGGACCGTCTTCCCCCATCTCCGATCTCCCATCGTCCATCTCCTTTGCGGTCAGCGACACCGGCATTGGCATGACGGAGGAACAGGTGGGCAAGCTCTTCCAGGCCTTCACCCAGGCAGAGAGCGGGTCCCAGCGGAAGTACGGCGGCACCGGCCTGGGGCTGGCGGCGTTGAAGGCGGACCCGGAGCTGGCGTCGATCCCGGTGATCCTGGTCACCATCGTCGGAGAACAGGAGAAGGGCTTTGCGTTGGGAGCGGCGGAGTATCTCACCAAGCCCTTGGACCGGGCAGAGATCCCGGTGGTGGTGACCGCCCTGGAATTGGGAGAGGCCGAGCGGGACCGGCTGCAAGGTCTGGCGCAACGGGTGGTGGAGAAAGGCCGCTACGTGCGAGAGGACCTGCTGCGTGAAGTGCGCCAGGGCATTGAGCGGGCTGCGGCGGGCCTCACGCGGCACCTGTCTGTCGCAGCGCGACAGACTCCACCGGCCTCACGGAGACACTGACAAGCTGGCGTTATGGCAACCGATGCTGAAAATCATCCCTCTGGCTCAGCTTCCGATTTTTCCGGCGGCGGAAGTTCCCTGCCAACCCAGATCGGGCGCCTCCGCCACGACCTGCGCAATCCGCTGAGCGATATCTTGGGCTTCAGTGAGATTCTCCAGGAGGAAGCGGCGCAGTCGGAACGTTGTGTTTGCGGGGAAGATCTGAAAACCATCCATCAACTGGCTGCGGACCTGTTGGAGCAAGTCAACCGGATGCTCACGGTGCAAAAGGTCCGGTCGGTTCCCGATTCGATGACGCTCTTGCGCCAGGCGATCGGGGAGGCCGCCCAACACATCATCGGCCTGGCGGAGGCCGCTTCGCTGAAGTGCGACGAAACGGACAACAACGTGATTGGCGATGACTTGCTGCGAATCAGCGGTGCCGCCCGGAGACTGGAGACTCTGTCGCCACTGTTGTTGGAACTGGCGGAGGGGTCCGAGCGGCACGGCACCGGCGGGGTCGGCAATGCGGATGAGGGGATTCGATCCGATGCTCCGGCGTTCGAGGGGGATGAGCTCGGCGAGCGGATGGCGCATTTTGAACCGGGCCACGGCCACCTTCTGGTGGTGGACGATGAGGAAAGCAACCGCGCGCTGCTGGCGCGGCGTTTGCGCCGGCAGGGTTACAGCGTGTCTTTGGCCGAGAATGGGCGCCAGGCCCTGGCCAAACTGGATCGCCAGCCTTTCGACCTGGTGCTGCTGGATATCCTGATGCCGGAAATGGATGGGTACGAGGTCTTGAACTCGATCAAGGTCCACGAGGTTCACCGGCATCTTCCCGTCATCATGACCACCGCGATCGACGATCTGGACAGTGTGGTGCGCTGCATCCTGCGCGGGGCGGAGGATTATCTGACCAAACCGTTTGACCCGGTGGTGCTGCGGGCTCGGGTGGGAAGTTCGCTCGAAAAGAAACGGCTCCATGACTGTGAGCAGCAGACCTACCAAGCCCTGCTCAAGAGTCAGCGGCAGTTGGCTGCCGAACTGGCCGAAGCCGCCGCCTACGTCCAGTCGATCCTACCCAAACCGCTTTCCGGATGCATTGAGGCGAGTTGGCAATTCCTGCCCTCGGCCCGTTTAGGCGGAGATGCGTTCGATTGCTTCTGGCTCGACGAGGATCACTTCGCAATTTACCTGCTCGATGTCTGTTCTCACGGTGTGGGAGCGGCGCTCCTCTCGGTTTCGGTGATGAATGTGCTTCGGTCGCGCGCGCTGCCGGACACGGACTTTCACGCACCCGAGGCGGTCCTGCGGGCGTTGAACGAGGCCTTCGCGATGGAGCGGCACCATAACCTTTACTTCACGATATGGTATGGCGTGTTTCAACGGTCTTCTCGGCGGTTGACCTATGCCAGTGGCGGGCACCCTCCCGCGCTCCTTTTGCATGGTCCGATTGGTTGAAGGAGCGCAGCCGCCGTTGTGACCCGCTCCTGCTCGAGCGTGTCCTGCAAGCATGAATCGGCCGACCGAATGGGTGACCGTCCCAATCCGCCCCCACAAGGAGGAGCTTCCGCGTCTGCACACGGTGCTTGATGAATTGGGCCGCAAACACGGAATCCCCGCCCAGGCTGTATCGGATCTCCAGTTGGTGCTTGAGGAACATTTGACCAATATTCTGTGTCATGGAAAGCTCCCGAACGGCGAAGGGCACATCGGGGTGAGGTGGAGACTCTCCGGGCATGCTCTCGAAATTGAGGTGGAGGACAACGGCTCACCGTTCAATCCCTTGGAACATCCGCAGTTTGAGCCGAACCAGCCCTTCGATGAGAGAAATCTGGGAGGGCTGGGAATTCACATGATGCGCAGCCTCACGGACGGATTGGACTATCGCCGGGAAGCGGGTCTGAACATCGTGACCCTCCGCAAACAGATCCCTGGCGCCACTTGAACTTGCAGTCCATCGCTCCCGCCTCCCTGCAACCGGGAGCTGAACCGTTCACTTCGCCGGCGTTATCTTGAAGGCAACGTCGTTTCCAATGTGCAGGGCGTGGCCTCCGGTTGTCTTCAACTCCGGAATCGTGCAGCTCAGCCTGCCATCACGACATTCGATTGTCTGCCTGTCGAGGTAGAGGCCTCGCCACGTCCTGTACAGACGCACCTCGTATGGGCCATCGGGAAGGCCGGAGATTGTGAACGATTCATTCGCGACGGTGGTCCGCGGATTCACCACCCAGCCGTGTATCAGCTTCTCGCTCTTCATCGCCCAGGCGTCGCATCCGCCCGCGGCAATCTCGGCCGGCTGAAAATCGAGATTCGCGAAATCAATATCCGAGACAAACTGTGAGAAATACAGCATCTGGCTCGTGACGACACTGTCGTTGAGCCAGTCCGAGTGCGCCCACCAGAACGGCGTCGCGCACAATCCGTTCGCCAACCCCGCCCAGAGAGCATTGTGGTACATCGCGAGGTATCCCGGCATGCCCGGCTCGTAATACGTGTGGTCCCAGCCGCACTCGCCGATCATTGCGGGCTTGTCAAAACCGTTCCAGAGATTCCGCGTCTGGGTCGCGTAATTGCGATAGCTGAACTGCAGCGGGCTCTCATCATCGGGCCCGAGCTTGCCGCTCTTGGGCATCGGATGGCCCTGGGCCTCGTAAATCTCGCGTGCGGCAATATCGAAGATTTTGTATCCCTCCGGCCACCACTGGCCGATCCCGCCGCTCTGCGTTCCCGTGGTCGGACGCCCGTACGGGTCGTGCTGATTGAAAAACGAGTCCACTTTCCGGGACCACTCTTCGGCCACGGCGTGGTCGCCCTCGGTCCAGCCCTCGGTGCCGTTGATCTCGTCGACCACGAACCATAGGAAAAGCACCCGGCTGTATCCCCAGCGGGCGATCATGTACCGGTACAGTTTCTCCTGGTATTCCCACGCCTCCCCGCTGCCGAAGAAGTCCCTGGCGCTGCTGACAAGCTTGTATGGATTGTTTCGATACCTCGCGTTCCCGCCACCCCAGACGGCCATCGAGATGTTCGAGTGAAACCAGATGTTCCAGCTGATATGAATGTCCCGCCGCTCGCACCATTCGAAGAGCTGGTCCAGCCGGGCGCAGCGGTTCTCGTCGTATCGCCCCAGGCCGCTGCCCATCGTTTCCAACGGTGTTGGGAAGAAGCTTATGAAATTCGCCCCTCGCTTCGCCAGGTCGTCGAGCCCGGCTTCGGTGATCCTGCCCTGATTCAAAAGCGCATAGCTGTCGTTATACCAGAGTCCCACACCGTAAAAGGATGTGCCGTCGTCGTGTTTCAGATACCGCCCGTTCGCCGCGATCGTAACGAACCCGTGATGCGCCGCATCCGCGGCCGCAAAGTTGCCGACACGGCTGCTCGCGCTGCCCTCTGAATCTTTCACCGTGACCACATATCGCCAGTCTCCGATTTCGTTCGGCGAGAATCGCACCATCCACAGGGCGGCCCAGTCGGACGGGTTATAGAATCCCCAGATCTCGTATTTTTTTCCGGAAGACGCGGTGAACTCGGCCATCAGGTCGATTTGCTCCGGGTCGAAGGGATTGGTGAACGTCGCGTCGAGGTCGATTCTCAATTCGAACTTCTCATAGAGGCCAACCTGGCGTGACTCGGCTCGAACCGAAAGGATCGATGGCGGTTTCGCCATGGCGGCTTCTCCCACACCAAGGCATATCATGCCCGCGCACAGCAAAAACAAACCTCTGAATTTCCAAGGCGTGATCATTCAATTCTCCGAGTCGTGAGGTTCGGTTTCATGGAGCGTCGCAATCCCCAAACAATCTCCAGCCCCGGCCAACTCCACCATTTCGGCTGAAACAGCCGGAGAACTACTCCACCATGGGGAGTCCGCTGGGCACGCTCAAGGGGACGTCCAGGCGCAGATCCACACTGTTGGGATCGGTCAACGCACCCAGGAAGGCCACCAGTTGGGCGATCTCCTCGTCGTCCAGGGAACTCGGTTCCAATTCGTTGGACTCCAGCATGGCCGAACGCAGCGACAGGTCCAGATGGGCCAGCAAATCCAGGGCGTCCAGATCCGCCCGGCGCGGCAAGACCAGCTGGGAGGGATCATAATTCTGCAGGGAAACGGGCGGATTCAGATGGTGCCGGATCATGGCTTCCATCGTTCCAAAGGCACCGTCGTGGCCATAGGGAGCCGTCAGGGCCACGTTGCGCAGGGGCGGGGTGCGGAAACGATAACGATCCTCAGGGTTTTGCGTGACCTTTTCCCGTCCAAAATCTTCATGTTGGCCGGGACCATCTCCCTTGCCGGGGCCGACCTGGGGCACACAGATGGAATGGAATTCCAGGTCGGTCTGGAATTTTCCGGAATGACACCCGGAACACCCGGCTTTGCCGTAGAAAAGTTTCATGCCCTTGAGTTGACGCAGGCTCAAAACGTCGCGGTCTCCCCTCAGATAACTATCGAAGGGGGACTGATCGGCCCGCCAAGCCACGGCTTCGAACGCGGCGATGGCGTTGGCAGCGTCAACGTAGGTGACCTGCGCCGCGTCATTGATCCGGCCGGGATAGGCTTGCTTAAACAACTCCACATATTCGGGAATCGCCCTCAGACGCTGCCCCAGAAGTTCCCAGACTCCGCCGGGCCCCGCGAAATCCCCGATCGCCGCGGCATCCGCGATGGCGTTCTCACCGGCTTGACCAGCCATCTCCGCAGCAGACGTTACGGGGAACATGGCCTGAGCCGCCAGGGCGTTGTCCAGACCCGCAGGAAAATTGTCCCCGGCCGGAGTCCGAAACCCCGAAGGGTGGGATGGGTCAGCCTGGACGCGTCCATCATGGAACATGACCGTGAAGATTTTGGCGCCCAGGTTGAAAACCGGAGGGGCGTTGCGGGGCACGCGCTCGTAAATGGCGTCCGCACCGATCCCGGTGTTGCGGGTGACCCCGAGGCCCTGAGCACCCTCCCCGGCCGGCAGGGACAGGCCGTCCCCGGTGTCGCTCATGGAGTGGTGGCAGGTGGCGCAGGAGATATTGCGATTACCGCTCAATTCCTTGTCAAAGAACAGGAGGTTGCCCAGGATGACCTTGGTTTCGTTGGGTCGGCCCCCGGCATGGTAATCGGCGTCTGTGACCGGTTCGGGAAGTCCCTTCCCGCCCCCCGGGAGCCCGCCTTTTTCCGGGCCTTTGGCCAGAGCGGAGGCAGTGAAAATGAAGGTGAGGAACGCGATTCCGAGAATCGCCCCAGGACACGGACAATGCCTGTTTTTCATTTCATTTGGTATTAAGTTGGACTCTAACATGGCTCGCCAAAAAACACAAATTCAAGGGACCGGCTTGCAGCCCCAAATGACCGGACGATGACCGCGGCGGGGCCGGGAACCCCGGTTTTCCGGCGTCACAATCAGGATCAACACCGCCTGCGCCCGGCCAGCATGCCCTGCCCCCCGGTCAGGGAAGCACGCCCGGTGATGCTGAACTGTCCACCGAAACATGAATCCCGTCGCCGCCCCGGTCTGCAGCAATGCCCGACTGATTGGCCTGGGCAAAATTGCCTGTGATCAGATTCGCCCGATAAAAATCCAGGTTCGAAAACACCGTCACCGGCGTCGTGGTTGACTGCCCTCCCGCATCGAACATGTTGACCGTGGCACCCGCCGCGCCCGCCACATGAATCGTGTCCGGCCCCGGGGTTTTTGCTGCCAGATCAATCGCTCCCTGAATGCTTCCCATCGCGTCGGACCAGCCATTCATGCCGCTTCCGGTGCTCCCGCTCTTCACATGGAACTCGTCGCTCTGAACTGCCAATGGAAACAAGACCACCCCCAGGAGGAAGAAGAATCCAGATTTCATAGGGTAACAAACGTGGCACTGCCGGAAGGAAACCGCCCCCCACATAAATCGGCAAAGTGTGTGCCGCAGTTGTCGGCACCCGCAGGAATCTGACAGGGCGAAACATTTGGCAACCCGCGGCCCAGCCGAATGCCCACCGGCCCTACCCAGCCTGGTCCGAGCTCCTCCTTGGCAAACCTCGAAGCGTTGCCGTTGTTGATTTGAATCAAGGCGGGTCGGGAGCCGGCGTTGGAGGCTTCCGGTAAATAAACGATCCAGCCATGAGCATTCAACAGACATCCCGACACGCTCTCTCCACACGCCGCACCTTTCTCCGCAATTCCGGGAAAGCCGCTGCAGGCGCCGCGTTATTTTCAACCCTCGCGTCGCCGCGCCCGGGTTATTGCGCCGAAGACAACACGATCAGAATCGCTTTGGTCGGGTGCGGCGGCCGCGGATCGGGTGCGGCGGCACAGGCGCTCAGCACCGCTGGACCAACCCAGCTCTACGCGATGGCGGATGTCTTCCAGGACCGCCTGAGCACGAGCCTGGGTTCGCTCTCCCCCCGCTTCACCAATCAGATCGCCGTTCCTTCCGAACGTCAGTTCCTGGGGTTCGACGGCTTCCGACAGGCGATCGACAGTGTTGGCCGGGGCGGTCTCGTGATTCTGGCGACACCACCCGCGTTTCGGCCGATCCATTTTGCGTATGCCGTGGAACAAGGCGTGAATGTCTTTATGGAGAAATCCTTCGCGGTCGATGCTCCCGGAATCCGGAGCGTCCTCAAAACCGGAGAGTTGGCTCGGGAAAAAAACCTCAAAGTGGCTGGTGGATTGATGAGCCGGCATTACCGGCCTCTGGAAGAAGCGATTGCACTGATTCACGACGGGCACATCGGCGAGGTGATTACTTCGTGGGCGTACCGCATGCATGGCCCCGTGGGGGTGAGGGCGCGCACCCCCGAAATGACCGAGCTCGCCTATCAGATCGCAAACTACAGTTGTTTCACCTGGCTGAACGGAAGTTTTATGGTGGATTGGTTGATCCACAATGTCGACGTCTGTTGCTGGGTCAAGGAGAGCTGGCCGGTTTCCGTGCAGGGACGAGGCGGACGCCAGGTCCGGACAGAAGCGGATCAACTGTACGATCATTATGACGCGGAGTTTACATTTGCCGACGGAACCCGAATGTCGGCTCAAGGCCGGCACATGAATCAATGTTACGACTTCTTCGGCGATGTGATCCAGGGCGCATCGGGTTGCGCCGTGCTCGGGGAGGGACAACCCAAGCCGCGCCTGTTCAAGGGCCATCTGCAGACTCCGGAAAACCAGCTCTGGACCTATTCAGGCCCGCCTTGCGATGCGTATCAGGCGGAGCACGATCTATTGTTCGATGCGATTCGGAACAACAAGCCGTACAATGAAACCGAACGCTGCGCCAAAAGTTGTTTCACCGCGATCATGGGACGCATGGCCTGCGAAACCGGCAAGAAAATCACCTGGGACGAAGCCCTGGCATCGAACGTGGCATTGGCTCCAGGACTGGAACAAATCCTGTCACTGGATTCGCCCGCACCCGTCCTCCCCAATCAGAGCGGACAATATCCCATTGCGATGCCCGGCGAGGCTCAGGTGTTGTAGGCTCCCCATGCTACCTCACCCTACCGCACGGCGTGCGCGTGGGAAGCTTGCGCCCGGTTGAACGCGGCCCTGGCAGGCCCTGGCATTCCGAGCGTTTCATGACATTTTCCAAGGTCGTAATAGGTCGCGGCATACTCCGGATCAATCGCGACCGCCTCTTTTTCATTGTCCAAGTGTCGCGAGCCCCTCGCTATCGGTCAAGTCCGCCGAGATTCCGGGTCCGAACCATCGGACGGATCGATGCCTCATACCGTTGAACCTCAGCACCCTTGATCCGGATCAAATCATGGCACCTGCAAGAAGAGTATATTCAGTTGCCACGAGTCGCCTTGTCAGGCGTGCAAAGAAGCGTCATGCGTCCGGACAGAGCGAACCCGCGGGGCGGCAAAACCTATGAGAAACAGAGTTTTATTAAGCAGCGTCTGCCGACCGATCGGTCCGCACCATGGCGATGCTCCATCCGTCGGGTACGAACTGCTCCATGGCCAGGTAACGCGCGCGCAGGGCCTTTTCAGCCCCCGATCCCTGCATCCCCATTTTTCCCTGGAATACATCGCCGAGAACCTCGACGCACCAACCGTCGTGCTCCAGTACCCTTCCAAGAAGGAGCTGATCCGGGAACTCAAAAAGGGATGGGACTATGTGGGGGTATCCTTTCTCATGGCCGTCATGCACCACATGAAGGAAACAGTGGCGCTAATCCGGAAATACGCACCACAAAGCAAGATTGTATTAGGGGGTTACGGGACCGTTCTGAACGATGAGGTCCTAAAACCTTTTGCGGACCATATCTGTCGCGAGGAAGGGGTCGCCTTCTTCCGTCGTTTGCTGGGTGAACCGAGCATCCCCCTGCCCTACAAGCACCCGCTCATCCAAAGCACACTGAAAGTGTTCGGACAAAAGGTGTCGAGCACCGGCATGATATTCGCAGGCCTCGGATGTCCGAACGGATGCGATTTCTGCTGCACCTCCCACTTCTTCTCCAGAAAACACATCCGGCTTCTGCCCAGTGGAAAGGACATGTTTGCCGTCATTCAGCGTTATCTGGACCTGAACCCGCGAATGGCCTTCGTGATTCTGGATGAAGACCTGCTGCTCAATAAAAAGCGTGCGATGGAATTTCGCGATTGCGTCCTCGAAAGCGGAAAGACCCTGTCCATTTTTGTATTCTCGAGCATCAAAGCCATCAGCCAGTACACGGTACAGGAGATTCTGGAAATGGGCATCGATGGCTTCTGGATCGGCTACGAGGGGCGCCGCTCCAACTACGCCAAACAGCAGGGACGCCCGGTCGAAGAGATTTTCACCGAGTTTCGCGAGCACGGAATCATCATCCTCGCATCGATGATTGTCGGGTTCGATTATCAAACTCAGGAAGTCGTGGCTCAAGAGCTCGATGGACTCATGCGATTGAAACCCTCCCTCGGCCAATATCTGATTTACGGACCCGTTCCCGGAACGCCGTTTTATGAACGGATCATGAAGGAGAACCTCCTGCAGGATGTTTACGTGAAAGACACGGATCTGTACTACAAGAGCGCCGATGGATTTCGAACGTTGATCAAACATCCAACGCTTTCAGCCCAGGAAATCGAGGCCATTCAGGAGTGGTGTTTCGCGGAGGATTTCCAACGCCTTGGACCGAGCATTTTCCGAGTGCTCGAAACGCGGTTTCTGGGTTACCAGAAATTGAAAACCTCAACCAACCCGCTCATGCGAGCCAAGTCCGAGGGGCATGCCGCAGAGTTGCGGGCAGCCTACCCTGTCTTTCTCGCCGGGCGATTACTCGGCCCCAATGCCACCGTCCGCAGATGGATTGGAGATCTGGAACGGCGGATTCACCACGAATTGGGACGCCCCACCTTCATCCAGAAAATCAAGTCCGTGATGGCCGTTGGAGCCGCCCTATGGACCGGATTCACACTAAAACTCAATCTCTTCCAGCACCCGAAGTTAATCCGCACCAGCTATCGCATGCCCGGGAAACGTTGGAGCGCCTTTGAACTATGGGAGGAGCTCCGTCGCAAGTCGGCATCCCAGAGTTTTTCCATCCAGGTCGATTTGCAGCATCGGAAGCAGCAGGTATGGATGCGTCTCGAAGGTGCGCTCTCCCTGAGGGACGCCGAAGGTGTCGCGCAGAGGATTCGTCAGTCGTTGGATCAGTGCAGGAACCGCCTCGTGTTGGATCTCCAGAATCTGCGCTGGGATGAAGCCACCGACCTCCATCCTCTTCGGGAGCAACTCGCCGCATTTCGCTCTCGAATTCGGATAGTACTCCCCGAACTGTCCTCGCGTCATCCTGAACTCATGATGCTGGCGGCCATGTTTCACCGATACAAATCTTAAACCTCCGACCCCATCGGAGCATTCGGGAAACTCGTTTTGTGTTTCGATCCAACACGAGAGCCGGGAACTGCAAACACTGAGCGGAACCAAGCCGGAAATCTTCGTTTGATCTGGGTCAATTGCCCGCCGTGCTTCTTTGAACATACTCCATGAAATGTTCATTGTTTCAAAGGCGCACACCACGATTCTAATCTTGGTCCTGGCACTACTCCAATCAGGCGTGCTGGCCGGGGAACCTGAAAACATCTCGGTGACCGAATCACGGGATGGTCTCGTCTTCAAATACGGAGGCAAACCACTGCTGATCTACGCCTGTGCGACGAACCAGTTTAAGCCCTACGTTCAGGCACTCTACTCACTCACCGGCGTGGACGTGCTTCGCGACTCGCCCCCCGATCACTTGCATCATCACGGACTGATGTACGCCATTCGCGTGAACGGCGTGAATTTTTGGGAGGAAACCGGGGAACCCGGAATCGAAAGATCGGATGAAATTCGCGACGTTCGCACCGGTTCAGATCAGGAGGGACGCCCAACGGCCCGGTTCACCCAGCTCCTTCATTGGGTCGAGAACAAGAACCGTTGGGTGCCCCAAGCCAAACCACACGCACTCCTCGTCGAGCGACGGACGATTTCGGTAACGGTTGATGAGATGACTGGCGAAATCGCTGTGCGGTGGCACGCCGTCTTCGAAGTGGGACCTGCAGGGGCACGGATCAAACTGACGGGTTCGAATTACAACGGTCTCGGTCTGCGTCTACCGGAAACATTTGATCATACCGCACATCACATCAATTCCGAAAAGACGCCCCATCCACCTGGTCAAACCGGCGACGTCACATTCGCGCGATGGAGCGCGGTATCGCAGCCAAAAGACCCGCGCCTGCCGATGATCACACTGTTCGACCGGGCCTCCAATCCCGGTGAAACGCGGTTCTTCACCATGCTGAATCCATTTGCGTATCTCGCGGTCACCCAGAATCTGGAAAAGAAACCACTCGAATACGACTCGGGCGAGTCGTTCGAAATCGATTATCTGCTCTGCGTCTATTCGGAACCCAAGTCTTCGGACTTTCTGGATGAGCGTTACCGGCAGTGGAAGAACTTATGAACACCCTACACCTTGGCATCAATTTGGAATTCGTCCGTCACGCTGACAAGACGCTCGAGTGGGCGGTCGGGAAAGCCGCCGAGATCGGCTACACGCACGTGGAACCAATGGTTCATTGGGGGCGCGAGCTCTTGAGCGAGGCCGGTTACTTTCACAGTGTGTCCATGCTTGACGATCCATTGCGGGTCCGGCGCGCGTGCGAATCCGCCGGGGTCAAACCTTCGGGACTCTCGGCGCATACGCCGCTCTGCAAACCCGAGATCTCGGTCGAATACCTCAAACAGGCGATTCGCTTTGCGGCCGAATGCGGCGCGCCGGTGGTGAATACCGACGAAGGACCGAAACCCCGATGGACCACCGAGGAAGATGATTTCACATTGATGAAATACACCCTGAGGGAAGCGGCCAACAGCGCCGAGCCTCGGGGCATCTTGATCGGATTGGAATGTCATCAACAATACAGCCAGACACCCGAAGGCCTCGATCGAATCTGGTCGCTCGTGAAGAGCCCTGCGGTGGGCATCAATTTTGACACCGGCAATGCGTATCTGTGCGGGCAGGATCCCTACGCCTGGTTGGAACATGTCCTCGACCGACTTGTCCACCTGCATGCCAAGGACATTTCGGAAACCCAGGGAGATGCCGAGCGCGGCAAGGTGACCGGCACACCGGTCGGCTGCGCGTGCGGCGATGGAGTGATCGATTGGAAACGCATTGTCGACCTGTGCCGCCGGGCACCGCGGGACATCGTACTGTCCGTGGAATGTGGCACGGTCGATCAGGCCGAACGCTCCTTCCACCACCTGAAGGCCATGATCCGGGATGCGTAACCCCCGAGAGACGGCATCTCAGGGTTCGAGCGACGAACGCCCCCCAACTCCCACACGAACCAATCAGGTAAGTGAAGAATTCTCCCGCAGAGGCGCCCGGACGCAGAGGGGGAAGTGTTTTTTTCTCTCTGCGTCTCTGCGCCTCTGCGGGATATATTCCTTCTCATAGCCTGTCTGAGAATTCTAATTCCACCGTAGGTGACGTGGCTCCAAATGCTCTGGAATTTGACCTACTTGGAAGTTGAAGAATTGGACCTTCTTACATCGGCTCCTACTTTCCAGACACGCTCTCAGGGATTTCTTGCCAGGATACGGTCCATTCGCCCATGATACAAACCATGAATCCTACCAGCCTTTTCATCAGCGTCGCGCTTTCCTCCGCGCTGCCCGTTTTTGCAGATCCACCACAACTCCCGGGTATCGGCACCGCGATCCGGGCGCAGATCGACGCAAATGAAATCGCGGGCGCGGTCACCCTTGTCATCTCCAAGGACAAGACCCTGCACCTGGAAACCATCGGGTATGCCGATGTTGCAACCAAACAACCCATGCGCACCGACACCCTGTTCTGGATCGCGTCCATGACAAAGCCGGTCACCGGCACGGCGATCCTGATGCTGCAGGATGAAGGCAAACTCAACATAGCGGATCCCGTCGCGAAATACATTCCCGAGTTCGCCGGACTGAAAACGCCCTCCGGCCACCCAGCGAACCTGACATTGAAACAACTTCTCACCCACACGTCAGGACTCGGCGAGGCTGCAGGTCCCGGGGAACGCGAGGCAAAAACCCTCACCGACCTGGTCCCTCTCTGGCTCGCGGCCCCGATGCAATATGAACCAGGAGAAAAATGGCGCTACACCCAGAGCGGAATCAACGCCGCCGGTCGCGTGGTGGAAGTGGTGAGCGGCATGACGTTCGACAAGTTCCTTCAAAAACGACTCTTCGATCCCCTCGGGATGACGAGCACGACATTCTATCTGACTGACGAACATCAGGCCCGACTGGTCACTGCCTATGCGAAAAACCGGGAAACTGGCAGACTCGAACCTGTCCCGCCACGGGCCGATTTCGGACCAGCGAACCGACCACCCAAAGGGAACGGAGGCCTTTACTCGACAGCGCCCGATTACGCTCGGTTCTGCCAGATGCTCCTCAACGGGGGCACGCTGGAGGGCCGACGCTACCTGAGCTCCGACGCAATGTTGTACCTCACGCAATCACAGACAGGCGATCTGCCAACGGGGTTCTTCCAGAACGACATGTTTGGCCGCCACGGCACAAACTACGGTTGGGGCATCGGCACCTGCATTCTCAAAACCCCGCACGAAGGCGTCCCGGAAATGCTGTCGCCGGGAACCTACGGACACGGCGGTGCCTGGGGAACCCAGGCGTGGATCGACCCGGTCCGGGAAATCGCCTATGTCCTGATGGTCCAGCGCTCCAACTTCCCGAACAGCGACGCCAGTGAAGTTCGCCGTGCTTTTCAGAAAGCCGCGGCCGAGGCGCTCAGGTAGCCCGCTTCGAACCGAATGCCCCTGTCAGGGCGCGCCTGGAGAAAGAATCGCGCTCTCGGGAAAGACAGCCCGCCGCACCACCGTGCGTTCATCCGATGTAAACGTGATATGAATCAGGTCATCGGAAGTCTGGATGGCCGTTGGGTAGGCGAACGAATTCGGGCCCTCGGCGATGTTCCGGCGGTGTGCAAACGTTTTTCCGTTGTCGGTGGAAATGGCAACCGTCAGCGGTGATCGCTCCGTTTTGCTGTCGTTGTACACCAGCAGCAGATGGCCGTTTCGCAGCTTGATGAAATCAATCGCTGAGTTCGGATTCGGCAGTGACGTCTCCTCCCCCTTGCTCCAGGTCTTCCCACCATCTTTGGATTCGGATCGCACCAGATAGGCGTCCTCTCTGGCTTCGTACCCCCCTCCCCGCCGGCAATAAGCGATCAAATGATTGTCTTCGAGTTCAACAACCGAAGGCTGGAGGTTGCCCAATCGGGAGTGAATTTTTTCCGATCTGGACCATCGCATCCGCAAGGGGTCAAACCGCAGGAACAACGAGGCCGTATCCGGGCCCACCAATTCGGTGTCTTCCCCGGTTTCATGATAAATCGGAATCAAATACGCCCCGTCGTGCAGGACGATCGGATGGCTCCGGACCATCGTGCCTTCGTCAAACGTCACCATGAACGAATCCGACCAGGTTGTTGCGCCGTCCTTCGAAATCTTTGCCGCAATCCGTGATGACGACCACGTGTCCCCGTAACGAACGACATAAAGCAACCAGACCCAACCGTTGGGTGCCTGCCAGATGACGCCGTTGCCCAGTGATTGAAACGGATGCCCGGCGATCTGCTCGGGCGGCGACCACTTCTCCCGGCCTTTCACGAGCCGGGAACCATAAACCGCTGTTCCATCGGCGTATTCACCCTCGCCCCCGTAATAGACCAGATACAGGTCCCCGTTGGCCAGCTGATCAATCGAGGTCGGATGTTTGTACCGCCCCGTGGGCATCTCCTCACGGAAGTACCGGACCATGCCGGACTCGTCCGCGTCAGGATGGCCGGGTTGCAGCATCATCGTGATCCGGGTCGAATCGACTGCATTGACCTCCTGTCCTTTCGGAACCGCAACCAGTTTTGGTGCCATTTTGGTTTCCGGGCCAAAGATGCGTTCAACTCGAATCTCCGCGGCATCAGGTTCAAACACGCCCAGTCCGATGAGCGCAGTGGCGGTGAGGGTGGCGAGATGGCTTTTCATTTTGAGTGTGTTGAAATTCCTTCCTTCAAAGCGACCGCTTCGGGGAGGCTCCCCACCATAGAGATCTGATTCGCGGCGTCAAGAAGGCGAAAGATGCCCCCCGCATGGTCGAACTCCTTGGGGTAATCGGTCAATGACACCAACCGCCTGGGTGCCAACGCACCGGCGACCTCCGCGATGTCTGTCACCCGAAGCACGTTCAACAACGCCGGGGCACTCCAATGCGAACCCGGCGGATCGTTCAGGATCACCCTGCCGATCCGGTCTTCAAACAACGCCGCGTAAAGCGCGTTGATACCCATCGCACTCTTGCCATAGGTCATGACGGAAGTGGCACCCACTTTTTCCTCATCCAACGCCCACTTCACCGCGCGAAGGATATCCCACACCTGCATGGACGCAATCGTCCGGCCAACCCACGCGGCGGTGCGCTCGATGTTTGTAAGTTCGGACGCCGGATTCTCCGTTTCCGTATAGCGCGGATTCACGACGAGCACGATGCAATGCCCCAGCAATGGCAACAATTCGTCCGCATCCATGAAATAAAGCGAATCTCCCGGACGTTTCACCACCACGACCAGGGGTGTGTTCGCAGAGGGTTTCTTCGGCGTCAGCAATTGGGCGCGAATTCGAACTCCGACCTCCGTCTGGAAGGATACATCCTTGTAGTTTGCATATCGATCCAACCATCCCCCGGTGTTCCGCATTCGTTTTGTTTCAAACGGAATGGCATCTGCCGGGAACCATCGAAAAACCTTGTCACGTAATTCCCCCATCAATTCGGCTCGACGGGTCCTCCAGTCGGCTGCAGAACGGACCGGCTGCAGGGAAACGGGTTTTGTCAGGCTGTGCTGGATCTTGAAATTCAAGGCATCGAACGGCACCCGCCCCAGACACGCCAGATCCTCGGCAGTCTCGAGCACCGGGGAAACGGGCGCTTCGGGAAATGGCTCCGTGGACGACCGCAACCACCGCCACATCCACCGGTGGGCTTCCTCGCGAAAGAGCGGCGCGTCTGTATGCCCCACATCGTCGTCCACCTCACGAACCGAGCCGCCTGCTTCATAAAAATCATATACCCGTTTCGAACGCCAGAAAACCTCGTGGTATCCGTCGGGTGGAAAATCAAGATCCTTTCGACCATTCATCATGAGCAGGGGACGCGGCGCGATGAGGGCACCCACCCCGGGAAAATCCCAGAGGAACGTGTTGTGATAATAAATGCAATCGCATTGGCCGTCCGCCCTCCAATGCGCCGCCTGGGATCCGAACGTGATCGTTGAACAGACCGGGGCGGCCACCGCGATTCGTTCATCCACCGCCGCGGTATACCAGGTCATCGCTCCACCGCCGGAGATCCCCGTAAGTCCGATTCGTGTGGAATCCACCTCCGGGCGCGTCTCGAGAAAATCGATCGCGCGCATGGCGCTCCAAACCTCTGCCCCGGCGGGTGTGTACCCCAGCGAAAGCCAATTCCACATATTCAGATCGTGAGTGCCATGATGGATCCCGGGAACCTCTCCAAACTCCAGCGTGTCAAGAATGAGGCAGGCGAATCCATTGGCGACATACCACGCCACCCGGTCCTGGTAATTGAACTTGGCACCCAGGGGATGAGGCGCATGTCCGCAGAGGTACAGAATCGTTGGCAGAGGGCCGGGTGCTCCTTTCGGCAAATAGAAGTTCCCCGTCACGTAAAGTCCCGGAAGACTCTGAAACACGATCTTCTCGATCCGGTAATTCGATCGTTCGATCCGTCCCGTGATCTCGGTCCGCAGAGGGGATCGCTCGGGAAGAGGGTCCAATCCCAGCATATAGAGCAACTGGTTTCGGTAGGTGCTCCGCGACTCCTTCCAATCGCTCAGACTCTGAATCTCGTTCAGGGACCGTTCCGAGATACCAGCCGCAACGCGTTTCAAATGGTTTGTCGCCATCGCATGCCGGTCCCGGGGCGTCTCTTGAGACAGGGTTGGGAGCACAAAGAACGAGAGCAGGAGGATCGCCGCGGCACATCGGAGTCTCATGGAGGGAACCTTACCCTGAGAACCCTGACGGAGTCACTACCGGAAGAAGCACACAAACGGGAACCCCACCCCGCTCAAGTGGAACCGGCCCGATTGAACAGATCCAGGTCGAAGCCAACCCGGCCTACGGCCCGATGAACTGGGAGTCGTCCGTCTTGTAGGTGTAACCGGCAAACGAACTGACTCCGCCCCGGCTAAACAGACCGGCCTGTCCGTCCACGATCACGGCATTAAAAACAAACCCCACCGTCGCCACCGCCTGCCCCGCCACAGTTGTCGATGGGGTGTGGGACAGAACATTCGAGTTGCTGTTGTCCACCACCAGCACCGCCGTCCCTCCGTTCAACGAGAGCAACAGGTTGTAGTCCTGATCCGGCTTGAGCTTCACGTTCTTGTTCACGTCCACGACCCAGCCGCTCGCATCCCGGTGTCCGATCTCCAGCTTGTTCGTCGACACATTGACTCCGGCGAACTT
>JAIPJX010000132.1 GCA_021733945.1 Verrucomicrobiota bacterium | reverse complement strand
CGCTTCGGCGAAGTCTTTGCGCTTCACGGAGGCCACGGTGGCGAGATACCGCTCGACGGCGTCCCCCAGCGTCTGTCCATCCAGCTTGCGGGCTGCTTCCACGTATTCCGACACAGCCCCGAGCAGGGAGATTCGTTTGCCGGTCGAACGATGGTAGGATTCAAGCCGCTGCAACGCCGCCAGCGCGTCCCGGGACTGGTTGGCATTCAGAGCAGTTGCTTGTGATCCGCTTGAGAGCTCCCGAACAACGCGCTCGGCCTCTGCTTTTGCCAATCCGTAGGTTCCAAACGTCTGCATTCGACGCTTTCCCGCCACGGAATAGGAGATTCGATAGTATTTGAAGCTTTTTGCGGGAGCGTAAATTCTCACCTCGCTGGTTCGGTGGCGAATGGTGACAGGGAATTTCACACGCTTGTCAGAAGGTCGAGCTGAATTCTGTGCAAAATCTGTGCAAACTTTTGAAGATTCGCTGTTTTCCTCAGCAAAAATGGTGCGCTTAGCAGGACTTGAACCTGCACGGGTTGCCCCACTACCACCTCAAAGTAGCGTGTCTGCCAATTCCACCATAAGCGCTCCCAAGTGATCCCATTGAAGCAGGGATCTGGCGCACCGCAAGTCGAATTTCAGTGTTCCCGTGAGTTTTCTTGCGGGCAACCGGCGCGATCAACGCGTCATGGCCTGAAAAGGCCTGGAATTTGAAGGTTTTCGGATTTGACGGTCTCCAGGAATTCCTGAAACATCCGGTCATGAATTCCCTCCCGGCCGTTCCAATGGCTGTCATTGCCTCTGTTTTGATCGTTTTGGGGAGTGCTCCGGTTCTTCGGGCTGAGATCAACTCGGTTGAGGAAGTTGCGCCGGGTGTCTATTTCCACGAGGGCGACCTTGCCGGAAAGGGGCATTGCAACAATGGTTGGGTGGTTTTTGACGATTTTGTGCTCGTGATCGATGGGAATTTTCCGTCGGGTGCCTCGGAAATCATCCCCAAGATTCGGAACGTCAAGAAAAATGAGGCGATCGCGAAGTGCCTGGGTGACTTCTTTCCTGCGCAGTTGGAAAAGGTCTATGTGGAGATGGGCGGGAAACCGTTTCTCGCGGCCGCAGCCATCGACGAACATTTTCGATCAGGCCCGCAGCGGAAGCCGGCCGATCCCCGGAAAGGCATCGCAGGACGCTGAGCCTCCTGGAATTTTGTGCGGGATCGGCTGTCGCCGGGCGTTTGATGCCCGTTCGTTCAGGCGACCGGCGTATTGGGGCCGGGAGTGGGGGCGGCAGCGGTGCCGGAGGCCGGCCCCGGATTGGCGGGCGTCGGTTCCACCTGGGGCAGGGAGGCGGTGTTGGAATTCATCCAGCGAATCCGTTCCACGAGCATGCTCATGATGTGAATGGCGAGCTGTGGTTTCTGCTGAATGAGGAAGAGAAAACGGCTCTGGTTCACGGCGATGAGCTTGCAGTCTGTCTTGGCGATCACCGAAGCGCTGCGCGGTCCGGCGTCGATCACCGCCATTTCGCCAAAAATCTCAATGGGCTCGAAAGCTCCGATGATGCTGTTGCCGACCTGGACCTCCACGATCCCCTGAACGAGGATAAACATCTGGCTTCCCGGTTCGCCCTCCCGGAAGATGGCTTCGCCCGGTTTAAAGCTCCGGTGGTCGTCGGTTCGTCGAAAAACTTCCTGAATTAGTGCTTCATCCACGATTACATGTTCCTTTCAAAGTCCGGGCACGATGCAGAGTTAATGAATCCTGATCGCAACGCTATTGAATCGATCTTGGAGGAGTGAAGCAGACTGTGGGTTCGATTTCCAGTTCAATTTGCTTGCCAGATTCAGATTAACGATTGGAATGGAGCCGTGACGAATCGAGTCAAAATCAGCTCCACCATGGTCCGGGAAATGAAGCGCCGGGAAAAGATCACGGCCCTGACGGCCTACGATTATCCGATGACCCGGATTCTGGACGAAGCGGGAGTGACCATCATTCATGTGGGGGACACGCTGGGCATGGTGGTTCTGGGGTATCCGGACACCACGCAGGTGACCATGGAAGACATGGAACATCATGTGCGTGCCGCGGCCCGGGCCAAACCCTGCGGGTTGCTGGCGGCGGATCTTCCGATTGGCAGCTACGACACCGCCCGTTCGGCCGTGGCCAATGCCCGTCGGCTGGTCCAGGCGGGGGCCGAAGCGGTCAAGGCCGAGGGCGGCGGGGAGATTCTTGAGCAGGTGCGGGCGATCGTGTCCGAGGGCATTCCCTATTTCGGTCATCTCGGGATGCTGCCGCAGCATGTCCGCGAGGAGGGCGGGTACAAAATCAAGGGCCGTGTTCCCGGTGAGCGCGAGCGTTTGCTGGATGATGCGGCTGCGCTGGCTGAGGCCGGGGCGTTTGCGCTGGTCCTTGAAATTGTCACGCCGCCGGTGGCCGCGGAAATCACCGATCGGATCGATATCCCCACGGTGGGAATCGGGTCCGGACCCGACTGCGACGGGCAGATTCTGGTGACGAACGATTTGCTGGGAACCTTTCCGTGGTTTGTCCCCAAATTCGTGAAACCGCGGATGAATGCGGCCGAACAGATGCGCACCGCCATCGCCGAATGGAAACAAAGCCTTTGATGAGCTCAGAAGACACTCCTTGCATCCCCAAAATGAACCCAAACCAACTCACTCACCTGGACCGCCGCGGAGAGGCCAGCATGGTCGATGTCACCCTCAAACCGGTGCAACTCAGGGAGGCTGTGGCTCGGGGCGAGATTCATCTCCAGACCGGCACGCTGGATTTGGTGGAATCGGACGCGGTCGCCAAGGGCAACGTCCTGGCCACCGCGCGACTGGCCGGGATCATGGCGGCCAAACGCACGGGAGATCTGATTCCGCTGTGTCATCCGCTGCCGATCAGTCACTGCGAAATTCAGTTTGAAATTCCCAAAAGCCGCGATCGAATAAACATCTGCGCGTCGGCGAAGATTTCCGCCCAGACCGGTGTTGAAATGGAGGCGCTGATGGCGGTGAGCGTGGCCGCACTGACGATTTACGACATGTGCAAAGCGGTCGACAAAACAATGCGAATCACCGGGATCGAGCTGGTCTCCAAAACCAAGAAATAACGCCATGCAAATCAATGTAGGAATAATCACCGTCTCGGACCGCGCGTCGCGAGGCCAGTATGACGATCTGGGTGGACCGGCTTTGAAGGAGGCGTCTGTGGGCTACGGCTGGACCGTGTCCGCCGAAGCGCTCGTGCCGGACGAGAAGCGGGAGATTCAGAGGTCCATTCGCGAACTGATCCACAAGGGCTGTCACCTGATTCTGACGACCGGCGGCACCGGAGTCGCCCTGAGGGATGTGACCCCGGAGGCCGTGCGCGAGTTGGCCGTCCGGGAGCTTCCCGGGTTTGGCGAGGTCATGCGAATGGAATCGATGAAGATTACCAGGAACGCGATTCTTTCGAGGAACCTGGCGGTGGTCGTGGAGCAGGCCCTGGTGATCTGTCTGCCTGGCAAACCGAGTGGTGCGGTCGAATGCCTCGGATTCGTGGTGGGTGCCGTACCCCATTGCATCGAAGTGTTGCAGGAGGTGCCGACCAGTTGCTGAGTTTCGGCGGCAGCGGTGATTGACGGGGTGGTTCCAGACGTGAAATGAACCTTGAAGAACTGATCGGCCAGGCGGCGGAGCAGGGGGGCAGCGACCTTCACCTGGAACCGGGGTATCCGGCGGCGATCCGGGTCCGTGGCTCCTTGCGGTGTGTGGGGGCTCCGATCGGCGGCCGGGATCTTACGCCGGTGGCGCAGGAACTGGTGGGTGACGAGGAATGGCCGGTGTTCCTGGAGCGTGGTTCGGCGGATCTTTCGCGGACCATCGGAGGGGTGCGTTGCAGGATCAACCTGTTTCGCACGTCGCGGGGAATCGGCTTTGCCATCCGGTTGCTTGCCGATTTTGAGGCGTCGCTGGACCGGTTGAACCTGCATCCGGATCTCACGCGATGGACCCATCAGACCAGCGGCCTGATCCTGGTGAGTGGTCCCACCGGGAGCGGGAAATCATCCACGCTTGCGGCCCTGATTCACGAAATCAACACGCGGGAAGCGAGACACATTGTTACGATCGAGAGTCCGATTGAATATACGTTCCGGCCGCGCATGGCCTACATTCGGCAGCGGGAAGTGGGACGCGATACGCCGAGCTTTGAGCAGGCGCTGCTGGATGCCCTGCGCGAGGATCCGGATGTGCTGATGGTGGGGGAAATGCGCGATCCGGAAACCATGCGACTGACACTGAACGCTGCGGAGACAGGTCATTTGGTATTGGCCACGGTGCATTCCTCGAGCTGCGTGGAAGCCTTGCAGCGGGTTGTCTCTGCTTTTCCAGCCGAGATCCAGTCGAGTGTGGCGGCGCAGCTGGCCGATTGTCTGGCGGGAGTGATCTGTCAGCGGTTGCAGTATCGCCCTGATCTAAGACTGCGGCTGCCGGAGTGCGAAATGCTGGTCCCGACGCATGCGGTGAAGAATTTTATTCGGATTCGTGAGTTCTTCCGGATCGTTTCCGTGATGGAGACCGGTGCCGAGCATGGGATGTGGACGTTTGAAAGGTATCGGAATTGGATGTCGAAGCGGGCGAACTGGACGGTGCCGCCGCGTGGCGACGCGCCGTCCGCGGAACGCGTGGCCGCAAGCCCGGAGGTCGGCAGGGCGGGTGTCCCGCCTCGTTTGCCTCCGGTCAACGCCGCCAGGGAATCGGGACGGGGTGCGGCGCGTCCGGGACCGTCGTCGGAAGGGCGAATCGAGATCGAACCCGTGGCGGGTGGACTGGACGCGGTGCTGCGGAAACTGAAATAAGGCGGGTCTCGTTTGGTCGGGGATCACAGAATGTCGACGCGGGTGAGTGCGCACGGGAGCAGGTTCAGGCTGAGTTTGCCCGCGGCCGATTCGAGCAGATCGCCTTGGCGGGATCGAAAGGTTTCCGGAGACTGCATGGCTTCCATGGCTGTGGTTTCATCCAGATAGCGCACCCGGGCCTGGCAGGTGCCGGTCTTGATTTTGATCTCCTGGGTTTCCCCCAAAAGGTTGGCCACAAGGATGCGTCGGCGGTTCTTCGAATCGAGCAATGTGATGGCTTCGAGCTGCAACGGGTGGCTCGAGTGCGTGGGATAAAGGCGGTTGCAATCCGCCAGGTCCGCCAGGAGGTGGTAGACGGGAAACACGCTTCCGGGAATCGACGGGAACAGCTCGGGCAGTGCACAACCGTTTTCCCCCTCCATGATGCCTGTCCAGCCGGTGGTTTCGAAATACGTGATGCTGTGGATCTGTGCGCACGGGGCCATGCGTGCGATGCTGCCCAGGGTCCAACTGGCTCCGAAGAGTGACATCTGCCGCGGATCGACCCAATCGGGGAGTTGGCCGGGACGGGTGTTTCCTTCGATGGACGTTCCGGGGGTGCGACGTGGGCGCAGGGTGATGGGCGAGATCACGGTGGCACGCGGTGCAAAGGTCTGAGTGGTGTCGACCGCATGGATTTGGGCGGCCAGGTTCTCAACCATGGTCATGCTGTCGATCGCATGGGCCTGGGGGGTGATCGGAAAACAGGGGAGTGCCTGCGAATCAGCGTCGGGCCGATTCCGGTTGAGCTCGGTGAAAAACCGGTCGGCACCGGCGGCGACCAGGATGTTGGGGCCCAGAGGCGCGAGCTTTTGTTTGGCCAGTCGGATCAGTGATTCGGGTGCGGAGGGGTGGGACTCCTGGAAAATCAGCCAGAGCGAGATGGTTGCCTGAAGGGATTTGGCAAGGACGATGAACTCCTCCAGTTCCGATTCGGGGTTCGCACCGAGAATCAACGCAGCATGCAGCGGAACCCCCAGAGCGGTCGATTCCCGGGCGGCCAGCTTGAAACGCTCGATCCAGTCCGGAGCGGCGAAATGCGTGTCGATCCTGAGATGCGAAAGATTTAACGTCCTGAGACGCTCGATTTCGCGCTGCGACAGCGGGTTGCCGTGATGGGCGGTGCACAGCCCAATCCTGGGTTTGCCCAGGACGGGAGTGGTGGAGATCGAGAGTTGAGCGCCGCGCCCGAGATTCACCGAGAGTATCTTGCGGGCGGGAGCGGGAACGGACAGCGTGGCTTTTTGTTGGATTCGGGTTCCTTTTGGAACATCCGCGGGGAATGGGATCTCGAGGGGGGTGCTGTAGGTCTTGAAGGACGCATCGGTCCAGTTGCGCTGGTCTTCCATCTCGAAGACGTCGCCTTCGAAGCGGACCCCGGCGCGTACGCCCGGGATGGGTTCGTGGGAAATGGCACGAATCTGCCGGAACGGCTGATGGGGTGAGATGGCCTCCGGAAAGACGCCGGGTTCCAGGGTGCCGTCGGGTTTCTCGATGGAACAGGGTTTTCCGGCGCATTCGAGAATCGGGTGGAGAACGCAGATGCCGATCCGGTTCCTGCGAAAATCCGACTCGGCGGTTCCGTCGAATTCAAATGAGATCGTGCCTTCCGGTGTGCCGGTCAACACGCCGGTCCAGCGAAAATCGATCGAATCCCTCCGGCAAACCGCATCAAACGTGATTCGGAATCCGCTGGCGTGCTTTTCGATCTGCAGTCCGGACAGGACGGGGCGGACGGTTTTCCATTCCGGATCACGGACAGCGGCGTAGATGCAGCGGACGATCTCGTGGTCGCCCATCCGGATGTTCCGGAGGAACCCGGTTGATTTTTCGAACAGCAGGGTGAGTGTGCCGGCGTTCAAGGGCACGATGTCGTCGGACGGGACTTCCGTTCCGAAACGCAGGATGGAAAGCGAATGCATCAGGGGTGTCGTGGTTCAGTTTGTGTTGGTTTTCGAGCGGATGCCTGCGAACCGAAGGTCAGTGGGCCTCGAGCCAGGTTTCTCCGGTACCGATCTCGACGAGGATGGGGACTTTCAGAGAAATGGCGTTCCGCATTTTATCATCGACCAGGGCGCGCAGTTCGGTCTCCTCGGGAACATGAAGATCAAAGACCAGTTCGTCATGCACCTGCAGGAGCATCCGGCTCTTCAGATTGCGTGCGGAAAGCTCCTTTTGAATGGAGGCCATTGCGATCTTGATCATGTCTGCCGCGGTGCCCTGGATGGGTGCGTTGATGGCGTTTCGTTCGGCGGCACCCCGGATCGTGGCGTTGGCCGAATCGATGTCGCGGAGATACCGGCGTCGGCCCGTGAGGGTTTCGACGTACCCGTTCGACTTGGCGAACTCGATCGTGGCGTTGATGTGATTCTGGATGCCCGGGTATTTTTTCGAGTATTGCTGGATGATCTCCGCTGCTTCGGTCCGGGGGATCCGTAATCGTTGCGCGAGGCCGAAGGCCGAAATGCCGTAGATGATTCCGAAATTCACCATCTTGGCTTTGCGTCGCATCTCCGGGGAAACCTCGGCGAGCTCGATTCCGTAGACACGGGCCGCGGTTGCGGCATGAATGTCTGCTCCCGAAGCAAAGGCTTCGATCATGGCGGTGTCGCCGCTCATGGCCGCGATGATTCGCAGTTCGATCTGTGAGTAGTCCGCCACCAGGAGCCGCCAGCCGGGGCCGCGCGCCACAAAGGCCCGACGGATTTCCTGTCCCATGTCCGTGCGGACCGGGATGTTCTGGAGGTTTGGGTTTTGGGACTGCAAGCGGCCGGTCGCGGTGACCGCCTGATTGTAGGTGGTGTGTACGCGACCGGTTGGTGCGAAGATCGCTTCGGGCAGGGTATCGGCGTAGGTCGACTTGAGTTTGCTCATCGTGCGAAACTCGAGAATCCTCTCGACGATTTCGTGTTCGGTCGCCAGGCCGATCAGCGTCTGTTCGTTTGTGGAGTACTGCCCCGTCTTGGTCTTTTTTGGTTTCTCGGCGATCTTCAGGACGTCGAACAGGACTTCGCCAAGTTGTTTTGGGGAGTTGAGGTTGAATTTGCCGCCGGCGAGGCTGTGGATGCGCTCCTCGCAGGTTGCCATTTGCCCGGCCAACTGATCGCCAAAGGCGCGCAGCGCTGCGGCGTCGATCCGGATGCCTTCGAATTCCATTTCCACGAGTACGGAGATCAACTTCGCTTCGATTTCGTAGAAAACCCGTTCCTGGCCTTTTTCCCTGAGCATGGGCACGAGCCGGTCCTTGAGTTGCAGGGTGATGTCGGCATCTTCGGCTGCGTATTCGACGAGCAGATCTGCGGGCACCTGGCGCATGGTTTTCTGATCGGGCCCTTTGGGGCCGATCAGTTGTGCGATCGGGATCGGTCGGTAGCCCAGGTAGACTTCGGCCAGGAAATCCATGCTGTGCCGCTGGTCCGGTTCGATCAGGCTGTGTGCGATCATCGTGTCGAACAGTTCGCCATGCACGGTCAGCCCCTTCCATCGAAGCACGCTCAGGTCGAACTTCAGGTTGTGGCCGATTTTCGAGATGCGTTCGTTTTCGAAGAACGGTCGGAATTCCTCCAGAACCCTGGCCGCTTCGCCGGCATCTTCCGGGAAGGGAACGAAACAGCCCGAATGCGGTTTCCACGAGAACGCAATTCCCACGAGCTCCGTCTGTTTTGGATCGAGTCCCGTGGTTTCGGTGTCAAAGCAAACACAAGGTTCCACCGCCAGTGCGTCCAGCAGGGCCTGGCGCTCTTCGGGCGTGGTCACGGCCCGGTAGTGGTGGGGAACGTCCTGGCTGGTCTTGCAGGGGGCGCTTTCCGGAGCTGTCGGTTCCGGGCTTTTGTTTGCCTGGTTTGCTGCGTGGGAAAACAGATCGAGCGTATCGGGGTCCCCGGATGCTTTGGGTGCGGCCGAATCGGATGCCTGAAATCCCCGGCCCGCCCGGAAGTCCTCTCCGAGTAAGCGCCGTCCGATGGCGTTGAGTTCGAACTCGCGGCAGACCGCGGCGGTGGCTTCCCGGTCGATTTCCCTGCATTTCAGATCATCCGGTTGTTCGGGCACCGCCACGTCGCAACTGATGGTGGCCAGGCGTTTTGACAGAAGCGCCTGTTCGGAGTGGGTCTGGATGGTTTCCTTGAGTTTTCCCTTCAGCTCTCCGGCGTGGGCGATCAGGTTTTCAACGCTTCCGTATTGTGCGATCAATCGGCTGGCCGTCTTTTCGCCGATGCCCGGCACTCCGGGAATGTTGTCGGAGGCATCGCCCCAAAGCGCGAGGATGTCGATGACCTGTTCGGTCTTGTCGATGCCCCATTTCTTGAGCACTTCCGGAACTCCCAGGATCTCCGGGCTGTCTCCCATCCGGGATGGCTTGTAGATCAGGCAGTGATCGGTCACCAATTGCGCGAAGTCCTTGTCCGGAGTCACCATGTAGGACACAAACCCCGTCGCCTCGGCGCGGCGGACCATGGTCCCGATCAGATCATCCGCTTCGAATCCGTCCCGGATCAGGATGGGAATGTTGAGTGCCTCGAAGATGCGCCGGATGCCCGGGAGGGCCAGGCTGAGGTCCTCGGGCATCGCCTCGCGCTGCGCCTTGTAATCAGGGTATTCGATGTGCCGGTGGGTGGGGGCGGCGGTGTCGAAGGCGATCGCCAGATGGGTCGGTTCATGGCTGGAAATGATTTCGAGAAGCGTCTGGGTCACCCCGTGGATGGCGGAGGTGTTAAATCCGGCGGACGTAACGATGGGTCGCCGGATGAGCGCAAAATGCGCCCGATACACGAGCGCCATGCCGTCGAGCAGGAACAACTTTTTCTGCATGCGCGGAGTGTATGCAGAATTCCATCCAAGATTCCACAGGCGATTCAAGAAAGGAGCGAGGAGAGGCCGCTCGCCATTCGGAGGAAAAGCGGGAGAGGCCCCCCCTGTCCGGGACCCTTCGCGCATGTCGAGGTGCGTTTAGAGGATCGCGCGCAGGAGAAAACCGAGCATTACCAAAACCAGGATGAGAGCAACGCCCCTCCAGAAGGGCGAAAGGCCGCGGACCTGATGTTTCCTGGAACCGAATTCACGACCGACAAAATCCTCGTAATCGAACGTGTCGTCGGGGATGTCCGCACCGCCGAACTGGTTCTCTTCGGACCACCCGGTCTCTTCGCAGGAACCGCACTCGGGGCATGCCCGGGCGTTGGGGGGGACCTCGGTGCCGCAGTTGGGACAGTATTCGGGGGGCATTGGGTGAGGCGCAAACGGCGCGGTGGGGTCAGTGTTTTTCGAAATGGTTTAAACGTCCCGAAATGCCCCGGTTTGCCCGGGTCGGGACGGTGCGAATGGCTCGTGGGTTGAGACTCCAGCGGGCCGCCAGCTGAAAGAGCATCTCCGAAGGGGATGCCGACGGTCCACTGAGCGAGAACTCCCTGGTTTGGGCCGGTTCCAGATAGTCATGACACCTGAAAGGAGCCATGAGGCAAGTTGATTGACGGCATCAGGTGTCATTACGCTCTGGCGGACATTCTAGGTGGGTATGCCGCTTGTTCAACGTTGAAAATCGTTGGCTGAACGAATTGGTGCCAACGCTTCGGCTGAATCTGCGTTCTTCCGTAATACCGTCTTGCGGTCGTGAAGGTCCTCAGGCTTTAATGGGGAGTGATCCACTGCGGAAACTGCGACCGTGTCTCGCAGGCAGATTCGGAGCGTGTCGGCCACGGAGGCGTTTTGCTCCGAAGGATCGATTGGCAATCGTTTCGATGCCGTGCGGGTTTTCTACGGAAAGTCACGGTTTGCCGACTGTTTTCGAGGAACAGTCCCGGTGGTTGCCTGGTTTTATAAGGAACGGATTGATTATGTCGAAAGTGCATCAGATGAAAGTCTCAAACCCGGTGGCTTGGTGGTTGTTTTGTATCGTGTGTATGGTCGGTTGGCACCTGCCCGGGGCGCTTGCTCAGGGGAATCGCCGGACAGGCCTGCAAAGCGATGCCTTTGAATTTCGGGATGGCGACACCGTGGTGCTTCTTGGAGATGCGCTGGTGGAACGGGAGGGCAAACACGGCTACCTGGAGACACGGATTCAGGTGCGGTATCCTGAGAAACAAATTCGCTTCAGGAATCTGGGATGGAGCGCTGATTTTCCAACGGGGCAGTCGCGCGTTAGTTTTGACTGGAACAAGGGCCAGACGGAGTGGTTGAACCGTCTATTGGACCAGGTGGCTTCGGCGGAACCGACGGTGGTGGTGCTGGGGTATGGCATGGCCAATTCGTTTGAGGGCCAGGCGGGGTTGGCGAAGTTTCAATCCGATTACAAACAACTCATCGCTGGAATCCAGGCCCGGATGCAGCCGAAGGCAGTCCGGTTCATTCTGCTGAGCCCCATCCGGCACGAACACCTTCCGCCACCCCTGCCGGATCCGTCGATCCACAACGCGCAGTTGGAGCTGTATTCCAAGGCCATCGGTGACATTGCCCGGGAAGGACGCCATCTGTATATCCCGCTTTTTGACCTGATGCCGGACGGTATGAAAATGGATCCTCCCCGGGCGCTCACGGACGACGGCATTCATCTGAATGAATTGGGTTATTGGCAAATGAGCCGGGTGATCGAGAAGGGGTTGGGATGGGACCCAACCACCTGGCGGCTGAGGATTCTAGAGAACGGCGAACTCCGACCGGGAGGTCGGTTGATCCAGGTTGAGAATCTGGAGAGAACCGGCAAACGGATCAGTTTTGCAGGTCGTTCGCGACACCTGGATCCGCCCCGTCCACCGGAAGATTTGAAGGGTGCAACGGAGGGCGTGCCTCGGAACAGGCTCCGGATCGAAGGCCTGGATCAGGGTGCCTACGAACTTCAGGTGGACGGTGAATCTGCGGAGTCTGCCACCAGCCAGGAGTGGGCCAGGGGACGGAATGTCCGGGCCGGGGTGTTGGACGTCCGCACGGAGCAATTGCGGCAGGCGATTCAGGAAAAAGACAAACTGTTTTTCTATCGCTGGCGTCCGGCCAACCAAACGTATCTGTTCGGGTTCAGGAAACATGAGCAGGGGAACAATGCCCGGGAGATTCTGATGTTCGACCCGTTGATTGCCGAACAGGAGGGGCGCATTGCAGAGCTGAAGAAGCCGGTGACACACCGTTTTCTCATTGCAGCATCGGGAATGGTGAAATCGGTTTCCCAGGCCGGGAAAAAAACCGTGGACGATGAGTCCGGATCAGTCGATGGGATGAAGGCGGTCACGCCGCTTCCGTTGCCTGTCTTTGAGGTGGCCGAAGGGTTCGAAATCAATCTGTTTGCAGAGGACCCGCAGCTGGCCAAACCGATCCAGATGAACTTCGACGCGCAGGGCCGCCTCTGGGTTGCCAGCTCCTCGGTGTATCCGCAAATCGAGCCCGGGCAGGTTGCCGACGACAAGATCATCATTCTCGAGGATACCAACGGCGACGGGAAATCCGAGAAGGCGACGGTTTTTGCAGATGGCCTTCTGATTCCGACGGGAGTGGAACCTGGCGACGGAGGAGCCTATGTCGGTCAGAGCACCGAGTTGCTGCATTTGCGGGATCTGGACGGCGACGGCAGGGCGGATCAGAAGCGGGTGGTTTTGTCCGGGTTCGGCACTGAAGACACGCACCATATTCTGCACACTCTGCGGTGGGCACCCGACGGTCAGTTGTACATGAACCAGTCGATCTATATTCACAGTCACCTCGAGACCCCGCATGGGGTGGTCCGATTAAACAGCGGCGGGGTCCTGCACCTCAGGCCGGAAACGACGGAAGTGGGCGTGTTCCTGCGTGGGTTCGTCAATGCCTGGGGGCATGACATCGACCCGTTTGGCCAATCGTTTGTGACGGATGGCGCTTATTTTGCAGGGCTGAACTACGGTGTTCCCGGCGCGATGTATGTCACCTATGCCGGTGCCCGGCGGATTCTTGATAGCATCAGCGGTGGCGGGTATCCGAAGTTTTGCAGCCTGGAACTGATCCAGAGCCGGCATTTCCCGGATGACTGGCAGGGCGACGCGGTGACCTGCGATTTCCGGGCGCATCGGGTGGTGCGTTTTTCGATCAGTGAACAGGGCAGCGGGTTTGTGACGCGTGAGATGCCGGACCTGGTGCGCACCAGCGATGTCACGTTCCGGCCGATCGACGTGAAGCTTGGGCCGGATGGGGCATTGTACATCGCCGATTGGTCCAACCCGATCATCCAGCACGGGGAAGTTGATTTTCGGGATCCACGGCGGGACCATGTGCACGGGCGGATCTGGCGGGTGACGGCCAAGGATCGGCCCCTGGTACCGAAACCGGCTCTGGTGCGGGCCGAGAACACGGATCTGTTCAACCAGCTGGTGTCCCCGAACGTTTTTAACCAGCGGCAGGCCCGGCGGGTGTTGACCGAGCGTGGCAGGGAGATTCTTCCTGAACTGGCGGCCTGGACGAAGGCGCAGACGGCGGAGACCGCGCTCCTGCAGTCGCTGTGGATGCACCAGTCCCTGGACAGTGTGGATGCTGACCTGCTGAAACGGCTGCTCGAGGCGCGTGATGGCCGTGTGCGCGCGGCTGCGGTGCGGGTGATGAAATTTTGGCGGGCACGATTCCCTGACTCGGCGTCGTACCTTGAAAAGGCGATTGTTGACGAACATCCCCGGGTTCGTCTGGAAGCCTTGCGCGCCCTGAGCGAAATCAAGACGGCGCAATCGGCAGCGTTGGCGCTGAGTGTGCTCGACAAGCCGATGGATCGATTCCTCGAATACGGCCTCTGGCTCACCCTCAATGATCTCGCCGAGCCGTGGCTCGACGCCATTGACCGGGGCGAATGGAAGATCGAAGGCCGGGAACGACAGCTGGAGTTCGGATTGCAGGCGGTGGAGCCGTCGGTCGCCGGGCCGGTCATTCGAAAACTGATCGAGTCCCGCGGCATACCGCGCGATGGGAGTGGTCCCTGGATCGAGCTGGTGTCGAAGGCGGGGAGCGGCAAGGAGATTGGTCAGTTGTATGCCCAGGCATTGAGCCGGGAGTTCGAACCCGCCGCTTTGGTGAAGGCGTTGGAAGCCATTGAATCGGCTGCCCGTCTTCGCAAGATCAAGCCGCCCGGCGATCTGCCCTCGGTGGCTCCGCTGCTTTCGGAGAGCGACGATTCGGTCCGGTCCGCCGCAGTGCGTCTGGCAGGTGCGTGGCGGATTCGGTCCCTGGCTCCCCAGATTCTGGCCTTGTCCAGGGATACCTCCGTCTCGGATTTGGTTCGTAAATCGGCATTTGCGGCGCTGACGGACATTGGCGGCAGCGAGGTCATCGAGGGACTGACGCCCCTGGTGGGGGCCGAAAACCCCGAGGCGGTGCGTCTCGAAGCTGCGAAGGTGCTGGCTTCCCTGGATCTGGGCAAAGCCGTGCCGGTGGTCGTTGGATTGTTTTCGGATTTGAAGAGCGACACGGTCGCTCTGGAGTTGTGGCGTTCCCTGCTGAGCAACAAGGGGGCTGTGGCGGCGTTTGCCGACGGACTGTCGGGTCGGCAGTTGCCTCCCGGAATCGCTCAGGCGGGCATGCGGGTGGCGCGCGAAGGCGGACGAAACGCTCCGGAGCTGGTCCTGGCTCTGGCGCGCAGCGGGAATCTGGAGGACTCGGCTCATCAGCTGAGCCCCGACGAAATCAAGGCCATGATCACGCGGATTCAGGCCAGTGGGCATCCCGCCCGGGGCGAACAGGTCTATCGACGGCCGGAACTGGCCTGCGTCACCTGCCATGCCATCGGTGGCGTCGGAGGCAGGGTGGGACCGGACCTGACGTCCATTGGAACGAGTGCGCAGGTTGATTACCTGATCGAATCGCTGCTCTATCCCAACCGCAAGGTCAAGGAAGGTTACCATTCGCTGGTGGTCGAGACTTCGGACGGTCAGGAATTCTCAGGCGTCCCGGTCCGTGAGACCGACACCCAGGTGATCATTCGAAATGCCGCAAACCAGGAAGTCGCGATCGCCAAGAACAACATCGACGTGCAGACCATTGGAGGTTCCATCATGCCCTCGGGGCTGATCGACGGTCTTGCGGTATCCGAACAGATCGACCTGTTCCGTTTCCTTTCCGAACTCGGAAAACCGGGGGCATACGATGCGTCCAAGGGAAATGTGGCGCGGTTGTGGCGCTTGTTTCCGTTCACCATTGACGCCGCGCAATTTGGAGATGAAGGCGTGCTGAAGCTCGATCTTCAGGCCCGGGGTTGGAATGCTGCCCTGACGCGCGTGGACGGAAATCTGGAGCGGGCCGCGTTCGAAGCAACGTTGAAAGCCAGAGCCGACCGCGCACCCTCTGCGGTCTATGCGGCCGCGGAGTTCGAGACGGCCGATGCGGGAACGGTGCGACTCACGTTCTCTCAATCCGAGCGTCTGGCCACATGGGTGGACGGCAAACCGGTTGCGCTCACGGCGGAAGCGAGCGTGGAATTGCCGGCTGGCCGGCATCGTGTGGTTGCCAAGCTTGCCAACGAACGTCTGCCGGAATCGTTCCGGTTGGAGGTTTCGAACGGATCGTTTGTGACGCAATAGACTCTTGTGCACCGTGGATCTATGAACCGTACCCTATCCAAAATCGTGTCGGGACTTTGCCGGTCGCTGGCGCTTTGCGCCGCGTTTGTGATGGTGGGTTGTTCAACATTCGAACGGGACTGGAAACGGGCCGCATCAGCGGAGCTGCCTTCCGATGGAATTCTGGGGCGTTGGCAGGGTCGCTGGCTCAGCGATGCGAACGGACACAACGGCCGTCTCCGATGCATTGTGCGACCCGATGCCGAAGGGCGTCCCGTTGCCCGGTTTCACGCCAAGTATCAGCGCATTCTAAGTTTCGGTTACACGGTGGTCCTGGAAGTCCAACAGACCAATGAGACGCATCTCTTCCGTGGCGCAGCCGATCTGGGATGGGCGGCGGGTGGTGAATACCATTACGAAGGCACCGTTTCGGACGGAAAATTCGCCGCAACCTACAGTTCAAAACAGGATCACGGCATCTTTGAAATGGAACGACCGGCTTCGATCCCATGAATGGGTTCCGATCCCGCCGGTTCCCTGTAGGCCGAAGCAACTCATGCAAAACACCCTTCAGCAGATTCAACGCGGCCGTGTGATTGCCATCCTTCGCGGATGTTTTGATGGTCGCGAGGCCGAGATTGCCGCGGCGCTGTTCGAGTCCGGAATCACGGCGATGGAAGTAACGCTCAACTCACCCGGGGCCCTGGTTGCCATTGAGCGGATTGCTTCGGCGTTTGGCGATCGAATGGCGGTGGGTGCCGGAACGGTGCTGACAACCGATCAGGTCCGTCAGGTGGGTGAAAAAGGCGCCAGGTTTGTGGTCTCTCCAAATCGCGATTGCAGCGTGATCCGCGCAACCAAGGCATTGGGGCTCGTCTCGGTTCCCGGTTGTTTTACTCCATCCGAGGTTGTTGAGGCGATCGACGCAGGTGCCGATGCGGTGAAGATTTTTCCGGCAGCCTGTCTGGGGCCCGCCTTTGTGAAAGGTTTGCGCGGACCGTTGCCCGAGGTGCGCACGGTTCCGACCGGTGGCGTGACTCCGGAGATCGCCTGTGAATATTTTGACGCGGGCGCATGGGCTGTCGGAGTGGGATCGGAGCTGGTGGGAGGCGATGCCAGTGAGGCCGGGTGGCTCGACCGGGTCCGCCTCCGGGCGCGTGCCTATGCGCTGGCCATCGCGGAGGGCTGAGATGGACGCCGCCCGCGAGGATCAACGTTGTGTGCGCGAGGATTTCGTGGCGGTTGACATGGGCACCACCAACACCCGGGTGTGGGCAGTGCGTTCGGGGCGGGCGATCGCTCAGTCCCGGGCCGGGGTGGGGATTCGTGACTCGGCGCGGGACGGGTCCTCGGAGCGGTTGCGTGCTGCTCTCAAGGAGTTGATTGCCGAGGTTTGCGAAAGCGCCCGAGCCCTGGAACTCGATTTCTCCCCGGTTCTGGTGGCTGCTGCCGGAATGATCACGTCGGCCCTGGGATTGTGTGAGGTTCCGCACCTGGAGGCACCCGTGGGGAAGTCCGGTCTGGCCCGAGGGTTGAAGTTGTTCCAGTTCGAAACTGTGTGCGGCGATTTGCCGGTTTTTCTCGTGCCCGGGGTGCGTTGCGGGGAACCTCCCACGGGGCCTTCCCAGATCGGGCAATGCGATGTGATGCGGGGGGAGGAGACGCTCTGTCTGGGGTTGATGGAACTGGGCCTGGCGACGCTTCCATCGGTCGTGTTGAACCTGGGCTCCCACTGGAAGGCCATCGGTCTGGATTCCGATGGGCGGATCGCCTGGAGTGTGACCTCCATGTCGGGGGAGCTGATTCATGGTGCCCAGACCCAGACCGTGCTCGCGGGCTCGGTGCCGCAGGAACGTCCGGAAGTAATTGACTGGACCTGGTGTTGGGCGGGCATGAACGAACAGAGGCGATCCGGGCTGGCGCGTGCGTTGTTCTGCGTGCGTCTCCTGGAGCTGAACCGCCTGGGTACGGCCGCAGACCGTCTGTCCTTCCTCGTAGGTTGCTTCATCGCTTCTGATCTGGATGGTTTGCGAAAATTTTTTAATTCCGATGGCTCGGTCCTCCTGGTTGGTGGCGGAGCGGTTGGTGGAGCTTGGCGGAAGGCACTTGAGCTCGAGCGGATCACAGTCCGTGAACTGGACGAGACACTCCTCGAACCCGCCCTGCTTTCCGGGTTGTGCTTGGTACTGACGGCTTCGGGGCATCTGACGAAGGCATAGTCTCATCCGATGATCCCGAAGTGTTTTCGGGTGGGTGGGTGTGCTCCGGGCCTCGCCGGGTTCGCGACAGCGTCGTGGAGTGCGGCAGTCCTCTGCCGCTTTTGGACCTGTCAAAGCGCTGGAAAGCGGCAGAGGACTGCCGCAGTCCAAGATCTGGCGAAGGGAGGAAGCCCCTCCCTGAATGAAGCTGCCCGGGTGGACCGGGAGCGTCTCGCTGAGCCGCCCCCCCTGCAAGGTCCAAATCCTGGAAACGCTCACCGGGACGGTTCGCGCCACCTTCC
>JAIPJX010000131.1 GCA_021733945.1 Verrucomicrobiota bacterium | reverse complement strand
CGGCGGGATCGGCGGGTGCCCATCGTGGTACGCCTGGCCGAATCCGATCGCCAGGAGGTTGCCGACATCGGGCAACTCACCGTCAATCCCGGGGGGGAAACCGCCGTTCCCCTCAATGCGATTGCAGAGATGAGCGTCGGGGAAGGACCGAGCGAAATTCGGCGCATTGATGGAAAACGGGTGGCTCTGGTGCAGGCAAACATCGGGGGGGGCTCCCTGGGGGGCGCGGTGGCAGCCGCGCAGGAAACCCTGGCCAATGGAATCGAATGGCCGGTTTACATGGACTTTCTGATCGCCGGACAAAACCGGGAATGGGAACGAAGCCGGGGGAGCCTGTTTCTGGCTCTTGGGTTGAGCCTGTTCCTGGTGTATGTGATCATGGCTTCGCAGTTTGAATCGGTGCTGCAACCGTTGATCATCATGTTCACGATTCCGCTGGCGTTTGTCGGAACGGTCCTGGGCCTGAAACTCCTGGGCATCAATCTTTCCGTGGTCGTGTTTCTGGGCCTGATCATGCTCGCCGGCATCGTGGTCAACAACGCCATTGTTCTGGTCGATTATACGAACACACTGCGCGCTCGCGGCATGGAGCTGACCGAAGCGATTGTCACCGCCGGGCAGGTGCGGTTGCGTCCCATCCTGATGACCACCGCCACGACGGTGCTGGGTCTCTTGCCCATGGCGTTGGGCATGGGAGACGGGGCGGAGATCCGCACGCCCATGGCTGTGGCGGTGATCAGTGGTTTGCTGACCTCGACCTTCCTGACCCTGCTGATCATTCCAACGGCTTATTACCTCCTCGAGCGAGCGCATCAGCGCTTTTTCGAGACCCCCCCAATCCTCGAACCCGTGAAGCACGATGGAAACTGAAAACCTGGTCACGAAAATCACGCGATTCACCCTGAATCAGCGTGTGACGATGTTCATGAGCTTCCTGACGATTCTGGCCATCGGGTTGATCGCAGTCAATCGGTTGCCTCTTGAGATGAATCCCAGGGGGTACGAGGGACATTCCATTTCAGTGCGCGTTTCGTGGAACTCAGGAGTGGCGCTGGAGTCCATGGACAAGCTCGGAATTCCCCTGGAGGAGGAACTGAGTACCGTGCGGGGGGTGGAGTCCATTGAAACCAGGGCCTATGGATCCGGGGCAAGGGTTGAGCTGATGTTCAAATACGGAACGGACATGGACGTCGCATACCGCGAAGTCCGGGATCGGGTGGAACGGGCGCGTCCACGATTTCCCGAGGAGGTGGAAAGGCCCCGGATCGGGAAATACGAAGCGGGTGCGGAGCCGATCGTTGGCATGCGCATCACGTATGATCCCGAAGTCGACGACTACGATTCAATCTACAAACATCTGATCACCCCGCTTCAGCGAATTGACGGGGTTGCGGACATAGATTTCTACATTCAGCAAAAGGAGATTCGAATCCAGCTGGACAAAGATCGTGCGGAGGCTTCCGGCATCAACATTGATGAACTGGGAAGAATGCTTCGGGCCGATAACTTCACCCTGGCCAGCGGATCCGTGGTGGATGGGGGCAAAAAATACACCTTGAAATCGACCAGCGAATTTCACCGGATTGATGACATCCGGAACCTGCCCGTGAAGGAGAATCTTTTCCTGAAAGACATCGCCAACGTGACGTATGAGCCCGAAGAAATCGATCATGTGTCCCGGTACAATTCCAAACCGACGAGCTTCATCAGGATCATGAAGGAGAGCGAAGCCAACACCGTGGAGGTAAGCCGCCGCGTTATCGAAGCCGTCGAAGAGATGAAACAGGACCCCAGAATCGCCGGCTTTGGATTGAGTGTCTTCGACAATCAGGGCAAGGAAATCCAGCAGCGTCTCGTCAGTCTGATTGACAACGGAAAGGTGGGGGCTTTTCTTGCCGCGATCGTGCTGTTTTTCTTCCTGCGTCAGTTCCGAATGACAGCGGTGATTGCCATGGCCATTCCCCTGTGCCTGCTCATCACTCTGGCCGTGCTGTTTTTCACGGGTAAAACTTTAAACAACCTGACGATCATGGGGTTGGTGATCTGCGTCGGTCTTCTGGTGGATAATTCGGTCGTGGTGGCCGAGAATATTCATCGGCATCATCAGAACGGTTTGTCCCGACTGGAGGCCTGCCTGCGCGGAGTGGGCGAGATTGGGTTCTCGATCACCATTGCCACCCTGACCACACTCATCGTTTTCGGATCCGCGCTGATGGTTGAGGGACGGATGAAGTTCATGATTCAGAACATGTCGCTTCCGGTCATTACATCCATCATCGCTTCGCTGGCGGTCGCTCTCATGTTCGTGCCGCTCTGTGTCTACCTGACACTTCCGGAGCAAAGGCGGGATTTCAAAAAGGAACGTAAAACTCCTTCCGCGCTGATGGGGCGGGTGTTTCAGCGGATGTACGAACTCTCTTTCGAACGGTTGAACCGGGGATACAACGCGGCGCTGAGGTTCTACCTGACGCGTCGGGTGGATCTGGCGCTGATTTTGATCGTAATGGTCTCGATCACCTACATGGCGTCGGGCACGCTCAACCGAAATGACCGCAACGAAGAATTGATCCGGAATTTCGAGATCCGGGTGCGGTTTCCCGAAGCGTATTCCATGGAGGAACGGTTGGCTTACCTCAAGAAAGCCGAGGCACTGGCGGAAAAAAAGAAGGACGTCTACGGTCTGAGCTCCTATCAGGTAAGGTACAGCAAATGGTATGGCGAGTTCGAGGGATACTTTGCCGTTGACCGCGAATCCGAGTTCACGCGTCAGGAGGTGGTGGACCTGATTTTCGAGCAGTTCCCCAAACAGGCCGGAGTGAGTTTCGAAGTCGAGGGCAGGGAAAGTGAGCAAAGAAACGACGACAGGAAATACATGCACCACATTCGATTGGTGGGAGATGATCCCAACCAGTTGATCGAGGTGGCTGAAGGCTTGAAGCCGGATTTTTCAAAGATACCGGGGGTCGCTTCGTTTTTGGGGCAGGGCAATGAAGATGAGCCCAGTGAGCTGACGCTGACTGTGGATCGGGACAAGGCAAGTTCCCTGGGAGTGAACCCAAGCATCCTGGCCGGCACGATCGGTTCCGCGGTGCGGGGGAACAACCTTCCCCGGTTCAACAACAAGGGCAAACAGGTGCCCATGCGGCTCATCTTTCAGGAGAAGGACCGGTCGGAGATCTCCGATCTGAACAATTTCCAGGTTCCCGGCGAGGATGGACGCATGAGCACCGTTGGCGAGCTCACCCGAATCACCATTCTGGCAAATCAGGAGGATTATATCCGTCGACGCGATCGCAAATACGAAGCCTGGTTTGGCATGCGACTCAAGCCCGGTCCGGAGGCCCAAAAAACCAAGCAGGCGATCGAGAAGATGAAGGCTCAGATTGACCTTCCGGAGGGGGTGTCGTTTGACCGGATCAAAACCGATTTCGGCGACAAGGAACGGAGGATGGGTGCGAACATGCTCTGGCTGTCCATTGTGTTCGTTTACATGCTAATGGCTTTTTTCTTTGAAAGCCTCCTGATTCCCCTGGCCATTGTATTAACCATTCCGCTGGCTTCGATTGGAGCAGTGCTGGTCCTCAAGGTCTCAAATACCTACATCGATGAAATGGCCTACACGGGAGCTTTGCTGCTGGTTGGCATTGTCGTGAACAACGGGATCGTCCTGGTGGATTACGCCAGACGACTCCGCCAATCGGGCGTGGAACGTTCGGAGGCCCTCCTGAAAGCCGCCCGGCATCGGTTCCGTCCCATCATAATGACAGCGTTGACCACCATCTGCGGAATGATCCCGCTGACGTTCGGTTCTTCAGAGGACATGGGGGTCAGTTTCAAGAGCTTTGGACTGGTGCTGATTGGTGGCATGGCCTCGGCCACTCTTTTTACCCTTCTGGCAGTTCCGGTGTTTTACACCCTGATTGAAGACGCGCAGAATGGCTTGCGCCACATCTGCGCGAGCGTGTTCGATCGTTCGCATTCAAAGTTGTCCGGCGTGGAGACGCCCCCCGGCACCGGCACGGGAATCTGAGGCGAGGGGAACCGCGCGGGTTTACCGCCGACTGGTAAGTGCGCACCGTTGGCACCTGTCTAAAAACTTCAATCCCATCGTAGGCGGCCGAGGTCACGAGACTCTGATTTTTCCGGAGTTTTTTGGTGTTTTAGAGCCTCCTGACGTCGGCACCTACTTTTTCACGGGCTGTTTGGCGCCTTAGAGGGGTGGAGAATCCTGCGCTAAACCGTTTTACAGGGGGCAAAAGGGTGGTATAAGACTTGTGGCACTTCCGAACAGCGTTATCAGATTTAATGAGTACGACCTACAAGCTGACCACCAGCGGGTTTCCCCGTGAGGAACATTCCCTGAAAACCGGAGCCTACCGGCTCGGGAGTGCCTCCGACAACGAAATCGTTCTTCAAGACCCCTCCGTGGCACCCCACCATTGTGAATTGGTGGTTACCGCCAATACGATGACGCTCAAGAGCTTGAGTCCTTCGTTTGAGACATTTGTCAACGACCAGAAGGTCGAATCGGTTCGTCTGGAGGGGGGACAAACCGTCCGCCTGGGTGACGTGAGCCTGCAATTGGAGGCCGTGGTGACGGATTCCAATCCTGTCGGCGCGATCGTGGATCCTGTTCAAATTGCCGGAGCCTCCATTGCCAAGGCCAAACAAGGGCTGGCCAAACCATCCGTTCGGGCAGGCTTGCTTGTGGGGGCGTGCGCGCTTGCCGGTCTTCTGGCTTTTTTGTTTTGGCCTTCGAACAGTGACTCGACCGAGGAGCCAGCGGCCGTCGCCGATCACGCGACTTCCGAAGGGGAAGGCGGCACGAACCTGGTGGAAAAGCAACACGAGACGCATGCTTCGGATGAAGCGTCCAGTCTGCCGGCTCCCGCGCTGGCTCAGGCGCAGAAAGCGTATAATCCGGCCGAGACGAACAGGGCGCCCGAGCTGGACATCGAGGCCGCTGAACTGCGGATCCAGCGGGGTGGTTCCGCTCCCGCGCTCCCATTCTTGACCCGGGCGTTGCGGAACCAAGAGGCCACCCAGGGTGGGGGGAGCGCGGCCGTCACCCGTGTGCTGGATCTCCTGGGTAATCTGTACCGCAGCCGCCAGCAGTATGACCGAGCGGAGCCCCTGCTCACGCGAACGCTCGCGAACCTGCAGGCGGGCGAAAACGTTCCTCCGAAGGAGCTGGCTCGCGCCCAGAACAATCTGGGAGAGCTCTATCTGGCGGCGGGCCAACCGGAAAAAGCGGCACCGTTGCTCGAGAAAGCCCTGGAGGTACGGAAAGAAGTGCTCAAGGCGGACGATCCGGCGGTGGCGATCAGTCTGAACAACGCGGCGGCTGTTCACGCGATCAACGGGGATCATGCCGGGGCCAAACCGCTGCTCGAAGAAGCCCTCAAGGTATTCGAAAAGAATTACGGTGCCGACTCCCCGACCTATGCCCAGGGTTTGAACAATCTCGCCGAGCTTCATCGGGCGCTGGGAGAGGATGCTGAAGCCAAACCCCTCTTGGAACAGGCCCTGGCAATCAAGGAAAAGGCGGTTGGTCCGGAGGATCCAAGTCTGGCCAGTACCCTCAACGCCCTGGCTGCGGTTCACGCGGCGGAGGGTGATCTGCAGCAGGCGGAGCCTCTGCTGGAACGTGCGGCCGAACTGACCGAAAAGGCGGTCGGGCCCAACCACCCGGACACGGCGGCGAGTCTTGACAAGCTGGCCGGTCTTTACCAGGCCATGGGCCAGCCCGAGAAAGCTTCGCCCCTTTACAAACGTAGCGAGGACATCAACAAGCAGGCCCTGGGGCCGAATCACCCGCAAACGGTGATGAGCCAGCGCAAACGGGCGCAATTGGAACGATGTCAGGGTGGAGACCCGGAGCTTGGGGCCGAACTGAGTGACGATGCGGTTCAGTCCAGTTTTCGTCTGTTGAGTGCGGTCACCCGTTTTGGTTCGCGGGAGGAACGCATGGCAATGCTCGCGATGCTCAATCCGTGTGACCTGGCCATCAGTGTCGGTTCTCCCCAGGGAATCGCCGAAGCCGTGCTGCGGTACAAGGCAGTGCTCGTGGACAGCCTGCTGGAGGATGGATTGATCGAACAAGCCTCCCAGAAACCGGAGAACGCCGATCTTGTTCAGGCTCTCTTGGAGACCCGGAAAGGATTGTCGGATCTGCTTTTCGAGATTCCGGAGGATCTCAGCGAGGAGGCGAAAAAACTTCGTGTCGAGGATGCCGAGACCCTGGTTTCCAGGCTCAGGAATGTGGAGCAGGCGATGTCTTCGCGTTCAGCGGGATTTGGAAATGCCGCACGGGCACTCGAGACCGAGGTGGCGCAGGTGCAGGGAACATTGGGAGCGGACACGGTGCTGGTGGAGTTTGTGAAGTATGAGGATTGTCCGGGCACCGGCAACGGGACCCCTTCGTATGGGGCTCTGGTGCTGGGATCCGGCGGGGAACCCCGTTGGATTCCCCTGGGGGCGGCGCAGGGAATCGATGCCGGCATCGCCCGCTTGCAGGTCCTGCTTCGAACCGCACCAGCCGATCCTGTGGTGAAGAGTGCCCCCCCCGAAACGCCGTCGACGGAGGAGGGGAAGGACCCTGCCGGACACGGGGAGACGCCAAGAGAAACCGGGCCCGCCGACGAAAGTCCGAAGCAATCGATCACCGGGTTACTGAAGGAATTGCACGCACAACTCTGGACTCCGGTGGAATCGGCACTGACGCCGGGCATCCGCTCGGTCATTCTCAGTCCCGATTCCGAATTAAACCTTCTTTCATTCTCCACGCTGGTTGCCGCGGACGATCGGTTCGTGGGGGAACGATTCCTGGTGCAGTACGTGGCGGCGGGGAGGGATTTGCTCGGACCGAAAACAGGTGGCGCAGAAGGGTCGCTGTATCTGTTCGCCAATCCCGATTTTGCCGCCGGAAGCATGGATGAATCACCCGCTGCTGAATCGGAGGTAAAGGCGGCCGCCAGGGCGTTGCGCACCGGTTTGCAGTCTTTGGCTCTACCCAGGCAGACCTCCTTCCCTCAGGAAATCGCTTTCGCCCATCTGCACGCCATCAAGGCGAAGATGGAGGCCGGACTGTTCCTGGGTGCGCGTGCCAGCGAGGCGGAACTCGCCAACCTGAAGGATGCACGCATCCTTTTCCTGGGTGCCCCCGGTTACGGTCTTCCGACCGTGAACACGGTTCCCGGGGGGGATGGGGCGTTTTCGGATGGACGCAGGATGCCCTTTACGGGGCCAAGGGTCGAGGCTACCGAAGCCCGTGGAAAACTCATGCCGCTTTCGGGTGAGCTGTTTTATGGCCATTGGAATGCCGATGATCCGACAAAGCGCGGCGGGGTGGTTCTGGCCGGTGCCAAGGCTGCCATGAAATCCTGGGACCTCGGACACAAGTCGAATGCCGCCAACGACGGGATCGTGACATCCGACGATCTTGGGAAAATGGGGATGGCCGGTGTGGAACTGGTCGTCATGCCCGCCTGGGAAACGGCCGTGGGTGCCGGTGGTGCCGGTGAAGCCGTGCTCGCGTTACGCCGGGCCCTGGTGCAGGCGGGGGCGGCCAGTCTGTTGCTCGGGTTCCGGTCTGCGGGAGATGAGGTGACGGCAAGGATGTTTGGGGAGTTCTATGATCGTTTTCGTTCCACGGAGAACCCGGTGCTTGCCTTTGCCGAGGTCCAGCAGAACGCGCTTTCCCGAATCCGGTCCGATCAGGGCATCGAAACCGCGGCCCGCTCCGTCGGTTCGTTCCTGATGAGTTCCAGGGGAACTCATCTTTAAACGGCCTTCGGGAGCTCCAGGTCACTCCGTTTCTTCGAGCAGTGAAGCGGCGTGTTTCAACGCCTCCCGGGAGACCCCGCCCAGCATGCGTGCCAGTTCCGCGACGCGGGCCTTCCCGGCCACCAACTGGATGTCCGAATGCGTGCGCGCATCGGTGACCTGCTTGGTGACCACGTAATGGGAATCCGCCGCGGCGGCCACGGGCGCGAGATGCGTGATGCAGAGCACCTGACGGTCCCGGGCAATCTGGCGCATCTTCTTTCCCACGATTCGTGCGGTTTCTCCACCGACATTCGCGTCCACCTCGTCAAACAGAAGCACCGGGACGGCATCCTGTGCGGCCAGGACGGTCTTGAGCGCGAGCATGACACGGGCGAGTTCGCCCGAAGAGGCAATTGATCGGAGTGAACGGGAGGCTTCGCCCTTGTTGGGAGCGAACTGGAATTCGATGGTGTCGAAACCGGAACCCGGCACCTGGGAGGGAAACTCCGAGACGCTCTTCCGGGAACTCAGATCCACATCAAAACGGCTCTGGGCGAAACCCAGTTGCTCAAGCTCCCTGGTGATGGCACGTGTCAGTTTGGGCGCGATTTTGCTGCGGGCCGCGGAAAGCGCCCTGCCTTTTAAAACCAGCTGTGTGTTGGTTTGCTCGATTTCCCGGTTGATCCTGATCAGTTCGGCTTCCCGTCCCTCCAGCGCCTCCAGCTGGGTGCGGGCCTGTTCGCCGAAAGCAATCACATCGGCAAGAGCCGGTCCGTACTTTCGTTTGAGGGACTGGACGAGGTTGATTCGTTCCTCCAATTGGCCGTGGCGTTCGGGATCCATTTCCAGACGATCCTGATAGTGGCTGATCTGTGTCTGAAGTTCACTTGCCGCGTTCATCAGCTCGTTGTGAGCCTGGGTGATCGATGCGGTTTCCGGATCAAACCGGGCAAGTTCCGAGAGCAGTCGCCCCAGACTGCCCGAGAGATTCAGAAGGCTGGGGTCCTCTTCCCCCAGGAGAGCCAGGCTCGCCTGGGTCAACTGGAGGATTTGCGCGGCGTTGCTCGAGCGGCGGTATTCGGCCTCCAGCTCCGCTTCGGCATCCGGGTTGAGACCTGCCGCTTCGATCTCGGTTGCCTGAAATCGGAGCAGATCCAGTTGCTGGGCATAGGTCTGTTCATCGACCACCAGCAGTTGTTTTTCCTCCTCAAGTCCGGTTCGGCGCCGGAGAAGCGCCCCGAACTCGCGCCGACTATTCTCGAGCTGTCCGTATGCATCGAGAATTGCCAACTGTTCGGCGGGGTAAAGAAGGGACTGGTGATCGTGCGGCCCATGAATGTCGACCAGGATCCGCCCAAGAAGGGCAAGGGACTTGAGGCTGGTTGGAGATCCATTGACAAACTGCCGGTTTGTTCCCGAGGACGTGAACGTGCGTTTCAGAATCAGCTGACCCTGCTCGGACGGTTCGAGTCCGTTTTCCTCGAGGATGGGTTCAAGCGGGGTTTTGAGTCGGCTGATGTCGAATGCCGCCTCCACCGAGCATTGGTCGCACCCGTCCCGGATGAGCGTCCGGTCAGCCCGTTCCCCGAGCACCAGGTTGAGGGCACCCAGAATGATGGATTTGCCGGCCCCGGTTTCTCCGCTGATGGCGTTGTATCCGGGGCGGAGCTCCAGGGTGAGATCGGTCACCAGAGCGAGGTTCTTGATCCGTAATGTATTCAGCATGGCCGCATGGTTTGGCGGCGCCACCGGGCGCTCAGCCGTCTGAGACTCTGGCCACGGAAGGCAAAAGGCGCAAAGCGAAATTTGGATGGGAAGTAGGACCATTGGGAAAGCTCGACGGACAAGCCGAAGCCGCCTACGGTCTGGATCATGACCGAATCACAGAAGAGCGAAATGCAGGCGCTGGTTCGCCGGCAGCTGGAGCTTTTGGGCGAGGACCCGACTCGCGAAGGCTTGACCCGCACCCCGGAACGGGTGGCGAAAGCGTTCGGGTTTTTGACGCAGGGCTATCAGCAGGATCTGCAGGAACTGCTGAATCAGGCGCTGTTCGAGGCGGAATCCGACGAAATGGTCATCGTCAAAGACATCGATTTCTACAGTCTCTGCGAACATCACATGCTCCCGTTTTTTGGGCGGTGTCACGTGGCTTATTTGCCGAGAAAACGGATCATCGGGCTTTCGAAGCTTCCGCGAATCGTGGATGTGTTCGCACGGCGGTTGCAGGTGCAGGAGCGCATGACCCATGAGATCGCACAGACAATCAGCTCGCTCGTGGAGCCTCAGGGGGTTGGCGTCGTCGTGGAGGCCCAGCATCTGTGCATGATGATGCGGGGTGTTGAAAAACAAAATTCGTACGCGATCACCTCCACCATGCTTGGGCGTTTCCGGGAGGATGCCCGCACCCGCGGTGAATTCCTGGACCTCATTCGCCATCGCCGATCCGGGGGATAAGTCTTCGGTCCATCGGGATTTCCCGGAGCTCCCGGCATCTCATTTTTTTGTGGTCAAGAAGGAATCGGATCGGTTGAATGGGCGCGTCATCCTGTTCCAAGTCTGTTGCAACGCTGCGTCTATGAAACTGTTCAATTCCTGGGTCGTCTGTATGGCGATATTCCCCGCCGTTTTGCCCGCCCAAGGAGCGGAAGTCCGGCTCGACTCCCACACATTTACAATCCCGGATGGATTTGTGATCGAGCGGATCGCCGGGGCACCCTTGGTGAACCGGCCGATTGAAGCGGATTTCGACGAGGCGGGTCGGTTGTACGTGACCGATTCCTCCGGATCCAATGAAAAGGTGCAGGTGCAGTTGGAGACAAAACCACACCGCATCGTCAGGCTTGAGGATTCCGACGGGGATGGAGTGTTTGACCGGAGTGTTGTGTTTGCCGATCGGATGATGTTTCCGGAGGGTGCCCTGTGGCACGACGGATCGCTTTACGTATCAGCCCCTCCCAGCATCTGGCGCCTCACGGATACGGACGAAGATGGGGTTGCCGATCAGAGGGACGAATGGTTTCAGGGCCAAACCCTGACGGGCTGCGCCAACGACCTGCACGGTCCGTATCTGGGTCTGGACGGTTGGATCTACTGGAGCAAGGGTGCCTTCGCAAGCCAGACTTACGAGCGACCAGGCGCGGAACCCTGGGTGACGCGTGCGGCGCACCTGTTTCGGGCCCGCACGGATGGCACGGATATTGAACCGGTGATGACCGGCGGCATGGACAATCCGGTGGGAGTAACGTTTCTGCCTTCAGGTGAGCGTGTCTTCACCACGACGTTTTTTCAGCACCCCGGCGGGGGCAAACGCGACGGCCTGATTCATGCGATTTATGGAGGGGTGTACGGCAAGGTGCACGATGTCATTGAGGGACATCCGCGGACCGGGGATTTGCTGCCGGTGCTCTCTCATTTCGGACCCGCGGCACCGTGTGGGATCCTGACCTACGCCTCCGATCGTTTCGGAGCCGGTTTTCAGGGGGATCTGTTCGCATGCCAGTTCAACCTGCACAAGATCTCGCGAACGGAACTGGAGCCGGCCGGCGCGACGTTCCATGCCAGGGACAGCGATTTTCTGGTTTCCGACAACACGGATTTTCATCCCACCGACGTTTTGGAGGACGCCGACGGCAGCCTCGTGGTGATCAACACCGGGGGCTGGTACAAACTTTGTTGTCCAACGTCGCAGCTTCCAAAGCCCGACGTGCTGGGTGCGATTTACCGGATCCGGCCTGCCCAGGGGGCGGCGGTTTCCGATCCGCGCGGTTTGGCCCTGGGCTGGGATTCCTTGGATCCGGTGGCTTTGGCCGGGTTGCTTGGGGACAAACGTCCGGCGGTGCGAAACCGGGCGACGGCCCTGCTGGCCAAGCGTGGTGAGTCCGCGGTTGAGGCGGTGGGTGCCTTGCTGGTTTCGAGTGCGACCCCCCTGAGCCGCTTGCAGGCAGTCTGGGCATTGACGCGGATCGGTGGATCCGGAGCGCGGACCCCGGTGCGTTTGGCTCTCAGGGACAGCGATGCCACCGTGCGTCATGCAGCTGCACATTCGGCAGGTTTATGGCGGGATCGGGAGGCCGTGTCGGCGTTGGTCCTGCTGTTGGAAGATCCTTCGAATGCGCTGCGGCGCGTGGCTGCCGAAGCACTGGGACGCATTGGGGATCGGACGGTCGCTGGTGCCCTGGTTCGAGCCGCAGGCCGGACCGATGATCGGATTCTGGAACATTCGCTGATCTACGCGCTGATCGAACTGGGAGATTCGGTTTCGGTGGCCGCGCTGGTGAATGACCCAGCGATCCCGGCCCGGTCGCGTCGGGCTGCCCTGATCGCCCTGGATCAAATCGCCGGAGGATCCCTGCAGGCGGGGCAGGTGACTCCGTTGCTCGGGTCCCGCGAGGCGGTCCTCCGGGAGACGGCCTTGTGGATCGTTGATCACCACCCGAACTGGGCGGGCGCTCTGGCAGGCTTTTTTGAAGGGCAACTGCGGCGGGACGATCTCAACGCGGAAGACGTTGGTGAATTGCACAGGATGATCGGCCAATTTTCTGTGGACCCGGAAATTCAGCGGATCCTCAACTCGTCAGCGGGTGGGGTGAGCGCCGGAAGGATGCGCCTGGCGGCTTTGGATGCGATGGCGGGTGCAGGGCTGAAGAATCCGCCCGCGTCCTGGGTGGCGACCGTGACCGGACTCCTCGGGAAGCATGATGTGGAGTTGATTTCACGGGCCGTTGCGATCGCCCGGTCCTGGTCTGCAACGCGGGATGCAGACGCGGCATTGATCACGGCGCTGGAGCGAACGGCGAGGAACCGGGATTTGCCGGATCCGGTCCGGCTCGATGCGTTGGCGTCGGTTCCAGGCGGTTTGGCGGAAGTGGACGCGGACCAGTTTAAATTCCTAAGCGAACGTGTCGCCCCCGAACAGACGGTGGCGGTGCGGACCACGGCGGCCCGGGTTCTTGCCAGATCGAAACTGACAGGGGAGCAGTTGCAGGCATTGACAAAAACGCTGGGAACGGCCGGACCGCTGGAGGTTCCGATTCTGGTGGAGGCCTACGCCCAGAACAACCAGGAAAAGCTCGGGTTGGAGTTGGTGTCCGCGTTGGAGCATTCCCATGGTCTGTTTGCCTTGCAGGCTTATCAGGTGAAGCAGGCCCTGGCGCGGTATCCGGAATCCGTCCGGAACCGGGCCGATGCACTCCTCGCTTCGCGCAACACCGATGCGCCGGCCCAGAGGGCGAAGATCGAGAGACTCGAAAAGGGCCTGGCTGACGGAGATGTTCGGCGCGGTCAGGCGGTTTTCAACAGCGCCCGTGCCGCCTGCGCTTCCTGTCATGCGATCGGTTACCTCGGTGGGAATCTGGGTCCTGACCTGACACGGATTGGACAGATCCGAAACGAACGGGATCTGCTGGAGGCAATCGTTTATCCAAGCGCGAGCTTTGTCCGAAGTTACGAACCGATGATTGTTGAGACCACCGGTGGCGAGGAATACAGCGGGGTGCTCCGGCGCGATGCGGCGGACGAAATTGTGTTGGCGACAGGACCCGGTTTGGAAATGGCGCTGGCGCGCTCGGAGATCGCAGAGATGCGTCCGGGAACCAGCTCGCTGATGCCTGGGGGCCTGGATGAACAGCTCAGTCCGCAGGAACTGGCCGACCTGGTAATATTTTTGAGGGCGAACCGTTAATCTCAGTACGAAGGAACCTTGTATGATACAGATTGTTGATTTCAGAACGGGCAGGCTGCACCGCAGGAGTGTCGGGTTCACGTTGATCGAACTGTTGGTGGTGATTGCGATCATCGCGATCCTGGCCGGCATGTTGTTGCCCGCCTTGGGCAAGGCCAAGGCGAAGGCGGAGCAGGTGTATTGCCTGAACAATATGAAACAGATCGGCCTGGCGGTCATGATGTACGCCACCGATTTTGACGAGCGTTATCCGTTGTGCAAAAACTGGGGGCCCTCCTGGGGCGAAAGTTTTAAGCTTCGCAACGATAATATGTGGATGCCCGAACTACTGGAGTCGTATCTCGGGAAAAACACCGGCAAGCCGACCAACGGAACGCCCTCCACAACGGTCGCACGGCCGAACCGTGGGACGTTCGCCTGTCCAACCGGAATCAAAACGATTGATCCGGCGGTTCCCAGGCTCAAGGATTTTATCCGCGACAATGATCACGTGAGTTATGTTTGGAATCACATCTATCTCGGGAAAGATCAATCGAGCTACGAGACGGAGCATCCGGTGAGCGGTCGACGGGTGTCCACCGTGGCGAGTCCGACGCGGGCCGTGCTTGTCTGGGAAATGCCCTATTGGAACCCGCTCATTTCCGCTCACAAGGATGCTCTGAATCTCGTTTTTGCGGACGGGCATGCTGCGCTCGAAAAACGGAAACTCGACGAACAGGATTGGTGGAAATACCACAGCCGACGCGGGTGGGATGATGGTGATCCGACCGGAAAAACGCAGCTTCAGTAACCCGGTCGTTCGGCCCGTTTGTGAGACTTCACCTGAGAATGAAGCGGGGAACACACGGGTCGGAGGTTGAAAATCGTATTCGATTCTTCTAGGTTCCATGCATGGCTGAAATTGCAGAGCCGGAAGTGTCGCCCGACGTCGGGCACTCCGACGAAACCGAGTCCCGGGAGAGCCTGGAGCCCGGCTACCTGGTCGTGTGCTGGGATGATCCGGTGAACCTGATGGATTATGTATCCCATGTGTTTCAAAAGGTTTTTGGGTGGACGAAAAGCAAGGCCGAATTCCACATGCTTGAGGTGCACAAGCATGGAAAGAGCATCCTGACCCGTGAAAGCATGGAGAAAGCCGAACATTATGTGCACCAACTGCAGAAGGCCAGTCTGCATGCGACGATGGAGCGTGAATAGGTGAGGTGCATTGAATCCGCCGGGGACAACTTCTTTTTCGAACTGAGCGTCAAGGAACATGGGTGGTTCACCGAATTGATCGGGAGGTACCCCATGGTGCCCGTCGCCCACCATTCGTTGAGTCGCGCACCCTCCGGTGACGAATACGAGGCGGATCAGGCTTTGCTCGAAGAGGCTTTGGCGGAACACCGTGCCCAGACCCGACGGCAGGTGCAAGACATGCTGGAAGAAAAGGATCGTTTCCAGAAGACTGCATCGGGAGTCCGTTTGCGGCTTGAGTCTGGTGAAATCGATTGGTTGCTGGAGGTTTTAAACGATGTGCGGGTCGGGTGCTGGATTCGGTTGGGAAAACCTGACACGGCGGCGATCAGCACGCTGGAGATCACCTCCGAAAACGCGGGATTGATCTGGGGCATGGAACTTTGCGGATTTTTTCAGGCTGCCCTGATGGCTGCCAGGGAGATTTGAAAGGAATGGCGAATGCCGCCCGGTGCAGCACAGGGTGGCGACCGGAGATGACCTGCCAGCTGAATCAAGAGTTGTGGTTTCCGGATCCAACCGCGCTTCCAAAAGGCCGGGGGCCCGAAGGACTGGTTGCCGTGGGTGGGGATCTCTCGGTCGAACGCCTGTTGCTGGCGTATCGGAGCGGCATCTTTCCATGGAGTGTCGATCCCATCAGCTGGTGGTCCCCGGATCCCAGAGGTATTTTTGAACTCGATCAGTTTCATGTGTCCCGCAGCCTTGCCAGGACCCTGCGTCGGGGAGTGTTCACCATAAAACGGAATTCAGCGTTTGATCGGGTGGTCGAAGGCTGTGCCCGGAGTGCCCCCGGTCGGGAATCGACCTGGATTCATCCGGACATCATGGCGGCATATTCCCGATTGCATCAGGAGGGTCATGCGCACAGCGTGGAATGCTGGAGTGATGGTGAACTGGTGGGAGGGGTTTACGGGGTTGCCATTGGTGGAGCGTTTTTTGGGGAATCCATGTTTCACACGGCACCCGATGCTTCGAAGGTGGCATTGTACTCCCTGATGCAGGGCTTGCGGGAGGAAGGGTTTGGAGTGTTCGACATTCAGATGATCACCCCGTTCACCCGGAGTCTGGGAGCCATATGGGTGAGCCGGGAATCGTATCTCGTTCGGTTGCGCGAAGCTCTGGGCAGGCCCTGTTCCTTCGCATCTTGAAGGGTGTGTGACGGATTTGTAACCACGGGAGGGTTTAAGCGGCATAACTCACCCGGCTTCAGGCGGATTTCAGCCTGCCGATCGAATATCGGGTCGTGTCCAATTAGCCGAAGCACACAACCGCAATGCATGATATCCAACAACTCCAGATTGTGGCCAAAGTGGAGCAGGCAGCTTCTGCGGTCGATCAGATCCAGTTTATCAACAGCCTGGCATTGGAGATCCGCACCGGATTCCGGGATGAGGAGCTTGGTCGGCTTCTTCCCATGCTTCAGCGCGCATGATGCCCATAGGCCCGCCTCAGATCTGCCTGGCCGCCGGTCCGACGGATCTGCGCATGAGTTTCGAGGGGCGCAGTGATTTGGTGCGCAACCAATTCGGCCAGGATCCTCTGAAGAAAGGTGTTTCGATGACAAACCGTTGAGAATGAAAGGGCCAATGGAATATGGCCTTTACCGGATATCTGAGGACCGCTAAGGTTACGTCAGCTGCGAAAAAAAATTCTATCAGTTACCGTCAACAACGTGGCCGGCTAGGTTCGGGACATGGTCAAGGGCTCGGAAGCGACCCGCTTGAACCGGCGTGCTCATCGTCGTGCCGATCGTCGTGCGTCTCGCGAAAACGGATCGCGAGGAGGTCGCTGATGTGGGCAAACTCATCATCAACCCTGGTGCAGCCACTGCAGTTCCTCTGAATTCGATCGCCAATTTGTCCGTGGGTGAGGGGTCGAGCGAAATCCGGCGCATCGATGGCAATCGGGTCGCGTTGGTGGAGGCAAACGTCGGCGGCGGCTCGCTGGGCGCGGCGGTCGAGGCGGTGCAGACGACGCTGGAACAGGGCATCGAGTGGCCCACTTACGTTCGCCTTCGCCCCTTTTTCATGACCACCACCACGACCGTATTGGGCCTGTTGCCGATGGCGCTCGGCATGAGCGATGGCGCGGAAATCCGCACCCCGATGGAGGTTGCCGTGATCAGCGGGCTACTGACGTCCACGTTCCTGACGCTCCTGATCATTCATGGACGTGGCCTACCGTGAGGTTAGTGATCGCGTGGAACGGGCCCGCACCCGTTTTCCCGACGGAGTGGAGAAGCCCTACATCTACAAGTACACCTTGAAGTCCCGGAGCGCGTTCAAAACCATGGACGCCATCCGGAACATTCCCATCCGCCGGGATTTGTTCCTGAAAGATGTCGCCACGCTGACCTTCGAGCCGGAGGAAGCCGAGAGCCTCTATCGCTACAACTCACAACCGGCGAACGGCATTTCGGTCATGAAGGAGGGCGAGGCCAATACGGTGGAGGTGTGCCGGCGAGTCATTGAGGTGATCGAGAAGATCAAGCAGGACCCGGCCCTGGCAGGATTCGATCTGAGCGTTTACAGCGACCAGGGGGAAGAAATCGTGAAACGTCTCGACGCCCTAATCGACAATCGAAAGTCGGGCGCGCTGCTGGCCGCCGCGGTTCTGTTTTTCTTCCTGCGTCAGTTTCGGATGACGATGATCATCTCCCTGGCGATCCCGCTGTGCCTGCTGATTGCCCTGACTGTGATGTTCTTTGCGGCCAAAACCCTGAACAGCCTCACCATCATGGGACTGGTAATCTGCGTCGGCCTGCTAGTCCGTCAAGCAGATCGGGTCTTATTGAGGTTTGCGCGGCCACGTTTGACTTTCACCTGGGTTCTCGCCGTGTCCAAGCTGATTTTTCCGGCGGTCACTTGAGCAGCGATGGAGGCGTCTTGCTTCTTCGCCAAGTCAATCGTGGCCTGGGATTAACCCGCAGCCTGGCCCAATGCTTTCAGGACCTTCGCAACCCCATTTACGTGGATCATTCGGTTAAAAGTCTCTTGGATCAGCGCCTTTATGGCCTGGCTCTCGGCTATTCGGATCTCAACGATCATAATGCTCTTCGTCTGGATCATCTCCTGGCTGTGGCCTGCGACAAGAACGATCCCCTTGGTCAGGATCGTCTGCGTCTCGAATAATTATTGCTACCTGCCACTTTACGCTTTCGTGGGAGAGATTCCTTTTTGGGCCCAGTTGCGCACGTGCGAGAAATCGGCGGCTGATGGCACGGTGCCCGCCTTGGAGAAGATCGTGGCGGCCATTCGCAACCACTG
>JAIPJX010000005.1 GCA_021733945.1 Verrucomicrobiota bacterium | reverse complement strand
TGACCGGCGTGCGCCATTTCAGGCATTAATCGGCGATCCGACTTTCGAGTTCGCGATGGTTGACCTTGCCGGTTCCCAGTTTGGGAATCTCGCGGGTGAATCGCACCTCACGCGGCACGCAGAGGTTGGGAAGGCCGCGGGCGCGGAGCACAGCCCGGATCTCATCGAGTTGCATTCGGCTTTCGTTTGTGACGGCGATCAACCGTTCGCCCTTTTCCTCATCGGGCAGGCTGAGCACGGCCACTTCGCAGCGGAGACCGTAGTGCGGAAATGCCCCGGCCAGCGCCTCCTCAACGGCGGTGAGACTCACCATTTCGCCGCTGATTTTCGCGAAGCGCTTGAGACGTCCGCGGATGGTGACAAAACCATCCGGATCAACCGTGACGATGTCGCCCGTATCGTACCAACCCCTGAGCGCCTGAAACAGGGCGTTGGCTTCATCGTTCAGATAGCCGCGCATGATGTTTCGGCCGCGCACCTGAAGACGCCCTCCCTCGGCAACTCCCTCCACCGGTTCGAGGCGATAATCCATGCCGGGAAGGAACCGGCCCGCCGAACCGAATCCTGGATTCAACGGAGTGTTCACCGCAATGACCGGACTGCATTCCGTAGCCCCGTATCCTTCCAGAATCCGAACGCCGTATTGACGGGCCCAGGTGTTTGCTGTGACTTCCTGGAGTTTTTCGGCACCCGCAAACAGGAGTCGTACGCTCCGAAAGTCATACGGTCCGGCCTTGCGGGCGTACCCGTTGAGGAATGTATTGGTGCCGAGCATGATCGTGCATGCACGGTCATAGATCACGGAAGGCACCATCCGGTAATGCAGGGGTGACGGATACAGGAAGGTATAAAGGCCCCGCACCAACGGGAGCAGGAGTCCGACGCTCAAACCGAAACTGTGAAAGAGCGGGAGTGCGTTGAACATTCGGTCTGCATCCACCACGTCGATCACGGCGAGCATCTGCCGGATGTTCGAGATGAGATTGGTGTGGGTCAGTTCAACACCCTTGGGCGTTCCCTCGGAGCCACTGGTGAAGAGAATCACAGCAGTTTCAGATTGATCCGGAGGTACGCCGGCTCGCGGCCGAAACACCTGCTCAAAAGTACAACCAAGCTTCTGCCCGGCGGTGATGGATGCGCGGACGTCTTCGAGACAAATCAACTCCAAACCGGCTTCCCGGAACGGACCCGGGTCGATCCGTGCCTTCTCGAGGAAAAGCCGCGAAGTGATGATCCGCTTGAGGCCAGCCAGACGAACACACGCGAGCATGGTGGGCAAACCGGTCGAATAGTTCAGCACAGCCGGAATCTTGTGTGCCATCCACAAACTGAAAAGGACCACGGGAGTGGCGTTCACATTCGGAAGCAACACCCCCACGCGTTCGCCCGGCAGGTCGCCCAGAATTCGCCGCCACTGTCCGGCCAGCACACGGACCCCGGTCATGAACTTCCTGTTCGTGAGCTGCTGCAGGGTGACGTCTTCGAGAACCACATCCCGGGGCCTTTCGCCTGCTGCCTCAGCGACCGCACCCAGCACGGTCGCCGGGCCCTGCTCCATTTCCACATCAACCTGTTGGCGCACCATTTGATCGTAGAGCCAGCCCGTCAACCGGCGACGTGCCATCATGGTGCTGAGGTGCGGTAGTTTCGGCGGCGATTGCCGTTCTCCGAAATGGATGGTGACTTTTGGAAACCATCGGGTCCAGCCGCGGTGTCTTATGAACCGAAACCGATTGGCACCCCGGAGATAACAGGTGATGACCGTGGCATCGGTTTTATGAAGCAGAAACCCGGTTCCTTCATACAGTTTCATCAGGGCACCGGTCAGGGAGATCCGGCCCTCGGCGAACAAAACCAAACGTCCGCCGCTCTTCAGGAACTCCGCGATTCTTTTGACCGCGAAGGGGGATGTCGTATCTACCGGGAACGTCAGCCGGTTGAGCATCATTCGGCGATGCAGCCAGGAAATCTGCGCGGTCGTGCTGGATGTCACGATCTTCCAGTCATCGTCCAGGCAGACATAGACAAACAGCCAGTCGAGCCAGGACACATGGTTGGGTATGAGGAGAACCGGCCCGGGAGTATTCAGGACCCCTTCATTGAAGGCGCGGAAACGGAAGATCAGGCGCGCCACAAATCTGACGACTTTCCTCAATTCCATGGGAAGATCATGGTACGCGGAATATCCGCAGAAGGACAGGCACCTGTGCTTCGAGCCCAGTCAGCGACAACCCGGCTGTTGATCCAGCGGCGCCTACCGGATTGCCGATCCGAAACCAGTTTTGAAAATCGCGGGTGCCGTGGACTTCAAACAGATCATACGGCATGGCGTCCCATTCAACGCGCGCTCTGCCGATTGTTCTGATCCGGAGCGGGTCGTTCGCCGAACGTGGGTTGGTACCGGTTAAGAACTCGTTGAGATTGCTGACTCCGTCGCCATCGGCATCCGCGTCCGGTGCAACTGCAGCTGCGGCAGAACCAAAATATTCCGCGACCCAGTCGTCCGGCAATCCGTCCGGAGCATTGCGCGGGTGCTGATCTCCCTGCATGGCGATCACTTTCACGAAGCGGAACGGCGATCCGTTGATGCCGTCCGAGGCCCGCAGAAAAACCAGGCTGTAGAAAGAATTGGCCGGGTCCAATCTGGGTCCGCTGAAAAAGCCGGTTGGAAGAAAGCGCACGACATTTCCCTCCAAGACCAGTTTTCCGGAACCCGAGTCTCGTTGATCCACCACCGAGAGCGTGACTGCGTCCCCCTGCAAATCGTATGCCCGGAATTCGATCTGGTTGATGCCCGGAAGGGTCGGCACGGGGCCGGGTGTTGTGACTCCGGTAAAAATCCGATCGTAGGCGAACGGAGGAGTGTTTCCGCGGGGATATATCTTTTGAACCACCGGCGGGTCGTAGGCCCCCAGACGGGCACCCCGGCCGTCCTCATGTGCCGTTCGGTACATCAGGGCATCCCGCAATACAGGATTGTTTTCGGAGGGATCTTCGCTGGAATGCAGCAGGCTCAACACATGGCCCACTTCATGACCCAACACCTCCTCAAAGGTCTGCAGATTCCGCATCGCGGGGTTGCTGTGTTTGATCGTCACGTATCCCTGGGTGACCGGTAAAAACTCGACGCCCGCAACATTGCCACCCATCCCGCCATCTGGAAAAATTGAGGAAATCAGAAAATCATTTCCCCCGACCCCGAGCTGGGCAGGATCCTGAATGACGCCGTACAGGTCATGCAGCTGCACCCAGATCCGGCCATCCCTGAGCCCTGCCGACGCAGCAGCCTGACCAAAACTCGTAACGCCGCCAAACGAGAATTTCAGGGAAGTCACGGAGCTCCACAGATCGAAGGCACGCCGCAGCGAGTTGAGGGCCTGAGTCGGTGTGATCCCTTCGGGCAATGCATCGGCATCGACGATGTACTCAATGGCCTCGCCCCGATCCGCAGTTGTGAACCGACGCGATGCACCCGAAGCACTGGTGGCGGTTCCCGGTGTCGACTGCACGCGCGGACCGGGAGGATCAAACATCGGAGTCAGATCCAGGCCGGCTGATTCGGGGAATGGAAACAGGGATCGGACGCGATCCGGCAGCGATTGCGGCTCCGCGCCCCGTAACCCGATCTTCCGCTGGGTTGCGGTTGGATTCTCAAGAACAGGTGCCCCGGAGTCTCCGCCCGGAACAAACAGAGTGCCATCATTCCGAAGGCGCAGAAAGAAAAGCCGTTCCTGATTCACTTGAAGGCCGGGCGCCGAGCTGTCGGTTTGACCGACGCCATCCAGAATGCCTCCCGGATGCACCACCTGGATCGAGTCGGGGAAACGTCCCTTGAGAGCCTCCGTCACCTGGATCCAGCTGCGGGTGTGGATTCGGAGGGACGCCGGATGGAGGAAGGCCTCGTGCTGAATCACGCGCCCGATGCAGATCGCCCCGGCGGTGTCGCTCCGTTGCTCCAGGGTTTGCAGACGGGATGAACCGGCGGAGACACCCAAAGACAGGGCGCAGAAGCAGAGGGCGACCGAAAGGCCCCGGAACAATCGTTTACGATTTCGAAATCTTCTCGCCGGACTGGTCGTGCGGGGCTCAGACATTCTGCCCGGATTCTCCATCAAGCAGCACGATTCGCAAGCCTCCAGTTTTCGGCTGATCGTGCCCGAAATTGGCCAGGAGATTTGCGTTGGAGACCGGTGCGGCCGGTGTTGTCTGAGAGGGCCGGGGATCCTCCGTCTTCCTGGGCAGCAATGCCGAACGGAGGGCACCTTCCACCAACTGGGAACAGTGAATTTTCATGGGAGGCAGCGGACCCAAGGCACTGGAGAGGGCTTCGCTCGAAAGTTCCAGTGCTTCCTGGGCGGTTTTACCCCGGATCATTTCCGTGGCCAGGCTCGCAACCGCTATGGCCGTCTCACATCCAAACGATTGGAAAGTCGCCCGGTCAATGACCCTGCGTCCCTTCTCCTCCTTGAATTTGATCCACATGCGCAGCATTTCTCCGCATTCGGAATTGCCGACCGTGCCAATGGCATCGGCATCGGCCAGTTCCCCGATGTTTTTCGGGTTCCGGATTGCCTCGGAGAGTGGGGATTGGGGATCGTTCATGAGTTTTTGGTGGCTTCGAGTTTGTATCGGGGCACCTTGGGATCGATCGTGCGCGACCAGGCATCCAGTCCACCGCGCAGACAACGCACGTTTTTAAAACCGTGTCCCAGAAAATAGGCGGCCGCATCCATTGCGGTCTTGCCGTGGTGATCGAGGACCACAAACGCCTCCTCGCGCGACCAGTGGCCCATGATCTCCTGCATCGTCTCCTGGGAGAGGAGGCGCGATCCCTCAATCCGGACGGCTTCGAACTCCTCCCGGGCCCGGACATCCAGGAGCTTGGGGGCCGACTCAGATTGCAGCATTCGGGCGAGTTCCTCGGGCGAGACCAAAATGCGCGCGTCTTGGTCATGGCTGGACTGGATGTGCGCCAGGACCTCCGGGACATCCAGGTTGTTGTTTCTGGCGCAGAGGGCCTCGAGTGTTTCTTCGGGTTGAAACCCGCAGCTGCTGCAGCCGCCAACATGGTATTTGCGAAACAATGCGCGTTGGGCGCCCGGGTAAGCCTGAAGCACGTCGCGCATGGTGCTGGTGACGGTGATGGACGGGGTGCTTTCGGACATAGGTCTGGGAGTTAGCGATCGAAGAACTTTTGGATTTCCCTGAGGACCTCGATCAAACGTTCAATTTCCTGATGGGTATTGTAGAAGTAAAAGCTCGCGCGGGCTGTGGACACGACTCCCAGTTTGTTCATCAGCGGCTGGTTGCAGTGGTGCCCCCCGCGCAACGCAATGCCCCGCTGGTCCGCCACGGTCACCAGGTCATGGGCATGCACGTCGTTGAGGAGAAAACTCACCAGGCCGGCGCGTCCAATGTGCGGCCCGAAGAGCCGAATGCCCTTCAGGCGCGAAAGTTCCTCGTAGGCATGGGCACCCAGTTCATGATCGTACCGCGCGATGTTCGAACGCCCAATGGCATCCAGATAATCCATGGCCGCATGCAATCCCACCACACCCGCAATGTTCGGAGTGCCCGCCTCAAACTTATGCGGTAATTGGTTCCAGGTGCTTTTCTCAAAACCAACCGTGGCAATCATGTCACCGCCGCCCTGATACGGAGGCGTGGCTTCGAGCAGTTCGTGCCGTCCATACAGCCCGCCAATGCCGGTTGGACCACACATCTTGTGTCCTGAGAACGCCAGGAAATCGCAGTCCAATTCCTGAACATCGATCGGTCCGTGGCCAATGCTCTGGGCGGCATCCACCACCGTCGTGATTCCCCTGGCGCGGGCGCGGCGGCAGAACTCCCGAGCCGGGTTGACCGTGCCCAGCGAGTTGGATACGTGCGTGAACGCGAACACCCGCACGTCCGAAGTGAGTTTCTGGTCGAGTTGATTCAGATCCAGCAAGCCGCGATCGTCCGCCACCGGGAGATACGCCATCCGCGCGCCAACACGTTCGGCGAGCAACTGCCACGGCACAATGTTGCTGTGATGCTCCATGTCGGTGAGCAGGATGGTGTCCCCCTGTTTGACATGGGCGGTGCCCCAGGCCTGCGCCACCAGATTGATGCTTTCCGTGGTGCCACGGGTGAAGATGACTTCACTGGACCGTTTCGCATGGATGAAACGCGCGGCCCGTTCGCGGCCCCTCTCGTAGGCCGCGCTGGAACGATTGGAAAGTTCATGCACGCCGCGGTGCACATTGGCGTTGTCGCGCTCGTAATAGTTGCGAAGCGCATCGATCACCACGCGGGGCTTTTGGGTCGTGGCCGCATTGTCGAGGTAGATCAGGGGATTCCGATTGACGATCTGATCAAGGATCGGGAAATCCCGGCGGAGCGCCTCCGAACCAACCGCTGGAGGGTTGGTCTTCTCCGGACCCGCGTGTGCTTCGCTCATGTTGCTCAATAGAATCCAAGTTGAAGTTTCGCCGCTTCGGACATCATGCCCTGGTTCCAGGGCGGATCCCAGACCAGTTCGACATTGGCTTCTTCGACTCCCTGAATCGAGAGGAGGTTCGTTTCCACATCCTGCTGAAGTGTGGGCCCCATTCCGCAGCCTGGCGCGGTCAGTGTCATTTTGACATCAACCCGGTGGGTTCCGCCGGTCAGCGGTGTGATTCCGCAATCGTAGATCAGTCCAAGATCGACGATGTTCACCGGAATCTCCGGATCGTAGCAGGCGCGCATCGATTCCCAGATCTGTTGTTCGAGTTCCTCCGGTGTGGCGGCGGTGGCCTTGTCTCCCCCCGCAACGGCGGACGGTATTTCCAAACCCAACGCATCCGCATTTTTGCCGTCGATGCGGAACATGTTTCCGTTCACAATCACGGTGATGCTGTTGCCAAGCGACTGCGTGATCTGGGCCTGCTCTCCGGCCTGGAGTGTGACCTGAGTACCGACGGGAACTACCGCAGCCTGGACGTCGCGTGTGAGGGTGACCAACTCATTTGAATTCATAACGGGGATGCCTCCTGGTTTTTCGATCGTTTCACGATTCGGTGCTCACGGGTTCGGAGCGGCCTTCGATGGCCGACAACACGGCATGCCAGGGAAGGATGGCGCACTTGACCCTGGCCGGGAACTTGTACACACCGGCGAACACCGCCAGTTTGCCCATTTCACTGCCCCCCTTCCCGGTCGTGACCATGTCGTGAACCCTGGCGAACAATGCCTCGGCCTCCTGCTTGGACCTGCCCTTCAGGCTCTCCGTCAGGATGGAAGCCGAGGCTTTTGAAATGGCACACCCGGATCCTTGAAAGCTGATTTCCCGGATCGTGTCCCCTTCCATGATGAGGTAGAGGGTGACGTTATCGCCACAGAGCGGATTATGGCCCTGCGCCGTGCAATTGGCTCCCTCCAGTTCCCGGAAATTGCGGGGGCTCCTGCTGTGATCCAGGATCACCTGCTGGTAAAGATCGTTCAGGTCATCGAACATCAGGCCTCCGGGGTTGGTGTGCCGTTGGATGCGGTTGCGAGTTTTTCGGACAGAGAAGGACTTTCCTCCAGGCGATTCCACACGATGCGGTCGATCTCCTCACGGACTGGCGTGCATTGCACCCGCTCGGTGATTTCGCCCGCGAATGAATGAATGAGCATTCGCCGTGCGGTCTCCTTGCCGATTCCCCGCGAGCGCAGATAAAAGATGGATTCCTCGTTGAGTTGCCCGACCGTGGCACCGTGGGTGCACTTGACGTCATCGGCGTAAATCTCCAGCTGCGGTTTGGAGTCCACCGTGGCGGAATTCGAGAGCAGGATGTTCTTGTTCGTCTGTTTGGCGTCGGTTTTTTGCGCCTCGGGCTGCACCAGGATCCGACCGTGGAAAACGCCCTTGGATTCGTCGTCCAGAATGCCGTTAAAATATTCGTGGCTCGCACAGTTGGGTTCATTGTGGTTGATCACCATGTGATGATCCGCCACCTGGTTCCGACGGGTTACGTAGAGCCCGTTGAAGATGCACTCCAGTCCCGGGCCATTGAGTTTGGACCGAATGGTATTCCTGGAAATCAGGCCACCGAGGGCAAATGAATGCGAGGTATATTGACTCGCGGCCCCGAGGTCCGAATGCAGGTTTGCCAGATGAAAGGCATCCGGACTCTCGTCCTGAAATTTGACATGCTCCAGTGAGGCACCCTCCCGAACCACGAAATTGCTGCACGAATTGGCGACATACGCCTGTGCGCCGAAGCTGATGCAGCTTTCGATGACTGTGAACCGGGATCCGGCTTCAGCAATGATCAGGTTGCGCGTGTGGATTGAAGCACCCTTCGCTTCGTTGGTGGCGATGAACACCAGGTGAATCGGATCCTTCAATTCAGCGCCAGCCGGCACGTGGATGAATGCGCCATCCTGAAAAAACGCCGTGTTCAAGCAGGCAAACGGATCATCCAGGATGTGCTGCGAAGGAGTCAGCAGCGGCTGGATCACCGAAGCATTCCCTTCGAGGTGAGCGGCCAGATTGCCTATCGTGCTTTTGGCGGTTGGATCGGACGGGCGCGAGAGCGCCGCCGAGAAGTAGCCGTTCACGAAAACCAGTCGCGGCCCCGGAAGAGTCCCGAACGTCGCAGTGTCGATCTGCTCGGCCGTCACGGATTCCGCACCGGGCAGGGATGCGGTTTGAAACGGCAGCTTCGCGACGGGAGCAATGTTCGTGAATCGCCAGTCTTCGTCACGAATCGTCGGGTATCCGGTTTCGGAGAACCGGTTGAAACCCGCCCTGCGCAGGGGCAACACCCAGGATGGTTCCGTGGTCGGCGTCTGGCCCGCCCTGCGTTCGAACTCGCGCACCATGGGATCGGCGACAGCCGGCGTTGGTTTGGATTGGATGGAGGTCATCAGGTTCAGGAAGGTGGCATTGCCCGGCTCAGGCTGTTTGCAGGTCCTCTTTGACGATCCAATCGTACCCGCGTTCCTCGAGCTCAAGAGCCAGTTCCTTGCCGCCGGAACGAACGATCCTGCCGTTGGACAGAACATGAACGAAGTCGGGCACGATGTAATCGAGCAACCGCTGGTAATGGGTGATCACCAGTTGCGCGTTGTCCGCCCGTTTGAGCTTGTTGACTCCGGCGGACACCACCTTGAGCGCATCGATGTCCAGACCCGAATCGGTTTCATCAAGGATAGCCAGTTTCGGATCCAGTACCGCCATCTGGAAGATTTCGTTCCGCTTCTTTTCACCGCCCGAGAACCCCGCGTTGACCGGGCGTTTGAGGAAGTCCTCCGGGAGATGCAGGATTTTCATCTTCTCCTTGACGAGCGTGAGGAATTCCATGGCGTCCAACTCGGAGAGACCGTTGTGTTTGCGGACCTCATTGAGTGCCGCCTTGAGGAAGTAGGTTGTGTTCACCCCCGGTATTTCGACCGGGTACTGGAAAGCGAGAAAGACCCCCTCCCGCGCGCGCACCTCCGGCGACATTTCGACCAGGTCAACTCCACCGTAGACAATCTGTCCGTCGGTGATGGTGTATCCGTCGCGGCCCGCCAGGATGGAGGCGAGGGTGCTCTTGCCGCTTCCGTTGGGTCCCATCACGGCATGGACTTCCCCCTCGCTGATGCGAAGGTTGAGTCCCTTCAAAATTTCTTTTCCCTCCACACCGGCGCGAAGGTTGGTTATCTCAAGTATAGGCTGCTTCATGGATTCTCTGATTTAATAGGGGCGGCGATTCGGCGCCGCTCATTCGAATGTGTAAGTAAAGATAGGATTCTTCCGGATCATCTGGGTTCCTCAGCCAACGCTGCCCTCGAGACTGACCCCCAGGAGTTTTTGTGCCTCGACCGCGAATTCCATGGGCAGCTCCTTGAACACCTCCTTGCAAAACCCGTTCACAATCATGTTCACCGCGTCCTGGGTTTCAATGCCCCGGGAATTGCAGTAAAAAATCTGGTCCTCGCCGATCTTGGAGGTGGTCGCTTCGTGTTCCACACTGGCGGTGGCGTTCTTGACCTCGATGTAGGGAAACGTGTGCGCTCCACACCGGTTGCCGATCAGGAGGGAATCGCACTGCGAAAAGTTCCTGGCGCCAACGGCGCTCTTCTGAATCTTCACCTGTCCCCGATAACTGTTCTGGCCGTTCTTGGCGGAGATGCCCTTCGAGATGATCGTGCTGCGTGTGTTCTTGCCGATATGCACCATCTTGGTGCCGGTGTCGGCCTGCTGGAAATTATTCGTGACTGCGACCGAATAGAACTCCCCGGTCGAATCATCTCCCTGAAGAACCACGCTCGGGTACTTCCAGGTGATTGCTGATCCGGTTTCCACCTGAGTCCAGCTGATCTTGGATTTTCGCCCCTTGCACAGGCCACGTTTGGTGACAAAGTTGTAAATTCCGCCCCGACCCTGTTCATCGCCGGGATACCAGTTCTGCACGGTTGAATACTTGATCTCGGCTCCCTCCAGGGCAACCAACTCGACAACCGCGGCGTGGAGCTGATTCTCATCCCGCATCGGCGCGGTGCATCCTTCGAGGTAACTGACATGGGAGTTGTCTTCGGCAACAATGAGGGTCCGTTCGAACTGTCCCGTGTTGGCTGCGTTGATCCTGAAATAGGTGGACAACTCCATCGGACATCGAACCCCCTTGGGAATAAAGCAAAAGGATCCATCACTGAAAACCGCAGAATTTAACGCCGCGTAAAAATTGTCGGTATACGGCACGACACTTCCGAGGTATTTCCGGATCAGTTCGGGATGCTCCCGGACCGCCTCGCTGAAGGAGCAAAAGATGACCCCCTTGGCAGCCAGCGTTCCCTTGAAGGTGGTGGCCACCGAAACGCTGTCGAACACCGCATCCACCGCCACGCCGGCCAGACGTCCACGTTCGCGCAGCGGGATTCCGAGTTTTTCATAGGTCTCCAGGAGTTTCGGGTCCACCTCATCCAGGCTCTTGGGACCGTCGGTCTTCTTCTTCGGAGCCGAGTAATAGACGATCTTCTGGAAATCGATTTTTGGATATTTGACCTGCGGCCATTGGGGTTCGACCATTTTGAGCCAGTAGCGGTACGCTTTGAGGCGCCACTCGAGCAGGAATTCAGGTTCGCCCTTTTTTTCAGAAATGAACCGGATGATATCCTCGTTCAGACCCGGAGGGGTTGACTCGGATTCCAGGTCCGTGATGAACCCGTATTTGTATTCGTTCTTTACGAATCCCTCAATTGTTTCCGTCGCAGTTGTCATGGGTGTGGAGTCAAACGTCTCAATTCAGCAAAACTGTTCATCGTCAAGCGGTGCAGCTCAGACCGCACCCGCGCTGCAGGCGGGGCAGGACCCGCGCACCGAGATCTCGCAGTGTCCCACGGTAAAGCCCTTGGGAACCTGAACAGCGGGCAGCGAGCCTTCCGGTGGTGCATCAATATCGTAAATGGTCCCGCACGTGTCGCAATAGAAATGAAAATGCTCGTGCATGTTGGGACAATACCGGGTCGCGCTTCGATCGAGATTGACCTGCCTCACGAGTCCGCATTTCACCAGCGTGTCCAGGCAGTTGTAAACGGTGGCGATGGAGATCTCGGGACTCCCCTGTTTGGACCGGATGAATACCTCTTCAGCGGTCGGATGATCGCGCCGCTGCAACAGGACGTCATAGACCTGCTGCCGTTGAGCAGTCAGTCTGAGGCCGCTCGTGGCGAGGCGTTCGTTGAGTTGATTGGCAACACCGTTTTCCATTACGAAACAAGAACCGTGAAAATTACATCGGGGACAACGGTTGTCAATACTTAGAATAATTCTAATGTCAGGTCCCGGCGCTTGGGTTCTGTACCGGGGTATTGTTCCAGGCAGGTTTGTTCAAATCCATCCGCATCCTGCTGTTTTCCAGATCCCGAAGCACTGGAAGAATTGTATCTTGTTGGTGTATAATGTTTTATGAATATCCTCATGGAACATTCACGAACACCGGGGAAAAAAGCCTGGCAAACGTCTGCATCGGAACCCTGTGTCTCCCGAAGTTGCCGGTTTCCTCGAATTATTCGTGCTCTCCTTCTTCAGGGCAGGTGAAGTCATCAACTTGCGGACAAGCCGGAGCGCCGCGTTTCATCCAGACCATTACCAGACTGAGGTCCGCAGGAGAGACCCCGGAGATGCGGGACGCCTGACCCAGGGTTGCGGGTCGCACAGCCTCGAGTTTGTGGCGAGCCTCGTTTCGGAGACTTGTGATGCTCGCATAATCCATCCAATCGGGAATTCGTTTTTCCTCCATCGACTTAAATTTCTCAATTTCCTGCTGCTGCCGTTGCACGTATCCGGCATATTTAACCTCGATTTCGACCTGCTGGATGACTTCTGGATCGAGGGTCAAATTCCTTCCGGGCAGTTGCGCGTAGGTTATTTCGGGACGCCGGAGAATTTGAGTCAGGCTATGGGTTCCATCCCGCATCTGCTCGAGCCTCGCAATCTCGGCGACAACTGCCTTTTGTTTAATAACACAGCGTTCATAATGAGCTGATGGCAGGAGCCCGATTTTGTGGCCGGTGGGAGACAATCGAGCATCCGCATTGTCCTGGCGCAACAACAGCCTGTATTCGGCCCTCGACGTAAACATACGATACGGTTCGGTGGTTCCTTTTGTGATCAGATCATCAATCAGCACCCCGATGTAAGCCTGATCGCGCCGAAAGGTGATTGGATCGGCTTCCTGAATCCTTCTGGCCGCATTGATGCCCGCCATGATTCCCTGGGCTGCGGCCTCCTCGTATCCGGAGGTTCCATTGATTTGTCCGGCCAGAAACAGATTCCTGCAACATCTGGTTTCGAGACTGTTGGACAATTGATTCGGGAAGGCAAAATCGTATTCCACAGCATAAGCAGGGCGCAGGATTTCGGCATTTTCACAGCCTGCGATGGTTCGTATCAAACCCACCTGAACCTCGAATGGCAGACAGGTGGAGAATCCATTTACATAAATCTCATCCGTTGCGATGCCCTCCGGTTCGAGAAAGATCTGATGCCGCTCCTTGTCTGCAAACCGGACTATCTTATCCTCAATGGAAGGACAATATCGTGGACCCGTTCCTTCTATCACACCCGAATACATCGGTGAGAGATGCAGATTCTTGCGAATGATTTGAGCGGTTTCTTCGGTCGTATACGTGATGTAGCAGGGGAGTTGCCCGCCTATCTGACTCAGAATGGATCCAAATGGATACTTTGGTTTTTCCTCCGCCCCCTCTGCATGGCTTCGTTCGGAATGTTCCACGTGGAACAAATCATCTTTCCAGAACGAAAAATAGGGAACCGGCTCATCACCAGGCTGCTCCACGGTCCTGCTAAAATCAATGGAGCTCCGTAGCAACCGGGGCGGTGTGCCGGTTTTTAACCGGCCCAACCGAATTCCTACCTCCTGAAGGGAACCGGAAAGTCCCGTCGCCGAAGACTCGCCAGCCCTGCCTCCGGCCTGTTGATTCTTTCCAATATGCATCAACGCCTTCAAGAAGGTCCCCGTCGTGATGATAACGACCTCACTCAAGAATTGAACCTCGAGCGTCGTTTCGACACCAAACACACGTCCGTCCTTGTGTATCAGACTCTGGACCTGTCCCTGCTTGAGATCGAGGTTTGGCTGCCGCTCACAGATCCATTTCAACCGAAACTGATAAGCCTTTTTATCGCACTGCGCCCGGGGTGCCCAGACGGATGGACCCTTTCTTGTATTGAGCAGCCGGAACTGCAATCCGGTCATATCCGTGGTTCGCCCCATCTCACCACCCAGGGCATCAATTTCCCGGGCAAGATGACCTTTAGCCAATCCTCCGATCGCAGGGTTGCATGACATCTGCCCGATCCCGTCCACATTGATTGAGAGAAGAAGGGTTTTGCAACCCATGCGGGCGGATGCCAAAGCCGCTTCAACTCCGGCGTGTCCACCGCCGACCACAATCACATCGTATTTTTTCGGGTAGACGAACATAGTCTCGGAGAGTATCGCAAAAGCCACTCCTCCTCATCAACCACCGATTTTGTGCACCACCGCGCAGAGGAGGCGTTTAAAAGATATTGTTCCACGTGGAACATTTTCGAATCCGAAACGATTCTTCAAAACGAAGCGAAGTCCGAAGCTCAGAAAACCGCTTATCAGCGATTCAAAAAAAAACATCGTCCCCTTCCAGGAGACGATGTTTTCGCGGAATACAGTGAATCAGATCAATTCGTACGTGGCTTCAAACGGAGTGGCTCCGACGTTCCTGCGAAAGCTTCGGTCGGAATTCGCAGCAAGGTGTTCGCAGATCATAAATACAGTTTCGACATCCGAACTACTCCCGATCATCGCCGCGATCTCAGAGCAGGTGGCGGCTTTTCCTTTTCTCTTCGCAAGGGTCTGAAGGATTTTGCATTGGATCGAAACAACCGATGCAGCCGCCTTCTTTCCAGCTTCCACCCCGGGTTGATGGTAGGCATTGATTCCAACCAGCGATGCGTAGAAACCAACGGCTCGCTCATAGAGCGCAATCAAAACACCCACCGAGAAGGGAGAAACTTCCTTGATCGTCAGAGTAATCGATTCACGCCCATTTTCATGCAGCGCTCTGCGTGTTCCCTGAAAAAACCCGTTCAGGTAATCTCCCGCGGTGACATGAGGTTCCACCGTCATTGAGGTTCCTTTACGGTCCCGAAGCACTTCGACGAAGGTCACAAAGAAATTGTTGATGCCATCCCTCAATTGTTGGACGTAAGCATGCTGGTCTGTGGAACCTTTGTTCCCATAGACCGCAATCCCCTGATTGACCACGTTTCCTTTGATATCCAACTCTTTTCCAAGCGACTCCATGATGAGTTGCTGCAGGTATTTTGAAAAAAGCTCCAGCCTGTCTTTGTACGGGAGGATGACCATATCTTTCGATCCCTTGCCCCCGCCAATGTGGTACCACATCAGCGCCAATTGTGCTGCCGGATTCGCCTCAACCTGAGGGCTCCGGGTGACCACGTCGCATGCCTTCGCACCCTCCAGCATGGCGGTGATATTGATCCCTTGCAGCGCCGCAGGAAGCAGTCCCACGGCCGAGAGTTCACTCGTGCGTCCACCAACCCAGTCCCACATCGGAAATCGTTTCAACCAGCCGCCAGACACCGCCAATTGATCCAAAGCGCTCTTCTCCCCCGTAATGGCCACGGCGTGGGCTTCGAATTTCAGGCCCGAGCGTTCATACGCTGCCTTCGTTTCGAGCATTCCGTTGCGTGTTTCCTGGGTGCCGCCAGACTTGGAAATCACAACACACAGGGTCTCGCCCAACGCATCACCAATGGAATCGAGCACAAAATCCATTCCGTCCGGGTCCGTATTATCAAAGAAATACACCTTCATTCTGTCTTCCAAAGGTGAACCCAGTGCTCTGGATACAAACTGCGGACCCAGGGCAGACCCTCCGATGCCAATGATCAGAAGTTTGCGAAATCGTCCCGAAGCGCCACGCACCGTTCCCAAATGGACGTCCGCTACAAAACCCTGTATCGCTTCAATGGTGCTTTTAATCGCATTCACCATCTCCGGAACCGGCGCTCGTTCCGGATCACGCAACCAATAATGTCCGACCCGCCTGCCCTCGTCAGGATTCGAAACAGCCCCCCGTTCCAGCTGCTCCATGGCCGTGAATGCCGCCTTCATCTTTGGCTCCATCGACGAAAAATAATCGTCTGGGAAATTCACCCGACTCAGATCGATACTCAGATCGATCGCAGGGAATTGATGAAAATATTTCTGAAACCGACCCCAAAGAAGTTCAGGAGTTGCCTTCATAAGATTAGCTACTGACGCGGTCTGTTTTGATAAGCGGACAGAAGACCCCCTCGGGTCTCGTCCACCCTTGTAGTCGAGATCCGGATTGTCCGCCATCAAAAACGAGCGTTCAAGCGCTGATCGCGCTGATCCGCAGATCCCTACTCGGAATCGTTCTTCTTCTCCCACCGTCGTTGCGAACGTTCAGGAAGTGCTGGATCGACCTTCGCATAGTAGGTCTGCTCGCCGACCAACGCATCAACTGCCTCCTGCAACTCTTTGGAGGGGCTGACATAAAATCGCTCGTGTGCTTCCAGGAACAGGATGCCGCCCTCGGGCCGAATCATGCATAGGAAGAGGGGACAACTCCCGCGATGGGCAAGGGTGAGGTCACGAATCGCCTCAAGACGCGGACGGTCCAGGTGCGCCGTATAAAGCCGAAAATGTACCTGTTGAGTGAAGCGTCGAATCGCCTCGTCCATGGAGATGATTTCCTGGGGGAAAACCTTCGGACGATCCTCGCCCGTGTTTACCTCGCCGATCACGAACAACGGAGTATTCGGTACGAGCATCTCACGGTACTTGTCATAATTCTCGTTCATGCAGAGCAGCTGCACGGCACCGTGTAAATCCTCCACCGTCACCAAGGCGTACGGTTTGTTTGTGCGTTTGGAGATCCCGCTCTGCACGGCACCCACCATTCCACCAATCCGAGCCATGCTTCGATTGGGAAGCGATGCCGCGGTGACACTGGTTGCGGTTCCGTACTGCTCGATGATATTTGCGTAAGGTGTTAATGGATGGCCTGTTACATAAAACCCCAGCAACTCCTTCTCCGCCGCCAGCATCTCGCTTTCCGGCCATTCCGGGAGCTGTTCGATTCTCTCCGATTTCGCAACCTCGGCTTCGTCCATCAATCCAAAAAGCGATGCCTGGCCCTGCCGTCGATCGTGAATCACACTGGCGGCCCGTGACAACGCACTGTCGATGCGTGAAAACTGCGTCGCGCGAGTCTCCCCAAAGGTGTCGCAGGCACCACTCCGAATCAGTCCTTCCAACACCTTGCGGCTGACAGCGCGCCCGTCCACCCGCTCGCACAGGTCCTCCAGTCCGACGAACTTTTCACCCGAGTTGCGAGCCGCCAGGATGCTTTCCACCGCAACCCCACCGACGCCCTTGATCGCGGCTAAACCAAACCGAATCAACGTGCCTCCCCGGGCCGGCGCAAAAGCCACCCGGCTCTCGTTGACATCCGGAGGGAGCACATCGATTCCGAAGGCACGCGCCTCTGCGATCAGGACTCCCAGCTTTCCGGTGTCCCCCATATCGTTGGTCATCATCGCGCTGAGGAACTCGACCGGGTGGTTCGCCTTGAGATACGCCGTCTGATACGAAACGATGGCGTAGGCGGCGGCGTGGGATTTGTTAAATCCATAACCCGCAAATTTTTCGAGCAAATCGAAGATCTGGTTCGCCTTTGCAGCACCGATCTTATTCGTGGTGGCACATCCCTTGACGAAGATCTCCCGTTGACGCGCCATTTCCTCCAGCTTCTTTTTTCCCATGGCGCGCCGCAAAAGGTCGGCAGCACCGAGCGTAAACCCGGCCAACGCCTGGGCCGCCTGCATCACCTGTTCCTGATAGACCATGATCCCGTAGGTCTCGCTGCAGATCGGTTCCAACAGGGGATGCTCGTATTCGATGCTGACCTCTCCGTGACGGCGCTTGATGAACTCGGGAATCAGCTCCATGGGACCGGGTCGGTACAGGGCGATGAGCGCGGTAATATGCTCCACAGAACTGATCTGAAACTTCCTGCAAAGATCCCGCATGCCGCTTGATTCCAGCTGGAATACACCGATGGTGTTTGCCTTGTTGAGCAGATCGTAGGTCTTGGGATCATCCAGCGGCAGATCGTCAATGGGCACGTCGATGCCCTGGGTGGTTTTCACCAGTTCACAGGTGTTTCGAATCACCGAGAGGGTTTTCAAACCGAGAAAATCCATCTTCAGCAGCCCGAGATCTCCCACGGGATTCATGGCGTACTGAGTCACGATCCCGCCATCTTCGTCCCGTTTCAAAGGCAGGAGATTCACCAGCGGTTGATCGCCGATCACCACGCCAGCCGCGTGAACGGAGGAATTTCGCGTGAGATCCTCCAGCACAAAAGCCGTCTCCAACAGCTCGCGGGTAACTTCCTCCGTGTCGTAGGCCGCCTTGAACTCCGGTGAAAGTTTCAACGCCTTCGCCAGATCCATCTTCAGCTCATTGGGAATCATCTTGGCCAGCCGGTCGCACTCACCGTAACTCAGCCCCATCACCCGCCCGACGTCGCGCACCACAGATTTCGCGCCCATCGTGCCAAACGTGATAATCTGGGCGACCGAGTCCCTCCCGTACATTTCCCGCACATACTCAATGACATCCGCACGCCGATCGTCCGCAAAATCGATGTCGATGTCCGGAGGGTTCACGCGCTCGGGATTCAAAAACCGTTCGAAAAGAAGTCCGTACCGGATCGGGTCCACGTTGGAAATCTCCAACAGAAACGTCACCAGCGAACCTGCCGCGGAACCGCGGGCCACACAGGAAATACCCTTGGCACGCCCATAACGCACGAAATCGCCCACAATCAGGAAATAGCTGGTGAATCCGGTCTTTTCAATCGTGTCCAACTCCACCTGCAACCGATCAATGATGGTTTGCACACATTGATCGATCACCTGTTTCAATCGTGCGGCCTGCGCATCATCAGCCGGATTCAGCAGGGCCTCATCACGGAAGGTCGGCAGCCGCTTGGGATCCTCGACACGATCGATCACAAACTCCGGTCCCTGAGCGCGGGCGTGAATGCCGTACCGTTTGAGCAGGCTATCGGCGAGCACCTTCCGCAGGTAGCCTTCCCGGGTAAAATGTTCCGGAGGCTCGTACACCGGGTAATGCAGCTTGTCGAATTCGATTTCCAAATTGCATTTCTCCGCTATCTCCAGACTGTTCCGCACGGCCTCCGGCACTTCAGCGAACAGCTCCAGCATCTCTTCGGCCGAACGCAGATAAAACTGTTCGGGAACATACCGCATCCGCTTGGAATCGTTCAGGGTTGTCTGGGTGCCGATGCAAATGAGGCAGTCGTGCGCGTGGGAATGCTCCTTCTCCACGTAATGCACATCATTGCTGGCAACCAGTTTTAACCCGAACTCCTTGGCCCAGGGAATCAGCGACCGGTTGACCTTCGCCTGATCTGCTATGCCGTGGTTGTGCAATTCGAGATAGAAATTCTCAGCGCCGAAGGTCTGCTTGAACCAATCGATCGTCGCACGCGCTTCATCCAGTCTATCCCGCACGATGCATTCGGGAATCTGGCTGGCCAGACATCCGGAAAGGGCAATCAATCCCTCCTTGTTCTCCGCCAATATCTCCTTGTCGATCCGCGGCTTGTAGTAATACCCCTCCAGATGCGCCTCGGTGACCAGGCGGATCAGGTTCTTGTAGCCCACCTCATCCTTCGCCAGCAAGACCAGATGATGGTACGCATCCCTGCCTCCATTGGCCGATTTCTTGATCAACCGGCTTCCCGGGGCCACATACACCTCGCAACCAATGATGGGCTTGATGCCCTTGGCCAAAGCCGCCCGATAAAATTCGATCACGCCAAACATGCCACCGTGATCGGTGATCGCCATGGAGGGGAACCTCAAGTCATGCGCCTTGTCCATCAGTCGATCCAGCCGGCAGGCACCATCGAGCAACGAATACTCGGTGTGCAAATGGAGGTGGACAAATTCTGCGTGCGCCATGCAAAGACTCTAGCTCCTGCCTGACCGAAGGCGCAAGAACACAGGGCACGGGAGTGCCTCACAATCGTCGATCCACAGGCGACACCCAGATTTCTTCATTATTGGTTTGGTTCAAAGCCAACAATTGTGTATTCTGCAGCCTTCTGGTTGAGGAGCCTTTTTCACTGCTTCCGGTTGGACACACAAGGCAGACGGACAACATACCTCGGCGGACTTCGTTTCGGTGGTTGTTTCGTCTCGTTCTGCCCAAGGAAGAAAATATATTTGGAACGGTACGGAAGTCGATGAACTCGCGGCCGACCTGGCGTCGGAATCCGGACGCTCCGTGGAAGTGCTTAAACGAATGGATCGATCGATCCTCGTCGGTCGGCACACGGACACGCGCGAATACAATCCAAAACTCCCACCCATCCGGGAACTCGCCAACTCACTGCACGAGGATTATCTCCGCACGGATCTCGAACGCCTCATCCTCGATCCGGCCATGATCCCTGCCCAGGCCATTATCACCCCGTTTCTCAAACGCCTGATTCGCTGCTGGAACATTCTGGTCGAATTCACCCAAAGGCGGCTTCGCCGCAATGTCTCCCTGGTCGATATGAAAGGCTGGTCCGAATTCCCGGCACCCCTTCAGTTCGCCCTGATGACCATGGACCGCGTGATCGCCAATGTCAGTTGGATGACGTTCGGCGATCCCCGGGCGAACATCATCGAACCCCAGCTCGGATACGCCCTGCGCGGCCTCGAGAACGGCCTCCAAACCGGCCTGGGATGCGGACACGGCATGTGGAGCATTCTCAACATCCGCTGACCGATTCCGCAGCCAATGATTCAGGCCATCGAACTCACCAGGAAGTTCCATGGCACCACCGCGGTCGACCGTGTCTCCTTCAAAGTAGGAGCCGGTCAGACTCTGGGCCTGATCGGTACCAGCGGATGCGGGAAGACCACCACCCTGCGCATGCTCAACCGCCTGATCGAGCCCACTTCGGGCCGCGTGCTTTTGGGTGGACGCGACGTGGCGCATCAAAACCCGGAGTGCCTCCGCCGCGCCATCGGCTATGTCATCCAAAGCGTCGGGCTCTTCCCGCACTACACCGTCGAAGACAATGTGGCGGTCGTGCCACGCCTGCTGCGTCACGATGAAGGTCAGATTTCCAGACGCACCGCTGAATTGCTTGATCTGGTGGGTCTGCCGCCCGCGGCTTATTCCAAACGGTTCCCTCACGAACTCAGTGGCGGTCAACAACAACGTGTCGGCTTCGCCCGCGCCCTGGCCGCCGATCCCCCCGTAATCCTCCTCGACGAACCCTTCGGAGGCCTGGATCAAATCACCAGGGGTCAAATCCAGAGGGATTTCAAAACCCTCCAACGCTGCCTCGGGAAAACGGTTGTCCTGGTCACACACGATGTTTTTGAGGCTGTTTTCATGTGTGATCAACTCTGCCTCATGGACAGGGGAATCATCCAGCAGAGCGGCACTCCGGCAGATCTCCTCTTTGAACCAGCGAACGATTTCGTCCGTGATTTCTTCCGTTCCCAGCAGTTCCTGGCTTCCCTCCAGGTGGTGCGCCTTTGCGACCTGAGCCCGCACCTTCCGTTCGACGCACCTGCACCGGGTCGCACCCCTCTGCTCACCGTGGAATGGGACATCTCGTTATTGGACCTTGTTCAGCAATTTCAAAATCATGATACGGCCAGCTTGGTCGTTTCCGATGCCGATGGCACAAAGATCCTGAATACAACCATTCCCAGCCTGCTCGCCGCATTTTGGAAACTTTGTGCCGACCGGAGGAAGCGTCCCGAGTGAACACCGGTTTCTGGCAATTCATGTGGGAACACAGGGAGGAAATCGGGGTTCAAACCGTTGAACACCTCGGGCTGACCCTCACGGCACTCGCCGGCGCAAGCCTCCTGGGAATACCGGCCGGGTTGCTCCTCACACGGTGGCAACGGCTTTCAGGACCATCCCTGGCGTTTGTCGGAGTCATTCAGACCATTCCCAGCCTGGCGCTTCTCGGCTTCCTCCTGCCCTGGCTCGGAATTGGGGTCATCCCCGCCATCGTTGCGCTTTTTCTTTACGCTCTGCTCCCCATTGTGCGCAACACCTACATTGGTGTGGAAGAGGTCGATCCGGCAGTCAAGGAAGCAGCCCGCGGCATGGGCATGACCGGATTCCAAATGTTGGCCAGGGTCGAACTGCCACTCGCCGCTCCGGTCATCTTCGCCGGAGTGCGCACCGCCACCGTGATCGGTGTCGGCGTCGCCACCCTCAGCGCATTGATCGGATCCGGCGGGCTCGGTGAATTTATCTTTCGCGGGATCGCACTCAACAACCCGCACATGATCCTGGCCGGTGCCATGCCCGCAGCCATGCTGGCAATGGGATTGGACGCCGCACTGGCCTGGATTCAACCACGCATCCGGCGCCTGTTAAAACCCTTCGCCATCGTGTTCGCGCTGACGTCGCTCGCGCTGATGCCCCTGGTGATCATTCCGGCATTCAGCGGGACGGACTTTCTCGCGGCGTTCCCGACTGAGTTCATGGAACGCGCCGATGGCTACCGCGCGATGAGCCAGGTGTACGACCTGCAACTGGACACCACGGAGATGGACGTCGGCTTAATGTACCAGGCCCTCAAGGAAGGCCAGGTGGATCTCATCAGCGGTTTCTCAACGGACGGCCGCATCCAGGCCTTCGATCTCCAGGTTCTAGAGGACGACAAACACTATTTTCCTCCGTATGCAGCAGCTCCGCTCCTAAACGGAGAAACCCTGCGCAGACATCCGGAAATCAGAGAGGCCCTCGCACTCGTGTCGGGCAGGATCTCCAACCTCGCAATGGCTCACATGAATTTCAGGGTGGACCAGGGCCATGCAACACCCCATCAAGTCGCAAAGGACTTTCTCGAATCCCCGGGGATTGCCGGCCTCCCTGGATCGGGAAGGGGACCCAACGATTAAAATCGGCTCCAAGAGTTTCACGGAACAGTTTATTTTGGCGGAGATCATCGGATTGCTCATCGAAAACCAAACCGAACTAACCGTCGAACTCACAACTGGATTGGCCGGAACACAGATTTGCTTCGAAGCACTTGTTGCCGGAGAAATTGACGTCTATCCGGAGTACACGGGAACCGGTCTGCTTGTGTTGCTGGAGACCGACGATGCCACCCGCGAAAAAATCCTCCGCGATCCGGACAGGGTGTTTCAACATGTGCGAAGCGAACAGGCGCGGATCAGCGACGTCCACTGGTTGACACCCTTCGGATTCAACAACACATACGCCCTGATGATGCGCCGGAACGATTGCGAGCAATTCGGCATCCGGACCATCAGCGACCTCCCGACCTTTCTGCGATCCCGAAAACCCGCGAAATAACCCACTTACAGCTCGATAAACGCACTCGTAACACCCCGATCGCTGCAGGTCAGAATCGCGACGCTGCGTTTCTGGCTCTGCTTGGGAATACCCGAATATCCCGGGTTGAGGTAGGTCACCCCGCCAATCTCCTTGCAACTTTGCCGATGCGTGTGACCGAATATGACGAACTCGGGCCGTTCCCGAGCCAACAGATCCTTCACAAGGTCCGATGGCATCCAAACATCCACAATATGGTGCAGAAGAAACTTACGCTTCGCCAAAACAAAGCACTCGGTCTCGGAAAAGGTCAAACCGCAGTCCGTGTTCCCGAGCACCGCGGTGACCGGGGCCGTCTCTTCCAGAGTCGTTATGATGCCTTGCAGTCCAATATCTCCGGCGTGCAGAATATGTTGCACGCCCTCAAATAACCCCGGAATGCGAGGATCCAAATACCCGTGTGTGTCGGAAAGAACACCAATCTTAAACATGTCCATCAATTCGTATGAACCGGAGACGCTGCAATCTCCAGGTATTCGGGATTCAAAGGATGCCATCCGTCCGGACGACAACCTGTTATCTTGAACTAAGCGGGCACCTCCTCCGGTGAATTCTCATCCGGTTCCATCTCCGCCTCCTCCTCCGCATCCTCGGCCCGCTCCGCCGCTTCGCTCAGTTTCATCGCCCCCACAAAGAGCCCCGTGAACAGGCCACCACTCAGGAACGTGTTGCGAAAGAGCTCCCATGTCTGAGGCCAGCCTGCCGTTCCCTTGGTCAGCGCGATCAACCAGCCCGCGAACGTTTTGGTGTATTCCGGATTATTAAACGGATTAAACAACCAGGCCGCCGTATTGGTGATCAGGTAAAACGCAATCGCACCCAGCAACCCGCCCCCAAGCAATTTCAGCGAGGAAGACTCCCGGCTGAACCGTTGACCAAACCAGATCAAACCTCCATACACCGCGTAATTAACAAGCTGAAACACCTGGAAGGCATTGATGTCATACGCAAACAGGTAATAGAGATTGATCAAAACATCGGTAATCGCCAGAGTGACCATCGGAAGCCACCAGGCGAGCTTCCCCGGAAAATAGACACCGGCACAAAACACCAGACCATACACCGCACTGAAATTGGGCGGCATTAATTGAGGCCACCGTGTCGCCGCAAATACAACCATCAGCAGAATCGGCAAGCCGAGGTTCAGTTTCTCTTTCACAGCCAGCCATCATACCCAAAGCCGACCAAAACACAAGCCGACTGATCGGATTTGTGCCCCGTCCGCATCGTCCAAAAACAGACACCCGGACCTGCCCCCCCCGGTCGGCAACCCGACCGTGACACACCCGCGGGACATTCACCATGGAACCTAACCCCGATCCTCTGCTGCAAATTGTTGAGGAAGATCCCGATCAACTCGTCGTCAACAAACCAGCGGGTCTCGTCTGTCATCCCACCAAAAAGGGACCCCTCTCAAGCCTCATCGGCAGACTCCGGCTCCATTTGGGATCGGAAGCGGAGGTGCACTTCGTCAATCGCCTGGATCGAGAGACCGGAGGCCTTGTCCTGATTGCCAAGAACCGCGCCCGAGCAGTGCAGCTCCGGAAAATCTGGGAGGCGCATACCGTCAAAAAGGAATACCTCGCCATCGTCCACGGACATGTATCGCAGGCCGGGGGAACCATCGACTTACCTCTGGGCAAAGACCTCCACAGTCGTGTTGCGATCAAGGACTGCGTTCGGGCCGATGGCGGAGAAGCTCAAACCGATTTCCTGGTCGATCAACGTTTCGTGCGTGCCAAACGGCCCTTCACCCTCCTTCGGGTCTTCCCCCGAACAGGACGCAAACATCAAATCCGGATTCACCTGAATCACCTGGGGCATCCCATCGTGGGCGACAAGATCTACGGCGGAGACGAAGAATTGTACCTCGCGTTCGTCGAGGAACGATTGACCGAAGCCCAAAGACAGACCTTGATTCTCCCCTGCCACGCCCTCCATGCCGTCCGTCTCTCAATTCCGTGGATGGACCGAACGCTCCAGTATGAATCAACGCCAGCCGATTGGTTCACCCGCTTTCACGAGTCAGCTTCCGGAATCGACGAACCCGAAGACCACCTATGGATAACCGAATCCCACATGGATTCGGACGGAACCATGCGAGCGCCCGGCGCATAGCCGATCAGCGTTGAAGGTGCTTTTCCAGATACGTGACCGCCTGCCGAACCGTAGAGTCGATCTCCATACGGTCCCGCACCAGTCGACAGGCGTGCAGGACAGTGCCGTGATCACGGCCACCAAACGCCTCTCCGATCGTATTGAGGGAACTGTCCGTCAGCTGCCGGGAAAGAAACATCGCCACCTGTCTTGGAAACGCAATGTTCTCCGGACGCCGCTTGCTGGTCATGTCCGCCAGCCGAATATCAAAATGTTCAGCCACCTTCTTTTGGATCGCCTCGATGTTGATCGAAAAGCGACCCTCTTCATGAAGCACATCGTGCAACAACGCTTCGATCTTCTCGATGGAAAGCTCCTTGCCGGTCAGTGAGGCATAGGAGGCCACCCGGATCAACGCGCCCTCAAGGCGACGGATGTTGGATCGAATGCGATTCGCCAGGAAATCAATGACCGGATCAGGCAACTTGACCCCCATCGATTTCTCCTTCTTGCGCAGGATCGCCATCCGCGTTTCGACATCCGGCGGCTGCAGGTCCGTTACCAAACCCCACTCAAACCGGGACACCAACCTCTGCTCAAGATTCTTGATCTCGCCCGCAGGTCGGTCACAGGTCAGTACGATCTGCCGGTGCGCCTCGTGCAGCGCATTAAACGTATGGAAAAACTCCTCCTGAATCCGTTCCTTGCCGGAGAGAAATTGGATGTCATCGATCAGAAGAACCTCGGACTGTCTGTATTTTTTCCGAAACCGAACCAACTGGTTGTTCTGAATGGCGTCGATGTATTCATTGGTGAACTTCTCCGACGAAACATACGCAACCCGCGCGCCCTTCTTGTGCGTCGCGACATACTGCCCAATGGCATGCAGCAAATGGGTTTTGCCAAGACCCACCCCTCCGTACAGGAAGAGCGGATTGTATGATTTGCCGGGCGACTGCGCCACAGCCAACGCGGCGGCATGCGAAAAATTGTTGTTGCTCCCGACAACAAACGTCTCAAACGTGTTCTTCGGGTTGAACAGGTTCTCCCCCTTCACCACGGTGCGTTCAACCGGCGAGCTCACCGCAACGCTTGGAGCCACCACCGGTTCGGACTCATTCCCAATGCGAAACACCACCTGCAGCGGCACACCCGCCGCCTGGCTCAGCACGTCCTGAAGCAATCCCAGATAGTTGTCCTTCAACCACAGCTCACAAAAATCGTTCGCCACACACAGGCAGATCGAATGTTCCTCGTGCGAAACCGCCTTGATGGGCGCGAACCAAAGATTGTAGATATCTGGATTCAGCAAAGCCCGGAGCTTCAACTGCGCCGCAGACCAGACTTCTTGAACCGGTTTATGCATAAGGACCAATGGACAATTACCCAATCTTCTGAATGTTATTCACCGCACAGGTTTCGCGGCTGCATACCGCTGGTCTGAATTTCTTTGGCATCGCTCTGGTCAACACCATGGAATTAAACAAAAATCCCGTTCCAGGACAATGCCAGAGTTCTCGGAAAACGCTTAATCATTTGCTGAACAATAGTTTACGAACAAACCGCCCGAGGCGATCAGCTTGTAAAAGGGCCCCTCAGGATGTGTCTTGCGCGTTTCATGCGGCGGTAGCATTTCTATTCAAATCCGCGCTGCATGGCTAGGACAACATATTAACAGTTATTCCCATCTTATTCACAACCGCTTTTTGATCGGAAAAACCCTGATTTCAGGCCTCTTCCGGTTGAACCGGGAGTGCTGGCCCCCGAAAATAAGAATCACTCTGAGACCGTCCTAATCCATCATTCGCCTGGAAAACCTCCAGAGACACGAACAGCTGACTCTCACGCGCCGAAACGTATCAAATACCCCGACAGCCGCACGCTCAAACCGCCTCTTCACCCGTCTCCCCGGTGCGAATCCGGGTCACCGAATCAACAGAACTCACAAAAACTTTGCCATCACCAATCTTTCCGGTCTTGGAAGCCTGAACGATCGCGTCCACGGCCGCCGCGACCAGCTTGTCGGCAAGCACAATCTCGATCTTGGCCTTCGGAAGAAAATCCACCGTATACTCGCTTCCCCGGTAGATTTCCGTGTGCCCCTTCTGCCGACCAAACCCTTTGACCTCGCTGACGGTCATGCCTTCCACTCCAACCCCTGCCAGGGCCTCCTTCACTTCTTCAAGTTTGAACGGTTTGATGATGGCCTCGATCTTTTTCATTGGGAAAAACTATATTCGAGGCGATACTAACCCGGCATGCCGGTGTGTAAAGAGGAAACTCAACGATCCGGAACCTGCGGTCTCAAAGCCGACTCCAAGCCGGGATTCCCTCGAAAAAAAAAACAGCAAATATATATTTTTTCCCCTTGCCGTTCCATTACCGTCCTGCGATGCTGCCTCAGGTTTAGCACATGTTGGTAACGGTTGCTGTGCCGTTTGTTCTTTGATTTAAGATTTCGAGTGTTGCTTGGTACAGGCCCATTCGATTATTCCCCCTAAACCTCAGTTGTACTTATTCTGAAAACTCCCCGGGTTTCTCGGTCACCCTCTGACTGGGAAACCCGGTTTTTTTTGTCCTCATCCGTCCTCCGCCTCCACCGCACCTCCGAAGTGTCCCAGAATGTAACACCTTTGTCTTAACGAAACCATTTTCCATTCGTCTGGATTCGCCAACGCCCCCCGAAAATCGAAAGGGCGCTGCTCTCAAAAAAAAAATCTTACACGGCCTCATCTTTACTGAACTTCCGATTCCCGGCCACTCCCTCAGGAGCCGATCCAACCGTCCCCCCCAAGCAACGGCGCGAACAAAAACCGAACCTCGGCCGCCGGAACACCATCGAAGTGGGTCCGAGTGCTACTTATACTTGCCTCCCGTCATTTCCTCCCATAGGCTCACGGCATCGCACGATACACGCCAAATCATTCGATCCCGACCACCACGAATCCCCAATTCCTTGCCGATCCTCCCATCGGATAACAAAATCCCCGATACCACCAGGTGAAGGAGCCCAAACCATCCCGACCATCGGCCGCATCCGGAAACCGCGCCCTTTCCCTCGCACCCTTCGTTCGGAGGCCCGCGCCAACGGAAAATCCTCCAGACTGCCTATTGACGTCCGAGCCAAGCTGGGGGACAATTCTGAGGATCCATCGGGTGGCGCAATCCGCGGATCCACACCGGGATCCAACGGCGGATGCGCCTCCGAACATCATTCGCGGATCAGGTTGGAACATTCCCTGCTTTAACCTGTTGACCGCACGTTCCGTTCGAGAGGCTCGAGCGTGGGGATCCGGTTGAAGATCTATGAGATGCATTGAATCGCCCAAGGATGAAGGATCATACCCGGTGTCTCCAGAACATTTCATCCGCCATCCCCTGGATCCGGACGGGGAAAAACGGACGGTTGGGGCCGATGCCACATCCAACCGCAGGGCACTCTCAATCGCGGCGGAAACGAACCCATGAATTCGAACCCACTCGGCCGAAACGATCGGATTCTGGTTGTTGATGACAATCCGGCAATCCACGATGATTTCCGCAAGATCCTCAACCCGGTCAGCGCAATGGCTGCCGAACTGGCTGCGGCCGAAGCGGTCCTCTTCGACGAACCCGCCGGCAAGGCCACCCCCATCCAATTCCGCATTGAATCAGCCTTTCAAGGAAAGGAAGGCTTGGAACTCGTCAGAAAAAGTCTCGAAACGGAGCAACGGTTTGCGATGGCATTCATCGATGTACGCATGCCTCCCGGATGGGATGGCGTCGAAACAGCTTCGAGAATATGGCAGATCGACCCGGACCTTCAAGTCGTCATCTGCACCGCGTACTCCGACTATTCGTGGGATGAAATCGACCGCACGATGGGGCGAACCGACAATCTGGTAATTCTTAAGAAGCCATTCGACAACATCGAGGTGCTGCAACTGGCCCATGCATTCACCAAAAAATGGTATCTGACTCAGGAAGTACACCAAAAACTGAGCCATCTTGAGGACCGGGTGCGCCGGCGCACCTCGGAACTCGAGTCGGTCAACCTGTGTCTCAAAGCTGAGAACGAAGCCCATAGGCAGACCGAGCAAGCCCTGCGCGTTTCCGAGGAGCTCTTCTCACGCGCCTTCCGTGCCAGTCCCTTCCCAATGAGCATCCTCACCCTCGACGAGGACCTCTACGTCGATGTCAACGAACATTTCCTGAAGATGACCGGGTATTCGCGCGAGGAGGTCATCGGACAGACACCAAAACAAATCGCCCTCTGGGCCGACACCCAGGAGCACGAAAAACTTCTCCAGACGATGTCCGCGATCGGCTCGGTGAAAAACTTTGAATGCAAGCTCCGGACCAAGTCAGGCGTCGTTCGGGAGACCCTCCTTTCCCTGGAGCATTTTTCCATCGGCAACAAACCCCACGTCCTGGCCATTGCGCAGGACATCTCCGAACACAGACACCTGGAGAACCAGCTGCGGCACGCCCAAAAAATGGAAGCCGTCGGCAAACTCGCCGCAGGAATCGCACACGACTTCAACAACGTCCTCACCATCATCCAGGGATACAGCAGCCTCACCCTCAGTGATCTGAGCATTCCTTCGGAAATTCGCAATTCGCTGACCGAAATTCTAAACGCTTCAAAACGAGCGGCCACCCTGACCCAGCAACTGCTCGCCTTCAGTCGCAAACAAATGCTCCAGCCCAAACCGCTGGACCTTCAGCATCTGATCGAACAGCTGACCAGCATGCTCGACCGTTTGATTGGTGACGATGTCCACCTGACGATTCGCAGCCGGGGGCTGCTCCCCTGTGTGATCGCCGACGCGGCAAGCGTCGAGCAAATCGTCATGAACCTCGTCCTGAATGCGCGGGATGCCATGCCCCGTGGCGGTGATCTGGTTGTCGAGACTTCCACGTTGGAGGTTGACGAATCCTACGCCAAACAAAACCCCGAAGCTTTGATCGGCACATTCGTCAGCCTGAGCGTGATTGATTCCGGATGCGGAATGCCCCCCGAAGTTCTGAGTCGGGTGTTTGAACCCTTCTACACCACCAAGGAGTTCGGCAAGGGCACGGGAATGGGCCTCGCAATGGTCTACGGGATCGTCAAACAACACAACGGATGGATCGAGGTCGCCAGTGTTCCAAACCAAGGCTCCACCTTCACAATCTTTCTTCCGGCCGGTGCAGAGGAAGTCACCGAATCCGATGCCCAGAACGCCACACCCAGGCAGGCCGTCGGCGCCGGCGAACGGATCCTCGCGGTCGAAGACGAAAAAGGCATCCTGGATCTCGCCCGCAATGTTCTCCGCGACGCCGGTTTCAAGGTCTACACAGCCGCCAATGCGATTCAGGCTCTTGAACTTTGGAAAAACCACAATTCCGACTTCGACCTTCTGTTGACGGACGTGGTCATGCCCGGCGGTTTGTCCGGGAAAGAGCTGGCCGAAAAACTCCGGGCCGATAAGAAAGACCTCAAAGTCATCTTTACCAGCGGTTACAGCATCAATGTCCTGGGTGTTGGAATGCGCCTCATCGACGGATTGTCCTACCTCCAGAAACCATACCGCGCCGATACGCTCATCCGGGCGGTGCGAAGATGCCTCGACACGCCATAGCGACCCAACCCCCATTTCAAGCCGTCAGGCTTCCATCAAATCCAGAATCCTGCCCCGCGCACCTGCAAATCCCTTGTACTCGGCCAGGGCCTCCGGCATGGTCCGCAGGGCCCGCGCCAGAGGCCCAGCGACCTTCGGCTCCCTCCGAACCTCCTGAAGCGGTCGAACAATCATTCGAATCGCAAACAGCACACCCCCGCTCCGCGGCAGGGTCACGAACGCCTGATGCTCAATGCGCAACCAAATCTCCTCCAAACCGACGCCTGAATCCAGGCGGGGCAGCTTCCGGCCAGGATCCTGGTTCAACTCCGCCGAACGGCTGAGACCCCAATTGTAGCGCTCCCACGAACCGCCTGGTTTCAGACGGTGAAGAAACCGGTCGATACTACCCTCCAAGGCCGGGTTCAAACCCGGCACCACTTCGTGGATCCCTGAGACCGACCGCCCCATCTTTGGAATCAGACTCCATGAGGAGGGAAAACACACACAGCCTCCTCTCAGCCGGAATCCACCGTCCGATTCCGCCTTCAACAACAGAAAATCCGGCTCCCACCGCGAGCCCAGCTCCAGGCAACGATCCAGGGGGGTCCCACCGCGCCTGACTTTTGCCAGACCGCCCGCGTCGAGACCTTTTGCCTCCGCGCACAATTCCACCAGCTCGTCCAACATCGGTGTCGCCTCAGGCAGCATCGCCGCATGCCGCCCAGGCACCGCACTCAACCATCGCCTCCGCTCGGCGAGCCGCTCGGACAAACCCTCTCCTGACTCAAAAAAACCACGCACCGTTCCACGCTCCAATCGAAGATGAAACCGATAATCTTCATCCGGAAAAAGCGTCTCCATTTTCATCATTGATCAATCGCCCAGCCGAATCGTCGTTCTCCCCTCGGATCGTTTCAGTTCGACCACGACCGACTTTCCGCCGGCGCTCACCCGATGCCTCCCGTAAAAAGCCGAAACTTCAAGCCTGCCCTCCGAATCAGTCCGCCCATCGCTCTGGCTCCACCATCTCCCGAACACCAAAACACCGCATCGGGATCCTCCGATTTCACCCACCCGGCCATGTCGGCGGGAACACCCGGACCGAGCCGTTCCTGATAATAATGCGCGTGCATCATTTCGTTGTTCAAATCGTACTCCGCGAACCGTCCCCGATACCTCCGGCTCACATCACGCGCCCGCTGCTCCAACACCTCTTTCAACTCCGCGTCGTTCAAATCCTTCTGCCACTCCGGCACCCGGTTCGGAATGCGAACGCCGACAACGCCAGCAGGCACGACACAACAGGAACGAATAATCCAACCGGATGGCTGAGACGCGTTTTCATGATGCCAGTCTACACTCGGATTCACTAAAACAACAGGAACACCCTGTTCTGCATGAATTTCATTTCAACCGGAACCATCCCTCACCCTCTCCGCCGCACGATAAACGGCCGCTATTTCTTCGGCCGTCTCTTCCGTCGTATCGTCTCCCGACAGATCGACCCACCGAACACCATTCTGTTTTCGCAGCCAGGTCATTTGTCTCTTCGCATACACACGGGTGCGTGCCTTCACCTTTTCCTTCGTCGCCTCAAGTGAAATTCCCTGGGTCAGATGGTCCACCACCTGTCGGTAACCAATCGCCTGCAGTGCATTCGGATTGCTCGTCAATCCCTTCCCCATCAGGACACGGGTCTCCTCAACCAGACCCTGCTCGAACATCAGGTCCACACGGTTCTCAATCCTCCCGACAAGCTCCTCGCGTCCGCGCCGAATGCCCAGCAGCTGGCCCCCTGTTTTCAGAGATTCGCCCCCCTCACTGCGTGACCTCCCGGTCCACCGCGCACGTTGTTCCGAGAACGGCTTTCCTGTTAAACGAATCACCTCCACGGCACGGACGAGGCGCCGTTTGTTTTGCCGGTCAATCCGTCCCGCCATCTTCGGGTCCGTTCTCTCCAACTCCTCGTTCAGCTCCTCCACGGAAAGCTGCTCCAACACCTCTCTCAACCTCAAATCATGGCCGGGAGACTCTCCCAACCCTTCCAGATACGCTTGATAATAAAGTCCGGTTCCTCCGCAAAAAATCGCTGCGGATCCTCTCCCCTCGATCTCGAGCCTCGCACGTTCTGCCTCCCGTATGAACCGGGCCACGTCAAAAGGATCATCCACATCGACAATGTCGATCACGTGATGTCGAATCCGACGGCGGTCCTCCTCGCTGGGTTTGGCGGTTCCGATGTCCATTCCCCGGTAGACCTGCATTGAATCCACCGAGATGATCTCACCGCCCAGACGCTCCGCAACCAACAGTGCTATCCTGCTCTTTCCGCTCGCTGTGGCTCCTCCGATATAGATCGCTTGCCGACTCATCTTCCGAAACCATTCGATTTTACGGACGCCGAATGCTTCTGGCTCCATCCGTCGACCTTCTTACGGAACCGCCTTCCGCCTAGGCCGCGCCGCGTCTTTGTTCGCTCTTCCAGGACATCAAAAAGAGCAGCCCCACCCCGACACAGATCGCACTGTCGGCTACATTGAAGGCCGGAAACCCGAGCTCGCTGCCGTCCCGACGGTTCAAATAAAAATAAACGAAATCGATGACATGCCGCCGGCTCATCATCAACCGATCAATCAAATTTCCCGTGATCCCTCCAAACAACAGGCCCAGTGCAATCCTTCCCAACACGGTCCCGGAATCAAAATAGCGGCGGCTTAGAAAAAGCACCAGCAGTGCCACCAGGGAAACAATCGCCAGAAGATCGTTGTTGTCGCGAAAAAGACTCCAGGCCGCTCCCGTATTTCCCCAGTGTACAAACTTGAAGAAACCATCAATCACCACCCGTTCCTGCGCGTACCCCAGAAACTTGAGAACGGCCAGTTTGGTGATTTGATCCAGAAACAGAACAAGAATCGCCGACCCCGCCATGATCTTGTTCAGATGGGACACCTGCTCCTTTCAGTAGCCTCGGGGACCGTTCTCCAGGAGAACCGGTCTCAGCTCATCCGCATCGGCATCAACACGTACAGAAAAGGCTCGCTGACCTTGAGCACTCCCGGACTCAACTCATCGATCAGCTCCAGATACACTTCGTCGTCCTCGAGCGCCTTCAATGGATCCATCAGATAATTCGGATTGAATGCGATCGCGACGTCCCTGCCCTTGTAGTTGATCGCCAGACTTTCCCTCGCCTCGCCGACTTCCGGTGAATTGGCGGTGATGGCCAGATTGTTTCGAGTGAATGCCATTTTTACGGAATTCGACTTGTCGCTCGTCATGATCTCCGCCCGGCGCAACGCATGCAGCAGCTCCTCCCTTCCCAGCGCGATGCGTTCCTTGCATTCCCCGGGAATCACCTGCCTGTAATTCGGATAATTCCCCTCAACCAGCTTCGAAACAATTCCGATCGATGCTCCCCCCTCTTCCTTCAGGGAAAACGCCACCCGGTTCTCGCTCGTCTTGATCTCCACTTCACCCGAACTCTGAAGAAGCCGGTTCAGCTCGTTCACGGCCTTGGTCGGAACAATAAAATCACACTGACCTTCGTCTGCTATCTCAACATCCGTCTCCGCCAGTGCCAGACGCCTTCCATCCGTTGCCACCATGGTCATCTTCTGACCCTTGAAACTCACGTAGACTCCGTTTAAAACAAATCGCGTTTCGTCGGTCGATATCGCAAAGGAGGTTTTCTTGAACATCCCTTTGAGCTTCTCCTGAACCAGACTCACATTCCTGAGCTCGCTGAATTCGGGCTTTGGCGGATATTCCTCCATCGCAAGTCCGTTGATTCGATAGAACGAAGAACCCGCCTTGAGTGTGCAGACACTTTTCTCGTTCACATCCAGCTCAACTTCGTAGGCGGCCAGCTCCCGGGCTATTCCAAAGAGCCTCTTCACCGGCAGCGTCGTGCCTCCCTCTCGTTCTACGGTTGCTTCGACACTGCAACTGATCGTCACATCCAAATCGGTGGCCGTCAGTTCCAATCTGGAACCACTTGCCTGCAGCAGCACATTCGACAGAATCGGAAGGGTCGTTTTCGAGCCCACCACATTCTGAACAGCCTGCAGCCCTTGGATGAGTTTGTCTTTGGCGATTACTAACTTCATTGAGCCCTTACTACTAATTCTCTTCTGAGAAATAGATTCTTATTAAGGGCTGTGAATAAAGCAAATAGTCCGCGCTGTCAAGGATACCGCAAGCACTTACGCAAAGTTCGGACAGCCAATCAACCAACCAGGGTCACCCAACAACCGGAAGAGGAAAGGGTTGTTGGGCTGTTCGAGGGAGTTGTTCACAGGAGAATCAGAACTTGTTGGTAGAGCCCTCAGGTTACCCGGGGAGATAATAAACCAGGTAAACCCAGTGGATGACAACCACCACCAAAACCATCAATCGGAGTGGAACCCCCGAGAGCCGCCCACTGAACCAGTGCGAAGAAGAAAACAGACCAAATCGTTCAAGAAACCAGAGAAACGACCCTGAACCAGAGAAAAAGACAGCGAAAAAAACCAGAGGACTGAACCCCACGGATGCGACAAGGTCCAGGTTCGCCAACGAAGCCAGGGAGCGCGTTCCACCGCAAAGCAGACAGGGAAGGCCCAAAAAATGACGGAACAGACACGGAATCGTTGGAACCTTGTGATCCAGCACGAATCTCGCAGAAACAGCAATAATAAGGAACCCTCCAAAGAGAATCGGGAGTTGATTCGAGATTCTAAATGGATCTCCAAGCAAGGGAGGCCGGTTCATTTTGCCAAAAGGTCAGGTCTTCGGACTGTTAAAAATATCTTCGTAGGCGAAGACCACCGCCCCGATTGCCAGCGGAAGGGCGATGAAGATACCAACGCCAGCCAACAGGATCCCTCCTACAAGCGCTGCCATCAGCGTGAGGGCGAACGTGGTGAAGGTGGGCCACAGCGCCGTCACCAGACGGCGACTGGTTTCAAGACCGGTCCAGAAGCCGAGACGATGGTCAACGATGAGCAACGGAGTAAAGGGGAGCCAGGCCATGGCGAGATATATCCCCGGCAGAACGCACAAAGCCAAACCAACCCCGATCAGAAGGCTTGCGGTAACACCCGCAAGCGTCAGATGAAACCAGGCCGTGTAAAAACCGGAAAAAAGATCCATGAAGTGCGTCCTTTGGCCGCGAATCAACTTCAGGAAAACCTGTTCGTATCCGGAAAGGAATCCCAAACCAACCAAAACCACCACAAAGGGCCCAACCGTGGGAATCATGAGAAGCGCCCCCAGAACGAGCCCAAAAAAGAGACTCATCCCTATCAAACGGACTGGATTCTTGGTCAGAAGCGTCCAACTCCGACTGAAACAAGTATTGAGGTCCAGATCCCGGCCAATCTTTACAAAAGCCTTGAAACGGTCGGATTCACCCGACGAGAGATGCGCAATCCTCTGCTCGATCCGTTCCGTTTGTAGACTCAAGGGACCTGAAAATTCCGAAAGCGCCGAAATCCTGGTCCACTCGGAACTCCCCTCAATCTGTATCCGGGTGTCACGCCCCGCCCGCCCTTCAACGATCCACTGGCAGACTTCGACATCGGAAACGGGACCATACTCCAAACCGTCGCTCCCCAAGATAAGATAGAGCCGGGTATTCATCACCCTGGAAAAGCTAGGGCGTCTCCAGTTTCGGTAGATTTTTAATCAACTCATCGATCACACCTGTTTTAAGCAGAATGACGAACAAAAGGATCCCAACGGCCGAGAGAATCATACCCGCAATGGACAGGTTGCGGCCCTCGTAACGATCCGGTTCGTTGCGAATCTGGAAAAATGAGATCAGACTGAAAACAAGCCCCAAAATCGCGATGAACGGGGTGCAGCATTGCAGAAGTCCCATGATTCCCATAACAAAACCGCTGATGGACATGACATTGGCCTTGCGCTCCGGCGCAGCACTCACGGCAACGGCCGCTGGTGGAACCGATGATATCGGAGCAACAGCCAGGGAAGCGGCAAACTCAGGGAATGTGGAGAGAGGTTTCCAGGCACCGTCCTCAAACCGGGCGATCGTCTGGCCATTCGCCCGCCCTTGCGCGATCCAATCCTCGATATACCGGGCCTCAACAGGACCGTATTCCTTCTGATCGGAACCGATGATCTTGTACATGCCGCGAAGTCTCAGGGAATCGGCTAGGCGAGTCAAGGTTCGCAGAACCTCCCCGCAGCCCGGATCAATCTCCCGAACGGCACCGCAGATCGCTCTGACGGACGGCAGGCAGCCCTCCGGATTTCACCGGGGTTTGTAAAAGGCCGGATCCCCACCATGCGGGCCCATTTTCCAATCTTCACCAAAGAAACCCGCTTCAACGACTTTTCCAGAGAACGGCGAATTCTCGGGAAAATCCAGGTCCAGGATCGCATAATCCGGTAGTTTCGGTGTTTGTGCCGCATTGCTCAGATGACCGAACTCGCTGAAGGTCACCCCGCTGTTCACCACCACATAATGTTCCGGATTCAAGGGGTTGGGACAGATCATGACCGGCACATAACGGTCCGCGGGATAGATCGCACTCCCGGTGTGGGCACCGTTGGTATTCCAGCGAATGGGCAGTCTTTCGGCCACCTTTGCAAGGAGCGTATTGCTCCCGGGGTCGCCCCAAAGAACCAGATGGTTCCGAGCCATATCCTCCTCTGTCACGTCCACATCGGCCTTCACGCGAACCTCCCCACGGAACTGGCGGCGCCAGTGATCAATGGCCCGTTGTGCCTCCTCGGACGCCCACCGGCCCACCCTGGGACTGTTCGCCTCCCGCGTGGGAGTCACCATGATGAACGAATCGAGAAACGCATCGTCGATCGGACCCTGCATCCCGGGACGTTTGCTCGGTGACGGGCTGTGTTCCCCCACCGGAATCGTGCTCCAGATCCCGTCTGTCTGTCGCAACCGGACGTTCCAGGATCGATCCGATCCGACCGGCGGGCCTTCCAGCGTCTGACCATCCAGCACGATCACCGGCCGGATGCTTGGGTCCAGAGGGCAGCTACCCGACGCCATCGAGAATCGAAGCTCGCTCACGTTCGATGTCTCGGTTCGGATCGTGTGATCTCCCACAATCTCAGCATTTACCCGAGCTCTCTGCCAGTGTTTGCCGAGGCCCTCCACACTCAGCCAGTGCATCCGCGAATAACGGAGTGTCCAGGTCGTGAAACGGATCTTTCTTGGCATCGGATCCCGACCCGCCTTGGCTATTTGGTCCATCCTGCGTTCGACCTCCTTCTTCGCATCGGGATGATACTTGTGCGCTGTGTTCGGTCCGATGATATGAGTCAACGTAAGTCCCTCCTCAGCCAGCGCGTCCGCCATGATATCGGCCGCCTGTTTCTGTTTGTCGATTTCGCCACTGTAGGCCACGGTCGATGTGTTGAACAGGTTGCCGGCATAGTCAGTGGCGTCGTACCAATGCCACAAGGTTTGTTCATACAACGGGGGAACCCCTCCGCGGCTGAAAATCCCCTGATAGGCCGCTGTCTCTGCAAATCCTGCTCCCGGAGCGGCACCCACCCAAAGCCCCGCATAATGAGTTGCCAGGTGCCAGCACCCGGCACCCCCCATCGAAAACCCCCGCACCGCGATTCTCCGGTCGTCGATCGGATAGTGTTCCCGGACATGATCCATCGCCTCCAGCACATCGACTTCGCCGATGAACTTGAAGGCATTGCAGTACCTCCCGTATGGGTGCAGAACGAAGGTATCCGACGGCGTGAACGGACCTGCCGAGCCCAGCCGATCATTCAGGAACTTCAATTCCGTCAAATGGTTGTCCCTGCCGTGCAGCCAGATATCAAGGCGGTGCGAATTGGCCGTCGGAGCCCGGAACGAGGTCGGCACAACCAAACCATAGGGCTGCACAGAGCCGTCGACCTTCGAGACATACCCGCGTACCACCAGACCCGTTGCGTTGGTCCAAGGGGCTGATCCTCCCGCAAGCAACTCTGCCCGTTCGAGCCCCGCCCGAATCAGCGACTTTGCCGATGCGACATCGTTCGTCCGTAGGAACTCATCATACAGAAGCGGCCAGCGCACCGCCTTGTGAAAAATAATCACGTCCGGCAGCAACGCCAGGAGCGGTGCGTTGTCCTTCAGTCGGTCCCGGAGACCATCGATCCTCCGACCCAGCTCAGCGACGCCAGACTCGAGTTCCGCCCGATCCGGCGCGCCGATCTCAATGCCCGGCGGCAACACGCGCCGGGCTGGCTCAGTGCCGGACGACGGAGCTGGGATGCCCGCGAGCAAGAGTGCGAGCAGCAGCTGACGGAAGGCGGCGAGAGGGGTGAATGGAATGAGGTTGGTTCCAGCGAAAAAGAAGGTCAGTCGAGTTTTCATGCGAGGCCGATACAGTTCATCGAGCGAGCAGCCCGGATCTAAAAAATTCGGCGAAGAATACCCTCGCCCCTCCATCCAAACAAGTACAGAGGGACAGGCCCAAAGAATTTGACAACCGACCCTCCAGGGTGAAGGTTTCGGTCAGCGCCATAATAATCGGGTCGCGCCGCAATCAGAAGCTCACTCGAACAGACGCGTTGGCCGACCCTTATTCGTCGATGGCAGGAACAGGTTGTAAAAGGAGTGTGTATGCGCAAACCAAGATTTAAACTCCCGCGTGAGTCCACAGCCGTATATCACTGTCTCTCAAGGATCGTTGCCGGTGAATTCCTGCTTGCCCCGAATTCCGTCAAGGAGACCTTCCGACGGATGATGCGTCGTCAGGCGGCCTTCTGCGGTGTCCGGATCATCACTTACTGCCTCATGTCCAATCATATCCACATCCTGGCCCGGGTTCCGGCGCAGCCGGATCTCCCGGACTCGGAACTCCTCGCGCGGCTCACCGATTTTTACGGCAAGGGAGCTCCCGAGACGATTAGCATCGCCGAATCGATTGAAACGGGTGGTTCGATTCCCGAACAGGACCGGGTTCGCCTGCTCAAACGGATGAACGATGTGTCCGTTTTCATGAAGGAACTGAAACAGCGGTTCACGGTCTGGTACAACAGGAAGAATGGTCGGTTTGGAACCCTGTGGGCGGAACGGTTCCGGAGTATTCTGATTGAGGACCGGAGCGACGTGGTACGCACGGTGGCGGCTTACATTGATCTAAACCCGGTAAGGGCTGGCATGGTGGAGGATCCGGTGGACTACCGTTTCAGCGGATACGGAGAAGCCGCCGCCGGCAACGAGCTTGCGATCGAAGGAATTGAGAGTTTTGAGGGAACCATGGGAGGGGATTGGCGTGGCGTCTTGGGCAAATATGGGGAGACGCTCTTCTCCAAAACCGGTGTTGGCGACGCAGGCGGAACGCAGGAGCTGGAAGAAATCCGCAGGATCTGGAAAGCTAGAGGGAAGTTGAGCCGGAACCAAACGCTGCTGCTGCACATCCGGTATTTCACGGACGGAGCGGTGCTCGGCTCGCAGCTTTTCGTGGAGGAGTTGTTTGAGAAGTTTCGTGATCGATTTGGTCCGAAACGAAAGACCGGAGCCCGGACCTTGCGATGTCTACCGTTTAAGGAATTGAGAACATTGCGAGCGCTTCGAGTGTCAGCGGTGGAGTAAGTCCTCGGGAAGGAAAGTCCGTTGGACGGTGCGTCATCCGGATGACACCGGTTGATCCGGTGCCATCGAATCGGCCGGCGCGATTTAGCGAAAACCGCCCCCGGCAGCTTCGCGAGAATAGGGTTTGCCCCGGGTGATCGCTCGGAGGAAGATGTTGTGCATGAAACCCCGTGTCGGATTCTCGATCGTATTCGCTCTTTCGATCTGTTGTGCAATCGGCTTCATCGAAAATGCCGGAGCCGGAGACTGGCCCCAGCTGCAGGGGGACTCCCTTCGTTCGGGCAATGCTCCGGGAGAGGCTCTTGAGCTTCCGCTTGGTCTGCTGGCCACAATTCCGCTAACTGACGCAATTTTCGCGGCACCCGTGGTGAGTCAGGGAACGGCCTTCGTAGTGGACGGTTCAGGGGTCGTGTTCGCTCTCGACACGAAATCCCATCAAATCGTATGGCGTTTTGCCACGCGGGGTGGGCTCGCCAACTGCAACAACGTGGCTGCTCCCGCTGTGGTGGGCAGGTACCTCCATGTCGGGACGATGGCCGGCTATTACTATGTGCTGGATCGGACCAATGGCGCGGTGATCCGTGAAATCGATTGCGGGGAACCGATTTTCTCAGCACCTGTGGTGGGGACCGACCGTGTGTATTTCGCTACGCTCGGTGCGCGCGTTCATGCGCTCAAACCGGATGGAGAACCGGTGTGGACGTGGGATTTCGTCACGGAGGCCGTCGGGTTCGAGGGGAATCGTTGGAGTGGTGCCGATTGGTTGGCCAGTCGAGGGGATCGGGTCACCTGGCGGGATCATTTCATCTGCTCGCGAGACATCTGTCTCGTTGGCTCCACCATTGTGCTTCCGGCCGGTGGGCGCACGGTGTTCCTCGAGGACGCCGGGGCTTCTCCCCGCCTCCGGGTGCTCGGCGAGATTCCCGAATATGCAGGGCAGGAATACCCCGCCACATTTGGTCAGAGTGCCGATGCAGCCGGCAACGTTTATGTTCAATGGCACCGACGCGATAACTCGGGCCGGGTGGAGAAATTGCATTTGTCGGGCGACACTCTTCAGACCGATTTCGTTCGAGGTACGGAAACCCTGATCCGCCTGCCGGGCCTGCTCAGTTTTGCATCGGTCAGTATTCGCGGGGACTCGGTCTACCGGGTAAGACCCCAGGAGGGTCTGGGGTTGTGCCGGCACACCACCAGCACGGCTGCGACGGAAGTCCTCAGTCCCGCGGGGTCCATTTGTCCGCCTTTGTTGACACGAGACCATGCCGTATACGGCGGTCTGGACGGAACTCTCTACGGGGTGCCCCTGGCGGGTGGCAAAGCATGGTCTTTCGCAACCGCGTTTGGAGCGCCCATCACAGCGCCGCTTGCTGTTTCGGACGGTCGCCTTTTCGTGGGCTGTGAGGATGGATACCTCTATGTGCTCGGTACGGAGGGAAGCGCATCCCTCCCTCGAACCGATCTGCAGCTTTCAACGATTCGCAGTCCGTTGACCGGACCGAAGGCGGGGCCCGAGTTTGATTGGTACACCAACTACGGCGATTTCCAGGGTTCCAACGCCAACGACCAGGGTTTGCAACCTCCCCTGCGCATGCGGTGGGCGCGCCGGATTGAGGGCACCGTGAAGCATCTGCCAGTCTGCGGCGGTGGACGATTGTACACGCACACCGCCGAGGGCCAGATCATTGCTGTGGAACAGGACACCGGCCGGCTTTTGTGGCGGCGTTACTGGCCGGATGTCCATCTGTCGTTCACCTCCCCCCTCTACATCGGCGAAAAGCTGCTGGTTCCCCAGGCCGGCATCAAGCGTTCTCTCATGCGCTGCCTTGACGCCGCGACCGGACGGTTGCTCTGGGAAGCCCCCTTCACCGGGTCCCCGAGCTGGAGCCGCCAGTTTCCTCCGGTGGTTCAAGGAAACATCGCCATCTACGCCTCGGGCTCCGGTGAATACGCCGTGCAGGGCACCGAAACGCCTTTTATCTTTGGAGGTACTCCGGTTCCAGCGGAAGGCCGGGAGGTGATGAGCTGGATCTACTCGAACGACAATCCGTACTATCCCAAAAACAACCACCCGCGCTTGTGGGCTTGGGATCTCGAAACCGGACGGGTGGTCTGGGAAAAGGATTTCTCCGAGTACGGTCGCGGTGGCAACGATTGCGGCCTCTGCCTGCTTGATGGGAAACTCTATTACTCGACGTTCTTCGGGTACGCGGCTGGCAAGCGGGCGAGACGCGGGTTGCCGCAGGACAACAACGGTCTGACCGCCTGTCTGAATCCTGAAACCGGCGAGGTTTTGTGGCATACCACAGAGTATTATGTCACCTCCAAATGCACGCTCAGCGCACGGGACGGACGGATTTACATCGGAGGCAACAACCGCCCCAACGAGGCGACGACGGACCGGTTTGTCTGGTGTCTGGATGCCAGGGACGGCTCTCTGGTCTGGCAATCCGATCCGATCACATCAGCTCTGAACGTGGTGACCGTTGGGAAGCAGTTCATCTTTTCCAACGCGCTTCGCGGCAAGGGAAACGTGTTTGACCGCGAGACAGGGCGTGTGGTCAGCAGCATCGGGCACAACTACGCCTGCTGCCGGTTCACCCTGTCCGAGCCGTTTGTCCTGGGTGCCAACATGGACATGATCGATCTGTCGGCCGGAGGCAAACTGGTTTCAACAGGACCCGCGATCGATTCGCGCGAGTGCCTCGGAGCGGTCGTTTCCAATGGCAGGATTTTTTACATCTCGCAGGCCAGCGGTTTTGCTGTTTCGCAAACCTACGGTCCGGATTCGGAGAAGCTCCCAGCCGTCTGGGATCGCCCCTGAACCGGGTGCGGTCCCGTCCGGCTCGGAGGCGCTTCAAACTAGTGCGAACGCCACTGCCATTGTTCGTCGAAGAACCCGGCGTTTGCAATCGCTCCGGGTGCCCGGGATGAGACTGGGACTGTGAGATCCACGATCGCCCAGTCGGGAAGTTTGGCGATTTGCCGGGCGTTGTTCAGATAGTCGTATTCCCGGAAGGTGAATCCGCTGTTCAAGACAACATACCGCTCTGGGTTCAACGGATTGGGGTAGATGAGGACCGGGACATAACGATCTGCCGGATAAATCGCTTCGCGGGTGTGAACCCCCTGCGCGTTCCACCGGATTGGGAGTTTGTCCGCGATTCGCGCAATCAACGCGTTGCTCTGGGGATCGCCCCAGAGTATGAGATTGTGCGCGGCGATGTCCTCGTCGGTCAGTTCTGTGTCGTTCTTCACCCGCGCTTCACCGCGGAACTGGCTGCGCCATTGACCGATCGCATGGGTCTGCTCCGAGCGGGTCCATGCGCCTACCGTTCCGTTGAGCGGAGTGCCGGTCGGCGTCACCATCAGGAAGGAATCCATAAACGCATCGTCAATCGGTCCCTGGAGGCCGTGTCGTTTGCTCAGACCGGATTCTGCGCCCCGGACGGAGGTCGAGCGCCACAGGCCTTTCGCCTTCTGAAAATGGGCCGTCCAGGAACGATCGGATCCGACGGCTGCTCCTTCGAGCTCCTGGCCGTCGATGACCACGGTTGGCTTGCGGGTGGTGTCCAGGGGACACAAGCCGGGTGCCATCTCCAGGGTCAAGGCTGTGACGTTCAGGGTATCGAGCTCGACCCTGTGGTCATCTGCGATCTGCGCGTTCACGCGGGCCCGTTCCCAATGTTCTCCCAGGGCGTCCACGGTGACCCAAAGCATTTTGTTGTAGCGAAGGGTCCAGGTGGTGAACCGGACCTTGCCGGGCACGGGATTCCGACCGATCGCGGCGATGCTGTCGATCCTTCGATCGAGTTCCTTTTTTGTCTCAGGGTGATACTGGTGAGCGGTGCCCGGACCGATCAGGTGTGTCAGTTCGATGCCCTCTTCGGACAATGCTCGCGCCATCATGTCGGCAGCCTGCTTTTGTCGGTCAATCTCGCCGCTATAGGCCACGGTGGGGCAGTTGAAAAGGTTCAGGGCGTAATCGGTGCAGTCGTACCAGTGCCAGAGTTTCTGTTCGTACCAGGTGGGTTGAACGGTTTCGTTTTGAAACACCTTCAAAAAATCAGCGGTTTCTGAAAAACCGGCACCCGGGGCCGCTGCGGCCCAAAGTCCGGCATAATGAGCCGCAAACTGCCAGCAGGCTGCCCCGCCCATTGAGAACCCGCGCACCACCAGCCGATTCTCATCGATCGGATAATGTGCCTGCACGTTCTCAAGCGCTTCAAACAAGTCGATTTCACCAGCGAACTTGTTGGCATTGCAGTACCGGCCGTACAAATGCAGGACAAATGTGTTGTCCGGCGTGAACTGACCGGGGGATTGCTGGCGACCGTTGATGAAATCGAGTTCGCTGAGGGTTTCGCCCCGGCCGTGGAACCAGGCGTCGAGGCGAAATGAATGGGGCGAGTTCACGTTGTAGGAGTTCGGCACCACGAGGCCGTAGGGTTGTACAGAACCATCGATGCGTGAGACGTAGCCGCGCGCCACCAGGCCTGTGGCTGTGGTCCAGGGCGAAGTGCCGGCCCGGAGTTGTGCGGCCCGTTCGGTTCCCTGCGCCAGGAATTTGCGTGCGATTTCGATCTGGTTGGTTTTGTAGAATTCGCCGTATTGCAGGGCATACCGGACGGCGTTGTGGAAGATCCGGGCATCCGGAACCAGATTCAAGAGGTCGGGTTTGTCCTTCAATTCGGTTTGCAGGGCCTCCAAATCACGACCCAGGGTTTGGACTCCCGCTTCGAGCTCTGCACGGTCCCGCGCCGAGATCTCGATGCCCGGCGGAGGCACCGGTCGTACTTTGTCCGCCATGTTATCCGCAGGTCCGTCCGCGAACACGATCGTCGAAAATGACACCGACAGAACAAGGGAGCAGAGGAGGCTGGGTTTCATAGATGGAATGTCTCCTATGACAAAGGGCTGCGGCATGCAAGAAAGATCATCTGCCCAACCCGGTGATTGTTCGAACGGAAAGGGTTCCGTCACCGGCTTTGGTCCGGCGAATCCTGCCGAACACCCTGCGGGCTGCCTCCCGCGGCCGTCCGGGACCTTCGCGCTCAACGGTATGAATTTCCGAAACCGATGGAACGCGATGAATTCGCGTTGCGGCGGATTCGTCTTAGGTTAGAATGACTCTGAAATCTCAGTCGGTTCCGAGTCTATCGGAAACAATGCCAGGCATGTTATTGCGATCCAGTTATCATTACGTTTGGGCTGTGAGCCTCACCTTCTGGGTGTTGTCTTCATCCATGACCCGGGCCTCTGATCCGCTCCCCGCGACCGTCGAGGCGGTCGACTACGCCAAACACGTGAGACCGTTCTTTGCCGAGTATTGCTTTGAATGCCACTCGGATGCCAAACAGAAGGCGGATGTCAATTTGGAGACCTACTCCTCCGCCCCGGAAATGTACCAGCAGCGCCGATTCTGGTCCGCAGTGCGCGACATGCTGGAGAACCGGGAGATGCCGCCTTCGAAAAAAGTACAACCCAGCGAGGCGGATCGGAAGATGATCGTGCGGTTCGTGGATCATGGCCTTGAGAAGTTTAACTGTGACGGCGAAACTGATCCGGGACGGGTCACGATTCGCAGGTTGAACCGCTCGGAATACCGCAACACCCTCCGCGATTTGCTCGGGGTCACAGTCGATGCGGCGGCGGAACTTCCCCTAGATGAGGTTGGTTACGGGTTTGATAACATCGGAGATGTGCTCTCCCTGTCGCCGATGCTCTTTGAAAAATACCTGGGTGCGACCGGGCGGGTGGTTGCCGAGGCCATCGTCACCGATGAAACGGAATTGATTCCCAGATTCCCACTCTCCGGGCCGGCGTTAAAATCCCTGAGCGGAGAAAACGTCCGCCAGGAGGATGAGCAACTCTGGGGATTCTGGCGCGAGGGCGAGGCTGTGGCGGAACACAACCTGCCGATCCGTGGAGAATACGAGTTTCGAATCGAAGCCTACGGCGATCAAGCAGGGCCGGAAGCCCCCAAACTCTCGGTACGCGTCGATGGCACCGAGGTCCGGGTGTTCGATGTGGCCGCGAAGGAAAACAACCCCGAAACCTATCGTTTCAAAATGGCCCTGGACAAGGGGAGCCGGAAGCTGACGTTTGCCTACCTCAACAATTACAACAGCTCCGGCAACGCCAATCCACTCCTGAACGGGGACCGCAATTTGTTTGTCAAGAGTGCCGAACTCGTTGGGCCGCTCGACGGGCCACCGCCGCCACCGCCCCTCTCACACCAGCGCATCATTCCCCGGAAACCCGCACCCGGCGAAGAGGCTGCATTTTCGCGCGAGTTGCTTGCCCGGTTCGCTACCAGGGCCTTTCGGAGGCCGGTTTCTGCGGATGTCACCGAACGTCTGGGTCGGCTTGCAGACATGGCCCGGGCTGACGGACACAGCTTCGAATCGGGCATTCAGATCGGTGTGGCGGCCACTCTCGTATCGCCTCAGTTCTTGTTCCGTTGGGAACTTGATCCCGGAGAGAGCGAACCCGGCGAACCTCGTGTGCTGGACGGTTATGAACTGGCATCGCGTCTCTCGTATTTCCTGTGGAGCAGCATGCCGGATGAGGAGCTGTTTCAACTCGCGGCTGAAAACCGTCTGCACAAACCTGCTGTGCTCGAGGCCCAGGTGCGACGCATGATGCGGGATCCCAAAGCATCGGCGCTCGTGGAAAATTTCGCCGGCCAATGGCTTCAGGTCCGGAATTTTGAGTCGACCCCCGATCCGGAGCGTTTCCCCACGTTCGACGAAGAGCTGCGCAGAGCCATGAAGTCGGAAACCAAGCATTTCTTTGAATCGATCATGAGCGAGGATCGTAACATTCTCGAATTCCTCGATGCCGATTATACCTTCGTCAACGAACGACTCGCACGGCACTACGGTATTTCGGGCGTGCAGGGTGAAGAATTCCGGAGGGTGAGTCTGACGCCCGAGCTGCAGCGGGGCGGAATCCTTGGGCAGGCCAGCATTCTGACCCTGACCTCCAACCCGGGCCGCACCTCACCGGTCAGCCGTGGCAAATGGATTCTGGAACAGCTCCTGGGCGCTCCGCCGCCGCCCCCGCCGCCGGGTGTGCCATTGCTCGAAGAGGGCAAAGGCGTCGACTTCGCCGCGTCGCTGCGCAAGCGGACGGAACAACATCGTGAAAATCCGGACTGCGCCACCTGTCACGATAAGATGGATCCGTTGGGGTTCGCCTTTGAAAGGTTCGACGCCATTGGTGCGTGGCGTGAGAAGGATGGGGAGTTCGACATTGATCCTTCAGGCAGGATGCCGGACGGACGCCGGTTCGATGGGCCGGGCGAGCTCAAGGCGATACTCAAAGGCGACGATCGGTTTGTCCGGACGCTTTCCGGGAAACTGTTGACATACGCGCTCGGTCGTGGGTTAGAATACTACGATAAATGTGCTGTCGACGCGATTGTCGAGCAACTCAAGCAGAATGACAACCGGTTCTCTGCCCTGGTGCTGGGCGTCATCAACAGCCGACCGTTTCAAATGCGGACCACTTCCCGAGATCAATCATGAACAGGAACCAATCAATTCATCGGCGGGGTTTCCTCAAAGGCGTGGGTGCCCTCGTTGCACTTCCCTTGATGGAATCGATTCTGCCGGCCCGTGTCGCTGCGGCTGCCGCCGGATCTTCCAAACCACCCACGCGTATGGCGTTTATGTTTGTTCCAAACGGAATGCACATGCAGGCATGGACTCCGGAACGGGAGGGCGCGACGTTTGAACTTCCTCATATTCTCGAGCCGTTTGCACCCATCCAGCGCGATCTGCTCGTGCTCTCGGGGCTGACTCAGGACAAGGGGCGGAACAACGGCGACGGGCCGGGTGATCATGCACGATCGGCGGCCGCCTTTTTGACGGGTGCCCAACCGCTCAAGAGTGAAGGCGCCCAGATCCGTGTGGGTGTATCGGTGGATCAATACGTTGCCGAGCGTATCGGGCACGAAACCCGATTCCCTTCGCTCGAGATTGGAGTCGAGAAGGGCCGCCAGTCGGGGAATTGTGATTCCGGTTACAGCTGCGCCTATTCCAACAACATCTCCTGGCGCAATGAAGTCACTCCGATGACGAAGGAGACCAATCCGCGCCTTGTGTTCGAACGACTCTTTGGAGGACCGGACGCGAAGGACCACGAGAAGAGTCTGGTGCTTCGCGAGCGTTATAAAAAGAGCATTCTCGACTTTGTACTCGAGGACGCCAATCGGCTCAGTCGCCGGGTCAGTGGCAACGACCGGCTCAAACTGGACGAATACCTCACGGCCGTTCGCGAGATCGAACAGCGCATCGAGCGCGCGGAGATGGATTCCGTCGCGACCGCCCGTGTGATTGCCGGTGTTGAAAAACCTTCCGGCGCGCCGGATGACATGGGAGCGCACGCACGCATGATGGGCGATCTCATGATTCTTGCATTCCAGGCCGATGTCACCCGTGTCTCAACCTTCATGCTGGCGAACGAAGGGAGCAACCGAGCCTATCGCCAGATCGAGGTCAGTGAGGGCCATCACGAGCTTTCCCACCATCAGGGCGACCCAGTCAAGAACGACAAGATCAAACGCATCAACCGGTATCACGCCGAGCAGGTGGCCTACATCGTCAAGAAGATGAAAACAATCCGGGAACCCGACGGATCGTCCCTGCTGGACAACAGCATGATTGTTTATGGCGCTGGCATCAGCGATGGCAACCGGCATAACAACGAGAATCTCCCGATCATTCTTGCCGGTCGGGGGGGTGGCACCCTGCGGACCGGGCGCCACATTCGGTACCCTCAGGAGACGCCGTTGAACAACCTGTTCTTGAGCATGATGCAACGGATGGGGGTTCATGCCGACTGGCTTGGGGACTCCACCGGACTGTTGCCCGGGCTCGATGCCTGATCCGTTGCAACTCCCAGGCAATTGGGTCCGTCATAAACGACGGACCTTTTTTTTAGAACTTATCCATGAACCTCGAGCCAACCATCCGCTCAACCCGTTCCACCGGCGCAACGGGCTCCACGCGTCCCATCCCACGAGCGATGAACGTCTTCGGGTTTATCCGGGCGGGGTTGGGTAGGCAAGCCGTTGCCTTGGCCAGCGCGTTGCTCTTCGTCGCTGGTTGCCTGGTGCCGAATGCAGTGTGGGCAGCAGAGCCTTCCGGCCCGGACATCGCCAAGCTTCTGAGCGATTTGACCTCGGGCGACAAGGCCGTTCGCAGGGATGCCTCCTACAAGATCAGCCAGCAGCGTCCACCCGACCGCGAAGCGGTGCCGGCACTCATTGAAGCGTTGGATGATCAGGATGATCAGGTCTGGTTTAACTCCATAACCGCACTGGCGCGCATTGGCCCGGATGCTGGAGACGCCGTTCCCGCCCTAATCACACAGTTGGAGAAGTCGTCGACCTCGCGATACTCGCTGCAAGTCTGGTACCGTGCTGCGTTTGCCCTGGGCTCGATCGGGCAGCCGGCGTTTCCCGCACTCTCCGAAGCGCTCGCTCATCAGAAACCGTTCGTCCGATCCGGAGCGGCGAAGGCGCTGCAATGGGTTGGACCCAAAGCCGATTCATTTGTTCCGCTCCTGATCCATGCCCTGGGTGATGAGGATCCCAATGTCCGGGAACAGGCTGCCATCTCTTTGGGAGCCATTGGCGGTCCCGCCCATCAACCCGTTTTGCACACTTTGGCATCCGACAGACCCGTGGTTCGGCAGGCAGCCGCGTTGGCACTCCAATGGTTGGGGATATCCGGCGAAGCCGAATTCACCGTCTTGCTGGACGCCGAAGAGCGCGAGACCGACGCAGACACGCGCGCCGTGTTTTTGCGCACGCTGAGTAAACTGCACTGCGCGTCGCCGCGGTTCGTCGCCAGGCTTGTTTTGCATCTCGAGCACGACTCGGAAACTGTGCGCAACGAGGTCGCCAACGCATTTATTTTGATGGAACCACCCGAATCAACCTCCGTGCCGGCTTTGGGGCTCCTTGTTGAAAATGACGGCGCAAACATTCGGAAGGAAGCGGCCTTCCTGCTTGGGCGGATTGGTCCCTCGGCAGCGCCTGTGATACCGCAGTTGATCAAACTTCGGAGTTCCGACACCGATGCAGAAACCGCGACCGCTGTTGAGACCGCTCTGGTGCAGATCGGAAATGCTGCCGTTCCCGCACTTTTGGAAGTGGTCGCCGCGTCCTTCGCTTCAAAGCAGCCGTCTTCGTGGGCTGCGGATTGTCTTCGTGCTCTCGGAACAGAAACGGTGCCCGCACTGATCGGCATGCTCCGCTCCGGCGATTCTGATTCGCGGAAGGCTGCTCTGGCCCTCCTCAAACAGGTCGGAACCGGAGCTGAGGCAGCGCTCCCGGAACTGCAGCTGGCTGCGAAGAGCTCGGATTCCAAGGAGCGGTCTCTTGCCATCGAAGCCATGGCGATCATCCCCGCTCCCGCGCAGGATTTGTTCCCTATTGCGGAAGCCGCTCTGACGGCAGACGACCTTTCTGTGCGCCGCGCCGGAGCCATTGGCATGGTCGCTCTCCAAAAGGCTGCCCGGCCCGCTCTCCCATTGATCATCCGGGCCCTCGAGGACGAGGACGCCATCGTGGCTTCGAATGCGGCTCGCGCCATTGGTTTGATGGGACCGGCGGCGGAACTCGCTTTCGAGCCACTTCAGAACCGCCTGCAGAATGGGCCCCTGCCGGTCCGATTGGAAGTCGTACGCGCCCTGGGGATGATGGGGGAAGTCTCAAAACCAGTTCTGCCCGACCTGCTTCAAATCCTCGCGGAAGGCCCGAAGGAGCTGCAGACGGCCGTCTCTGAAAGCCTCGGAAATCTTGGCACCGCTGGTCGCGAGGCCCTTCCCGAGCTCAGGAACATTCTCGATCTGGGAACCCCCTCCGCCCGATTCGCCGCCTTGGATGCCTACCTCCGGTTGGAACAGGATGCCCGCGAAACGTTCCCGGTGTTGACCAACCGTCTTGCCGACAGCGACACGGCAGTCCGGCATCTGGCGCTGGATTCCCTGGGAGACCTGGGACGCAGGGCACAGCCGGCGGAACCACATCTCTTCGGCCTGCTCAATTCTCCGGAGGACCGGACCCAGGCGCTGGGTGTGTTGCGAAGTATCCGAACCAGCGATGTCGAGCTCTTGACCGGAGCGTTGACCAACGAAGACTGGCTTGTTCGCCAATTCGCTGCAGACCGACTCAGCCAGCTCGGCGCTCGCTCCACGAGTGCAATTCCGGAACTCCAAAAACTCCGCGATGACAAGGAGGACAGTGTCCGCCGCGCCGCCCGCGCCGCCGTTCAAAACATCCAGGAGGCGGCGCGAAAAAAACCTTGAACCAAATCCCCGGCCTGCACCTGCAACCTTTTGTTGCAGGTGCAACAAAAGGTTGCAGGGTTCCTGATCGCGGGCGAAAATGATTCCTCGCCGCATTCAATGCTTGTTGCCGATGCAGAATTAAACCACGCGGTTGGAACGGGAACCAAAAAAGCTTTGCGGACTGACCCGATCTTGCGACAATGGGGTCAGATAACACGAAGAAAACGGAACACCAAAATATTCAATTGCTCATGAAACTAATGCGTTCTCTCTGCTGGGTTATTCTCCCCGCCCTTCTCCTCGCTTCCTCGGCTTTTGCCCAGGAAGAAAAACCAAAACGAAATGCCTCGGCTCCCGGCGCGAAGGTTTACATCGTGCGTCCCACCGATGGAAAAACCGTGAAACGGAAATTCAAGGTGATTTTCGGACTCACGGGAATGGGCATCTGCCCGGCTGGTCTGACGGCTGGTGACGGGACCCCGTTCCCGAATTCGGGGCATCATCACCTGCTGATTGATCATGCTGAGTTGCCTGCTCTGGACGTGCCGCTCATTGGGGATAAGCCGACGGATATCATGCACTTCGGCAAGGGCCAGACGGAGGTCATGCTCGACCTGCCGCCGGGAAAACATACGCTGCAGCTGATCTTTGCAGATTACGCCCATGTGCCGCACAATCCGCCTGTGATTTCAAAGAAGATCACCGTGACCGTTGAGGACTAGCCCGGCGCGATTTGCCAACATTCCGATTCGTGATAAACGGCGGCTTTTCAGCCGCCGTTTTTCTTTGATCAACTCGGGCTGGTTTTCCATATTGGAGGCATGAAACCGATTCTTCCTCCGTCGCTTCCCGCTGATGAGATTTCCGGTTCGGTTCCCACCACCCGACGTGCGTGGCTGAAAACCGCGGCACTTGCCACGGGAGCGGCGGTTGCGCTTGAGCCGGGCAATCGGACATCCGCCGCCACGGCGGACCCGGGGGGCCGAATCACGCGGGGTCGGATTCGGCAGTCCATCATGGGTTGGACCTTCAATCCAATGCCGACACCCGAACTGGCAGGGCATTGCCGGGACATTGGTCTCGTAGCCATGGAAGGCATCAATCCGAGCCACTACCCGCTGATCCGGAAGATGGGGCTCGCCGTCTCGCTGGTGAGCAGTCACGGTTTTGGCAGGGGACCGTTCAACCCTGACAATCACGCGTTCGTGGAGGAAAAACTCAGGGAAGCAATCGACCTCGCGGTCCGGGTCGATTGCCGCAACGTGATTACCTTCACTGGAATGCGCGAGGCGGGAATCAGCGATGAAGCGGGAGCCCGCAATTGTGTCGAGACGTGGAAGCGCGTGATCGGGCATGCCGAAAAGAACAATGTACGCCTTTGTCTCGAACATCTGAACAGTCGTGACACGTCGCATCCCATGAAGGGGCATGCCGGCTATTTCGGAGATGACGTCGATTTCTGTGTGGAACTGATCCGGCGAGTCGATTCGCCCAACATGAAACTCCTGTTCGACATCTACCATGTGCAGATCATGAACGGAGATGTCATCCGAAGGCTGCGTCAGTACAAGGATTACATCGCGCATTATCATACCGCCGGAGTGCCGGGACGTGGCGAGCTGGATGAGACCCAGGAACTGAATTACCCCGCGATTCTAAGGGCAATCCTGGAGACGGGCTACGAAGGTTACGTGGCTCAGGAGTTTTTGCCCACGTGGCCGGATCCGATCCTGGCGTTGCGTCACGCCGCGAAACTCTGTGACGTCTGATTCGCAGGCGGAATCGCGCGGCTGCGCTTCGTCACAGGGCGATCGGATGTTCAGTCGGACGATGGCTTGTTGAGGGGCAACCCGGATTTGTTTTCCGGGACTGAAGGACTTCCGGATTTCGAGCTTCCCAGAGTGCGTACGAGTTCCATGAAACGATGGTCGCCTTCCGCTACCTCTTCCGGCGACATGCTGGCGTGTAGTTTCTTAAGGAGTCGGACTGCCGGTTCGTTTCCGCCTTCGGCAGCCACACGAGCCCATTTGTACGATTCCACGTTGTCCTTGGGCGTGCCCCTTCCGAGCGCGTGCAACATTGCAACATGTCCTTGCGCTTCATGATGCTGCTGATGAGCCGCTCTTTCGAACCAACTCAAGGCTTCAAAATCGTCCTGCGGAACGCTCGATCCCAGGAAATACATCTCTCCGCAGGAAAACTGTGCCTGCACATCGCCCGCCTCGGCTTTCTCCAGGACTTCCTTCACGGCCGCTGTTTCGAGGTTGTCCATCGAGAGCTTGACCTGATCGGCCAGCTTGAGGGCACTCTCCTTCAAAGAACAGACGGTTGACGACGCATTGGCCGAATCGAGGATTCGCTTAAAAAAACTCATTCATTGCCTTCAGATTCCGGAGTGTGTTTCGGACAGACCGAGCCTAGCGCCCTCCGGCGATTGCCGGTTTGGGAGCTGTGTAACCCTCGGGAGACCTGTAAGAGGTGTTCGGAAGCGCGTATCGAAATTTGTTCGCGTATTGAAAATTGCTCGGTGGCACCGAGGGTGGATAGGACGGCAATCCTTTCGGCATCGTGACCGGATTCGGCTGTTGGGGAGTAATCGCCCCGGGGACCACTGCATAGGTGTAGCTCGGATACACCGTGTAATTCCGGTTGTTGAACCCGCTTCCCATTCCGCTGTTGTAGGAAGCATTCTGGGCGTTAGCGACGGTCGTTTCTCCGGGCAGGCCACTGTTGGGTCCCGTCCCGTACAACTGCGCCGCCCGTGCGCGGGCTGCCAGTTGCTGTTCCACAAGCCATTCCTGCCGTTCCCTGACCGCTTGGGCGTACTCCTGGCGCAGCTCGTTTCCGCGGTTGATGATCGCAGTGATGATCTCCGAGGGAACACCCGCGTTGCGCAGCTGAAGGACTTCCCGGGAAGTTGGTGCGAAAGGCACCCGCGAGTTTTTTACATACGCCAGGACCACTTCCCGGTCCACGCCTCCCTGCACCAGACGAACGATGTCGACCAGTCCAACTGAGTACCGTGATGTAATTGCCTGGATCCGTCGTGTGCGTGCGGCCTCCTGAGCGGGGTCGGTTGGAGCGACGATCGGTTTTTCGATCGCAACGGTCTCTGCAATTGGAGTTTGAGAAACGCTGGAATTTTCAACCGGACCCTCGACAACCGGCTCGGCAGCCATCTCCGGTGTTTCCACGACTTCAATCGGTTCCTGCGATTCCGCTGGTGTGATTGCCACGGCTTCCGGCGCTGTGTTGGATGCGGAGGGTGCGTTTAAAACGAATGGCACCCAGGCACCGATTGCCAGAAGCAAACCGCCCAGAATCAGGATCAGGGTCGTTTTCATAGTTTCTTGGTTCGACTGATTCCAGTACTCCCGCCTGGGAGCAGTGTCGCTACACCGCTTACTTTACGCCCGGGCGGGAAAAATTGCCAGACATGAAAAACCGACCCTCGTGTCCGCATTCCTGGCCCTTGTCGACCTATTTCGGTCCGCTCGGCTGCAGGAGCGCGCGGATTGCGGGCATCAACGCTCCTTCCACTTGCGGTGTCACGCGGGACGCCGCAGGGCTGTCTTCATAACCGCCCTGGGAATAATGTTCTTCGAGGCACACGTAACCGGGTGCGTAATCGGTGTAGCCGCCGACGGCGACAAACAGGTCTGGCTGAAACGCCTGGGCCGCCAATTGATACTCGATCACGCATTCACCCGGCAGACTCAAAATGCGTACCCGACCGAGCTCCAGGCAGGTCAAATCGATCGTGTCGCCTCGTTGGCATCGCCGAAGCCAGGCGAGGCTGCATGCGGCTTCGGTGCGCTCCGCGATGGGAGCGTTTCGATCCCGGATTTTCGCTTCCAGATCCGCCTCGTTCAGGGTGCCCCGGGCCGGCAGGGCCACGGGGAGCACCCGCCAGCCGAGCGCACTCGCTGTGATGGGTTCCCTGGTTGTTGCAGCCCAGGCCTTTTTCATGCCTTCGGCCAGGCGGTAGGCGAGCACGGCGCGGTTCTCGTGAGAACCATCGTTCCATTTGCCCGCGCCAATATTGCCTCCAGCTCCATTGAAGTGAATCTGCAGGATCTCCGTGGTGTGCTGTCGGATATTCCGTGCCATGCCGGGAAAATCCGGATTGGCAATACCGGTAAGGTAGTAGCTCTGGGGATGGGTCGCATAATAGCTCAGAATGCCCAGAGGGCCGTTCTTCCCCCAAAAACTGATCAGCTTTACATGGGGATCGATGGTGCCTTCGGGTGCCGCCGCAACGGCCGGGTCCGTGGTCGCTGTCCAGCGCACATGGGCTACCTTGCCGTCCGCCCCGAGGATGCGTCGATTTGACGCCACTTTTTCCACCTTGGCCTGGCCGGTTCCGATGTGTGTGACGGTTTGGAGGTGGTCCATGGAAGCGCGAAGCGATTCAGCCGCCCGATGAATCGTCTCGCGTGCAAACAGGGGATCGAACAGGACTCCTCCCAGTCCGTGTTCGGCGAGCAGATCGTTGGCGGTGAAGTCGCAGACGGGAGCGTCGTGTTGATGCAAAGTATGCACCGAGACGCGTTCCGGGATGGTTCCTGCCGCCTCGGCCAGACCCCTGCGCCAGGCTTCATACCCCTCGTTGGCGATCCCGATCCAGTCCAGGGCGCACAACACCACCGGAAGGCCATCCCCGGCAAGCACGACACCGCGGCACGAGAGTGGAGCCGCGGCACGTTCCATTTGTTTGTAAGCCAGGGGAGATCCAACTGGCGGAGTGGCATCCGTTTCGAAAAACGCGATCCGCAGGTCAGCGGCGACGGCTGATCCGTTCATCAGGACTGCGATGGCGAGCAGGAGCGCCCGTAAACTGGTGCTACGTTCGAGGTTCATGGGATGGCATCTGTTTCAAAAATCAGTGGTGACCGTCCTTAATACGCCCGGAAACCCGGGTAATGCAACTCATCATCTCCAGGCTTTCCAAGAATGATAAAGGGACAGGCTCAAAGAACGGCCTTCGTCCAGGCCCGGTCCAACGGACGGGACGACATGGGGACAGGCTCAAAGCAACTGGCAGGAAACCATCCCGGATTGGGGCGCGTCAACGGTTGGCACGGAGTCCGGGTGTGGGATTTGTGGAAAAGCGCGTGCATCGCGGGTGGACTTTTTGGCATGATCCGCGCATGAAACAGACTTTACTTCGGACCTCCCTCTTTGCCCTCTTCTGTCTGGCTGCAGCCGCAGGCGGGTGGTCTGGGTGTCGATCCGGATGGATGGGATCCGCTGGGCATGACCTGACATTGCCGGTCGGCCAGGTGGCCCCCAACACCTATGTCACGCCTGCCAACCAGGTTCTTACGCCTGCCGGCAGGCAGGTGGAATTGCCCGAGCTTCGGCCCCAGGCGCTTGCGTTGAGTCCCGATGGAACCCTGCTGATCACATCGGGCAAAACCCACGAACTGGTGGTCATCGACCCTGAAACGGCAACTGTGCGCCAGCGTGTGCCCTTGCCGTCTGATCAGGACCACGATCCGCAGCCCAACTCGGTGTCCACGCACATACTGGATCCCGACGACAAAGGTCTGCTCAGTTACACGGGTTTGGTTTTCTCCCCGGATGGCTCCCGCATCTACCTGTCCAACGTGACTGGAAGCATCAAGGTGTTTGGTGTGGAGCGGGACGGCCAAGTCGTGGGCCTGTTCTCCATCCCACTTCCGGCGTTCCAGACCCGGGACCGGAATTCGGACATTCCTTCCGGATTAACCCTCTCGCCGGATGGACGGCGTTTGTACGTGGCACTCAATCTCTCGAATCAGTTGGCCGAACTGGATGCCGGAAACGGGAAACTGCTGCGGACCTGGGATGTCGGGGTTGCCCCATTCGACGTGGTCTTGAACGGGAACCGGGCTTATGTGAGCAATTGGGGCGGACGACGCCCGGCGAAAGACAGCCTGACCGGTCCGGCGGGTCGCGGAACGCTGGTGCGCGTGGATCCGGTTCGGCACATTGCGAGTGAGGGCTCGGTTTCGGTGATTGATCTGGACGCGAACCGCGTCACGACCGAGATCATGGTTGGGTTGCATTCCTCCGCAATGGTCCTTGCTCCGGGTGGGCGGCACCTTCTGGTGGCGAACGCGGGCAGCGATACCGTGAGCGTGATCGACACACGGACGGATGAGGTGATCGAAAAGATCTGGACGCGCCAGACACCCGCCGATCTCTTTGGGGCCAGCCCAAATGCCCTGGCCTTTGATCGTTCGGGCAAAACCCTGTATGTATGCAACGGATCCCAGAACGCTGTTGCCGTGATCAGGTTTGATCCCGGTGAGTCGGAACTCCGAGGGTTGATCCCGGTTGGTTGGTTCCCCGGGGCCATCGTTTCGGACTCCGCGAGAGGAGAAATATACGTGGCCAACATCAAGGGCATCGGTTCGACAAAACATTATGCCCCTGGAGAAACGGTGAAATATAACACCCACCAGTATTTCGGCACTGTTTCGTTGGTTCCCGTGCCGTCGCGCCGGTTGCTGGCCGATTACACGGGGATTGCACTCAAGAACATGCGGTATCCGGCACTCCGTGAAGCCGGTCGTTCCCCGCGCAGGAACCAGCCCGCCCGGCCGGTTCCCGAGCGGGTCGGCGAGCCGTCCGTGTTTAAGCATGTCGTCTACGTCATCAAGGAGAACCGCACGTACGATCAGGTGTTTGGCGATATGCCGGAGGGAAACGGCGATCCTTCGCTCTGTATCTTCGGAGAGCGGGTCACACCGAATCAGCACAAGCTCGTGCGTTCGTTTGTATTATTGGATAACACCTATTGTTCCGGAATCCTGAGTGCCGATGGCCATCAATGGAGCGACTCGGCGTTCGCAACCGATTATATGGAAAAATCGTTCGCCGGGTTTCCACGAAGCTACCCCGACGGCATGGAAGACTCCGATGTCGATGCATTGGCCTATTCCCCTGCCGGATTCCTTTGGGACAACGCCATCGCGCACGGAAAAACGCTTCGCGACTATGGCGAGTTCGCCATCACCGACAAATCATGGAAGGACCCGACGCGGTCGGGGACTCCGACGTTTCTGGACCATTACCGCGAGTTTGAAAACGACACGGACACCATTCAATTGAGCAGCCGGCCCGCGATCGAATCGCTCCGGCCTTACCTTTGCACCAGCACAGTGGGATGGGACATGAATGTGCCGGACGTGTTTCGCGCCTCCGAGTTCATCAAAGAACTTCGACAGTATGAACAAAGCGGGGAGTTTCCGAACCTCGTGATCATCTGCCTGCCCAACGATCACACCAGCGGAACCCGAGCGGGGGCACCCACGCCGGCGGCGCAGGTTGCCGACAACGATCTGGCGTTCGGCCAGATCGTTGAGGCGATCAGTCACAGCCGGTTCTGGAACGAGACCTGCATCTTCGGGATCGAGGATGACCCCCAGGCGGGATGGGATCATGTGAGCGGGTACCGAACGACGGCCTATGTGGCCAGCCCGTATACCCGCCGGGGAGAAACCATCAGCACGCAGTACAACCAGACCAGTCTGATTCGGACCATGGAATTGATCCTCGGGTTGCCTCCCATGAATCAGATGGATGCGACAGCCACGCCGATGTTCGATTGTTTTGTCGAGACGCCCGATTTCACCCCGTTCAAAGCATTGCCGACGAATGTGCCTCTGGACGAAATGAATCCCGACCCGAAAAAGATCTCGGATTCCCTGCTGCGCCGGAACGCTTATGTGTCCGCCCGCCTGCCGTTGGACAAGGTCGACCAGTGCCCGGAGGATGTACTCAACCGGATCCTCTGGCACGCCATGCAAGGGTCCCAGGTGCCGTACCCGGAATGGGCAGCCGGGCTCGACGAAGACGACGAGTAGGCGGAGCCTTCGCGTCAGCGGTTTGCCAGGAACTCCAGAATGAGACGGTTCACTTCATCCGGGGCTTCCTGCTGGATCCAGTGTCCTTTGCCGGGAAGAATGACCTTTTTGGTCAGCCGTGGAACATTCTGCTGCAGTCGTTCCACGGCACCCCCTGCAAACTTGAGAACTCCGTCGTGTTCCCCGGCCACAAACAGGGTCGGCTGGGAGATCTTCGCATCGATCAAAAACCCGGTGTGAAGCCAGTTGAAGTCGATGTTGCGATACCAGTTGAAGGCACCCCGGAAACCGGTCTTCTCGAATTGGCGGGTATAAAAATCGAGATCCGCTTCCGTGAGCCATGCGGGCAATGGAATGGCTGCCGACCACGCGGGGGGTGACCGACGCTCGGCCGGATCGCTCCACGGATTCCAGCGGCTTTCGGATGGCGCGTCTCCGGAAGCGCCTATCAGCGCCGCGGTCAGGAATCCGCGCGGATTTTGATCGAAGATCTCTTCGCAACGTTTCGGGTCCTGGAAGGTGACCTGATAGAACACCCGACCGCTCTTTTCGCCCGCGGCCCTGGCGGCCGCAATCGGTGGCGTGGATCCCGCTTGGCGCGGTGAATACGGCACGCTCAACAGAACCAGGCGTTTAAAAAGATCGGGTCGAAGCAGCGAACAGGACCACGCAACCGGAGCGCCCCAGTCGTGCCCGATGAGGATGGCTTCGGTTTCTCCCAGCGCCTGGACCAGGCCGACGATATCACCGGTCAGCTTGAACAGGTTGTATTCCCCGATTGCCTGCGGTTTGTCGGTTTTTCCATAACCGCGTTGATCGGGAACCACCACATGATACCCGGCCTTGGCAAGCACGGGGATCTGATGCCTCCAGGAATACCACGATTCAGGAAAACCGTGACAGAGGATGACCAGAGGCCCTTCGCCCTGTTCGGCCAGGTGCATTCGGATGCCGTTGGATTCGACGTATCGAAAGGTCAGTGTCTCGGTTTCAGCAGCCCGGCTGCGAGGGCCGACAGCGCAGGCGATCAGGAGGATCGAAAGAAATGGTATGATTTTCATAGTGGGACGAGTTTCGGTTGATGGACTGGCATCTTAAAACACCCCCGAGCGGATGAACGACAGAAATAACATCTTAAAATGAGAGTGGCAATTTTCCGGAGCTTTGATCTAAATGGAGGAAATCCCGATTCCCAGTGACGTTATGAAAAATATACGATCGTTCCAAACATCCCTCCCTTTCCAGGGCGGATCCAAGCGGGGTGGGTTTACGCTGATCGAACTTCTGGTGGTGATCGCCATCATTGCCATTCTGGCCGGCATGCTCCTGCCCGCTTTGTCGAAGTCCAAGTCCAAGGCGCAGGGTATTTTTTGCATGAACAATCTCCGGCAGATGATGCTGGGGTGGCGTCTGTATGCGGACGATTATGAAGGGCTCCTGCTGGCGTCTCTCGATGTGAGCGGCCAGAAACGGGTGCGATGGATTACAGGCGGGCTGAACTACGATGGTAACAACCGGAGCAACTGGGATGTGCTGCAGGACATTGCCAAGAGTCCGCTGATCCCATATCTGGGCGAAGGCAACTACACGGTGTTCAAATGCCCGTCGGACCGGGCCACGGTCACCGTGCAGGGCGCGAAGAAGCCGCGGGTTCGCAGCAATTCGATGAGTCAGGTCTTTGACAATGGAAGCTGGCTGCCGGCTTCTCAGTGGCGCACCTACGCCAAGGAAACGGACATTGTTCAACCGTCCCAGACCTGGGTGTTGGTCGACGAGCATCCGGACAGCATCAACGACGCGGCCTGCGCGGTTCAGATGGTGCGCCCGGGAGCGACCACCGCACGGATCATTGATTTTCCGGCCAGCTACCACAATGGGGCATGCGGCTTCTCGTTCGCGGACGGGCATTCGGAGATTCACAAGTGGCAGGGCAGCAAGATCAAAGCGCCGGTCCAGTACAACAATGCGCTCGCGCTCAACACGGATGCGGGAGATTCCGTCAGAGACATCATCTGGTGGTCGGAGAACACGACTGTTGCGAAGTAGGGTCCGTCCGTGCATTTGCGGCAATCGACGATTGCGAAACGCCGGACGAGGCTCATTATAGAGGCAATGAACATTCAACTGGCCGTTCTGTGCGATGCGGCAACCGATTACGGTGGCAAACTCAACATCCTTGGAACGTTTGACACGATCGTCACCAACCACCTGCCGGCGTTTCATCCGCAGTGCTCAGTGGCATTGCGAATTGCGTTTTCGAAGATCGAAGAGGGGCAGCACAAGGTGAAGATGAATTTCGTGGACGAGGACGGCAAGTTTGTGATGCCGAGCATCGACATGCCCGTCGATGTTTCGATGCCCGCGGACGCCAATTTCCTGGTTCGCAACTTCATCATCAACATCCAGCAGCTCAAGTTTGACAACCCGGGTCAATACGCCATTGATCTGGCAATTGATGGGCGCCAGGAAACCTGCATTCCGCTGTTTGTGCGGCATCAACCGAAATCCGGCTCCAAACCAGGCGAAACGGCAGCCGGGTGAACAGGGGGTACCTTCATCGTCGAACTGGGCCGCCGTGGAACAAAGCCATTGCACACCTTGACAGGCTCTCTAAAAGCATCATGATGCTCTCATGAGAACCACCTTGACGCTTGATCCGGACGTCGCGGCCAAAGCCAGGAAAGGTGCCGCCCGTCTTGGCAGGCCTTTCAAGGAAGTCGTGAACGCGGCTCTGCGCATCGGACTGGATCAGGTATTGAAGCCTCCGTCCGCCAGACCGTATATCACCAAACCCCGTCCGCTGGGCCTGCGGCGCGGCTTCAGCTACGACGATATTGGCGAACTGCTGGCCCGCGCCGAAGGGGAGGATTATCAGTGATTCTTGTTGACGCCAATTTGCTGCTCTACGCCGAGGACAGTCTGTCGGAACACCACGAAGCCGCCCGCGCCTGGTGGGACGAGCAGTTGAGCGGCACTGTTCCTGTCTGCCTGAGCTGGCCGGTATTGAAAGCGTTTATACGAATCGGCACGAATGCGCGACTGCATCAGCGACCGCTGACGCTCAAGGAAGCTTGCGAACGGGTCCAGTCCTGGTTGGATCAGCCATGCGTGCGTCTGATCCAACCGACGGAGGAACACTGGAAAATCTTCCAAAGGATGCTCAAGGAAGGGAATGCCACCGGCAATCTGGTGTCCGACGCGCACCTGGCCGCACTTGCGGTCGAGCACAACTGCGCCCTTCAATCGACGGACAACGACTTTGCGCGGTTCAAGAACTTGAAGTGGAATGATCCGGTTCGTGCGCGCTAGGGTCCGAGAATCGTGTGCATTGGTTGAGGCAGTCAGGCCAGGCGGTCAGGATGCAGCGAATGAGCAGGTCGCTCATGGGGGTGCCACAGGAAGAGCCTGTGGCACCCCCTCCAAAGTGTGAATTCTGGTGGGCGGCCGATTTTCTAATCGAACGCGTGCCCCGAGCAACAGAGCACGTTTTTGACCTTGTGCCGGACGAGATCCTTGACCTTTTCGCGGGCGGGACTGAGGTATTTCCGGGGATCGAATTCTTTGGGTGATTCAGCAAAGACCTTGCGGATCGCCGCTGTCATGGCGAGGCGCAGATCGGTGTCGATGTTCACCTTGGTGCAGCCGGTACGGCGCGCCACTTCGATGTCCGCTTCGGGCACACCCGCAGTGTCGTCGCCCATCTTGCCACCGTATTTGTTGATTTCCAAGACGAGGTCCTTGGGAACGCTTGAAGCACCGTGCAGCACAAGCGGGTAGTCACCCAGGCCGGCTTCCATGAGCGCGCTTTTGATTGCTTTCAGACGCTCGAGGTCCAGGCGTTGCTGGCCCTTGAATTTGTAGGCACCGTGGGAGTTGCCAATCGCAACCGCCAGGGAATCGACTCCGGTGGCCTTCACAAACTCCACAGCTTCGTCGGGATGGGTATAAACGCCGCCCTTTGAGAACCCGCCCCCTTCTTCTCCGTCATCGTGCTGGGCACCCACGAGCATGCCCAGTTCGCCTTCCACGACGCAGTTGCGTTTGTGAGCGTATTCGACGACTTTCTTGCAAACCTCGACGTTCTTGTCGAATGGCAGATGGCTGCCATCGATCATGACGCTGGTAAAACCTTCGTCGATGCATTCCTTGCAGAGTTCGAAGGAATCGCCGTGATCGAGATGCACCGCGATCGGGATGGTGGAGAGGCTGACCGCCGCCTCGATGAGTTTCTTCAGATAGACGGGATTGGCGTATTGCCGGGCCCCCTTTGAGATCTGCAACATGACCGGAGCCTTCTCTTCCTCGCAGGCTTCGACGATCGCCTGGAGCAACTCCATATTGTTGACATTAAAGGCACCCAGGGCGTACTTCCCTTTCAGCGCCTTGGCGAACAGGTCTTTGGTATGTGTAATTGGCATAGTCGATTTCTAGTTAAGATAATGGAACCGGATGGAACCGGACCGAGGCTGAATCGTAGAATTGTTGAGCGAAATGGAAATAAAAATCTCAACCCCCTCCGGATCACCGGTTTCCGGGCAACCCGGCCGGGCTAGGTTTCTTCCACTTCGGAGAGCTTCCTGTAAAGCGTCGCAAGGCTGATTCCCAGGACCTCGGCGGCTTTATCCTTGTCTCCGCCGGTCTGGGCCAGAGCACGGTTTAAGTATCCCTGTTCCTGCAACCTTAGAAAATCCTTCAAGGCGGCGACGGGTTTCTCACCCTGCGCGGGTTTGGTTTCCGGAGATTCCTGCTGAATTTCTGTAAACCGCAGGGGATAAAGACTATCGGAAAGAACCATCATTGACTGCGGCGGTGTTCCCTCGCGGGTCTCAATCACCGTATCCGAACTCGCCGTCGCGGCAAGGTTCTGGAGCACGGGTGGCAGGTCGCTCACGTGGAGGGTGCTCTCTTCGCAGAGGGTCACCGCCCGCTCAATGGCATTCTCGAGCTCGCGGACGTTTCCGGGCCAGTAATGCGCCGAAAGCAGCTCCATGGCCTGGCGGGTGATCTGGTATCGGCTACCGGTTCGGGGGTTGATTTTGTCCCTCATGAAATGGGAAACCAGCAGAGGGATGTCATCCACGCGTTCGCGCAGCGGAGGAAGAGTGATCGGAATCACGTTGAGCCGGTAAAACAGATCCTCGCGAAAGGTGCCCTCCTTGATTCGTTTCTCCAGGGATTCGTTGGTTGCGGCAACCACCCGCACATTGACGCTGACGGCGGTATTGTCACCGACTCTGCGGACTTCGCGTTCCTGCAGCACCCGGAGGAGCCGACTCTGCAAAACCGGCGGCATGGTCCCAATCTCGTCGAGGAAAATGGTTCCCCCATCGGCTTCCTGAAAGAGGCCTTTCTTGTCCGTGATCGCGCCGGTGAAGGCCCCTTTTCGATGGCCGAACAGCTCGGACTCGAGCAGGTTCTCGGGCAGCGCGCTGCAGTTGATTGGCACAAAGGGGGCGAATTGTCTGCGGCTGTTGTAGTGCAACGCTTTGGCCACCAATTCTTTTCCCGTGCCGCTTTCTCCAAGAACCAGGATGGTGCTGTCCGAATCGGCCACCCGCTCGATCATCTTGAAAACCTCCTGCATCTTTGAAGAGGTGCCTATGATCTGATTGAACTGGTATTTCTTCTTGAGCTGTTTGCGCAGGTAAATGTTTTCCGATACCGCGTCGTTGTACGACAGAGCCCGTTGCACGCAAAATTTCAGGCCGTCCAGCTTCAGCGGTTTCTCCAGATAATCGTAGGCACCGCTCTTCATCGCTTCCACGGCCGTGTCAATGGAACCGAAGGCGGTGATGACGATGACGGTGGGGGGCGGGTTCTGGGCCCTGGCTTTCTGCAAAACCTCGAGGCCGTGAGCCCGGGTTTTATCCAGGTAAAGGTCGGTGATGACCAGATCCGGAGCCGCGGATTCGAGAGCCTCCATTGCCGGGTTGAAGCTGGTGAACGGCATGACTTCATGCCCGTCGGCGCGAAGAAATTCGCTCACCATTTGAACCATGGTCAACTCGTCATCCAGGAGTAAAATCTTCGCCATCCTGTATCATCTATAGCTCTAAGAGGTCGTCCAGAGCAAGCTGGAATCTTGTGGCGGCGCGTCCTGCGACCCTTGGGATGCCCCGCGTTCATCTCCCGGGTGGATTGATGATCTCGCTCATCTTGAAGATAGGAAGGAACATGCAGATCACAATGCCCCCGACCACCACCCCCAGAAATACAATCAGCAAGGGCTCAATGAGTGATGTCAAACCCGACAGGGTGGTTTCAATCTCTTCATCGAGAAAATCGGCCACGCGTTCGAGCATCGAATCGATCTTGCCGGTCTGTTCCCCGGCCGTCAGCATTCGGATCACCATGGTGGGAAACACCGGATGCTTGGCCAGGGCGGCCGAGATTCCGTCGCCGCGTTCAATATCGGAGGAGGCAACGCGGATCGCCTTTTCCATGATCACATTGCCGACGGTGTTGGCCACGATGTTCAACACCTCGAGAATCGGCACACCGCTTCGGATCAGCGAGGCGAGCGTGCGGGTGAATCGGGCCAGACAGATTTTATGGGCGATCACCCCAAAAATGGGGAGTTTAATCCGGGTCCGGTCCCAGAATTCGCGTCCGGGTTTCGTTTTGATATAGGCCAGCCAGCCGTAGACCACCGCACCCATACCGGGAATGATCAGGAAAATGGTGTCCTGAACGAAGGCACTGAGCTTCATCAGATATTCGGTTGGTGCCGGCAGCTTGGCACCGAACCCGGAAAAGATCTCGCCAAAGACCGGCACCACCTTGTAGAGCAGGAAAATCGTGATCAGGATCGCGATCGCGGTCACTGCGGTGGGGTACATCATGGAGGACTTCACCTTCTTGCGGAGGCGTGCCGTGTTTTCCAGGTAGGTGGCCAGACGCGCGAGAATCTCCGCCAGCAGGCCGCCCTTTTCGCCTGCGTCCACCATGCAGACATAGAGCCGGGTGAAGATTTTGGGATGGCGCTGAAGGGCCATCGAAAAACCGTCACCCCCCTCGACACGCGAGCAGACATCGCGGATGACATCGCGCATCAGCTTGTTATTCGTTTGCTCGGCAAGGGCTTGCAGCGATTGTACCATGGCCAGACCGGCGTCGATCATGGTTGCCAGCTGGCGCGTGAAGACCACCAGGTCAGACAGTGGAACCGAGCCACCGGCCGATTTGCCCTTCTTGGAGGTTTTTTCCTCGATGGACAGCACCAGAAGATTCCGGTTGAGCAGTGCCGCAATGGCCGCTTCCTCCGTGGGGGCGTCGAGCGAATTACGGAGCTCTCTTCCCGTGGCGGCATCTCGAGCGAGATAAGTATAGGCAGGCATGGATATAAAGGACTAGTTGGACCGGACTCGCCCGTCGCGATTCGTTGCTGCGGCGTAACCTTCAGGAAGTTCATTCTTCCTGAAAAAGCGGCTTTCGGGCGGCATCAGGCATTGGCTGCTTCTTTCGGAAGCTGCGGGCCAATGCTTGACACCCCGGACTTCATTGATAGAGTGCCAAGTTCTGTGCAAAACGCAGGGCCTCCGGGAGGCCTTCGTTTCGTGAGCCAAGTGGTTGCGCCACATAACGAATACGTAGAATAGGTAACAATTTACAGATGAAACGGCAATATCAACCCTCGAAAATCAGCCGCAAGCGGCAACACGGTTTCCTGAACCGGAACTCGTCAAAAAGCGGCCGGGCAATCCTTGCCAACCGACGCCGGGTCGGTCGCAAGCGTCTGACACCCGTCTAGAGTGAGCAGCGCTCGTCTACCTGGCGATGCGGTCTGTGGCATGCGGCTGAGCCGCGCCATGCGCTTGAAAACCAAGCGGGAGTTCACACAGATTCGAGACCAAGGGAAACGACTGGCGAAAGGATGTTTGGTCGCGAACTGGATGGTGCTCCCTCCCGGTTCGCAAATGCAATTGGGCGTCATCACCTCGCGCAGGCTGGGAAACGCGGTCGTTCGCGCCCGCGCCAGGAGATTGCTCCGGGAAGCCTTTCGACTGCATCAGTGCGACCCCACCCAACCGGTGGCCGTCGTCTTGGTGGCTCGCGCCTCAATCACCTGCAAGAAATTCTCCGATGTGGAACGTGATTACCTTGCGTTCCTCCGGCACGCCCGGCTTCTGAAAGAGCCTTCGTGAAGATCCTCCAGACTATGCTTGTCCTCTGTGTGCAGCTTTACCGCTGGACATTGTCCCCGCTCAAGACATTCCTGTTTGGTCCGTTCTCACGCTGCCGGTTTGATCCCTCCTGCTCCCAATACGCCTTGGATGCGCTCGGGGCCCACGGCCCGTTTCGTGGGACCCTGCTCTCCCTGGGGCGCATCTGCCGTTGTCATCCCTGGGGGGGATGCGGTGCTGATCCGGTGCCGCCCGCAGCACTGGATCAACCCTGTCATACTTTTCAAATGGAACCCTCGGATTCCCGCGTGAGCCGGCAGACTCCGGCACGCCGCAATCCAAGTCCGGTTCAATTCTGATTCAATTCGATGGATCGCAAATCTTACATAGTACTCCTCGCCTCGTTCGCCCTCCTGATGCTTTGGTATCCGATGGTGAACAAGTGGTTTCCACCCACACCCATCGAGCTGCAGACCAACCGGGTGTCCAATGCTTCGGGTGAAGTGTCCGGATTCCAGACCAACAAAGTTGCTCAGCTGGAAACCGTGGCCTCTGCTCCCGGTGCAGTCGACACAACCGATCCCATCGCCCCGCCCCTGCAACCGGTCCAATCGGCGGCGCCGGAGCAGACCCTCAAGATCGAGAGTGAGGACGCCATCTACACGTTCACCTCCCACGGCGGTGGTCTCAAATCGATCGAGCTGAAAAAATATTTGGCGCACATCACCTGCGAGAAGGATGCCGCCACCAACGAATTTGCCAGGCTCAATGCCCCGGCCCCCGTGCCCGCTCTGGCGATTCTGGGGGGACCCCAGGTGGAAGGGGACGGCGTGTTTGTATTGACCGCCATTCAGGGCGGTGTCCGCGCCGAGAAAACCCTGGACAGCAAACTCCGGATCGTCAAGGAGGTGCGGCTCAGCACCAACTACCTGCTCAAAGCCAGCATCCGGTTCGAGAACACATCGGCCGAGCCGCTCGATCTCCCGTTCCAGGAATGGACCGTTGGAACCGCGACACCGCTGAACAAGGACGATCAGTCCATGCTGATGGGTATGCAGTGGTACAACGGTACCAAGGCCGAAACGATCAATGAGACCTGGTTTGCAAACCGCACCCTGGGTTGTTTCCCGGGCCAGGCCCGCACCCAGTACGCCGCGGGTGCCAGCAACGTCGTCTGGACCTCGGTGCAGAACCAGTTCTTCACGATGATCGTGATTCCGGGCGAGCCGGCTCCCCGGGTGGCGGCGCGCAAGATCAATCTTCCCAGGCCGACGCAGGCGGAACTCCTGGCCGATTCGGAAATTTCCGATCAACCCTTCGGGTTCCAGACCAGCCTGGTCTATCCGGGCATGCGGCTGGTTGCCGGACAACAGATCGACCGCGAGTTTGACATCTACGCCGGACCCAAGGAATACAAGATTCTGGCAAACCGGCTTTCCAGAATCGGGGATCGCGACGATCTGCGCCTGGATCTGGTGATGCAGTTCGGTTTCTTCGGTTGGTTCGCCAAGGGCCTGCTGCTGGCGATGAACGGATTTTATTCCCTCGGACTCTCCTACGGTCTGGCGATTGTCTCGATCACCGTCATCATCAAAATGCTCTTCTGGCCTCTGACCAAGGCGAGCACCCGCTCGATGAAACGGATGGCGGCCCTGCAGCCCCAGATGAAGGCGCTTCAGGAGAAATACAAGGATGACCCCAAGAAAATGAACATGAAACTCATGGAGTTCATGCGCGAAAATCGGGTCAGTCCCCTGGGCGGTTGCCTTCCCATGGTCCTGCAGATTCCCGTGTTCATCGGGTTCTACACCATGCTGCGCAGCGCGATCGAACTTCGCGGTGCCGAGTTCCTGTGGGTGTGCGATCTGTCGCGCGGTGACACGGTTGCCACCATCCCGGGCATCAATTTTCCCATCAATCCGATGCCCCTGCTCATGGGGGCCACGATGCTCTGGCAGGCTCGTTTGACACCGGCTTCCCCCGGCATGGACCCGGCCCAGCAGAAGATCATGAAGTACATGCCGCTCATGTTCATGGTCTTTCTCTACAATTTCTCGGCAGGCTTGACGCTTTACTGGACCGTTCAGAATCTGCTAACAATTGCTCAGATGAAGCTCACGCGGACCAATGAACCCAACGCGCAGGCACCTGGAACACCTGCCGCACCCGCCCTGAAGGGTCCGGGTCCCAAGAAACGGAAACGCAACTGACGACGCTTGCCGACCGGCCCGAGAGACCGGTCGAATGCTCAAACCCAGAAACCGCTCATTTCATTTTTATGGCTGCCGACCCGAAAAAAACCCTTGAGGAACTTCTGCGTCATCTCGGATTCGACGCCACCGTCGAACCACATGAAATGGACGGAGGTCTGTTGCTGGATGTCAAAGCGGACGATGCCGGGCGGTTGATCGGCCGGCAGGGTCAGACTTTGAGCGAGGTGCAGTACATTGCCAATCGGATGCTCTTCCAGCAGGATCCCTCGGCACCCAAGGTCACCGTGGACATCGGGGGCTACCGCACCCAGGCCCGGGACGCTCTGGTGCAGAAGGCGCTGGCCGCAGCCGAAAAGGTCCGGCGCTGGGGGGACATCGTCGAGCTGGAGCCCCTCAACGCATTCGACCGCCGCATCATTCACAATGCCCTCAAGGATAATCCCTCCGTCGAAACCCACAGCGTCGAGGTTGAGGGCACCGAGAAGAAGGTGATCATCCTGCGGCCCCGGCATTGACGATTCGTTTTTTCCTGTTGACCGCGCCCGGCCAAAGGACTAACACTCAGGCACTGTGAATCGCAATTGGACCAACCTGCTGTCGCTAGACACCCTGCTTACAGGCCGGGTGGCAGTCGGGTTGTAGCGCGTTCCAATCAGCTTTCAAACCCCACCTGCCAAAACCGGCGGTGGGGTTTTTGCTTTCCGGCGGACTCCAGAACTCGGCGGGAAAAGGAAAACTATGAAAAATAAGAGAATCATCATCTTCGACACAACGCTCCGCGATGGCGAGCAGTGCCCCGGCGCATCCATGAACCTGCGCGAAAAGCTCGAGGTCGCACGGCAGCTGGCACGCCTGAAGGTCGATGTCATCGAGGCCGGTTTTCCGGTCATCAGCGACGGCGATTTCACGGCTGTGGAAACCATCGCCCGAGAAATCAAGGGCCCCATCATCGCCGGACTCGCACGATGTGTCGCCAAGGACATTGACGCAGCCGGTGAAGCAGTGAAACCCGCCGGTAAACGCGGTCGGATTCATGTATTTCTCGCCACTTCGAAAATTCATCGCGAGTTTAAACTCGGCAAGGCGCGCAATGAGATCATCCGCCTCGCCGTCGACGGCATCAAACGAGCCAAGTCGTTTGTATCGGATGTGGAGTTTTCACCCGAAGACGGGTCGCGAACCGAACCGGAATTCCTTGTCGAAGTCTGCAAGGCGGCTGTTGCGGCCGGAGCCACCACCATCAATGTTCCGGACACGGTTGGCTGGGCGGTTCCCGAACAGTATGCGGCCCTGATTGGTCAGTTGTACGAGGAAGTGCGCGAATTCCAGACCGGCCGCGCCATCATCAGCGTGCATTGCCACAATGACCTCGGGCTTGCCGTGGCGAATTCGCTCGCCGCCGTGGCCGCCGGAGCGCGTCAGGTGGAATGCACCATCAATGGAATCGGAGAACGCGCGGGCAACGCCGCCCTCGAAGAAATCGTCATGGCGCTCAAAACGCGCAGCGACTTTTTCCAGGGATACCAGTGCGGCATTAATACACGGGAAATCGTCAAGTCCTCGCGTCTGGTCTCCCGGATGTGCGGATTGGTGGTCCAGCGGAGCAAGGCGATCGTCGGTGAGAACGCCTTTGCTCATGCGAGTGGAATTCACCAGGACGGAATCCTCAAGAAACGGGAAACCTACGAGATCATGGACCCGCAGGACGTGGGCTGGGGCCAGACCGATTTGCCTCTGACCAAGCACAGCGGTCGTGCCGCGGTGGCGTCGCGCCTTCGGCATCTCGGTTTCAAAATGGATGAAGCCGATGTGAACGCGATCTTCTCCCGGTTCAAGGAAATCGGGGACAAGAAGAAGTTCGTTTACGACGATGATTTGACCGCCCTGGTGGAGGGTCATATCACCGAAGTGCCCGAGACCTGGTCGCTCGAATACCTCAACGTCACCTGTGGAAACCAGACGGTTCCGACCGCAACGGTCCGCCTGCGGAAAACCGAACGTGAAAAGGGGGGCGTCCAGACCCTGCAGGAAGCGGGGATCGGGGATGGTCCGGTGGATGCCTCGCTCAAGGCGATTGATCGGCTCACCAAGACCACCGGCCGGTTGCTGGACTATACGCTCCGCGCTGTTTCCAAGGGCAAGGATGCCCTCGGTGAGGTGACCATGAAGGTCAACTTCGGTCAGGGCGAACTGGTGACCGGCAAAGGAGCCAGCACCGACGTCATCGAAGCCAGCGCCCGCGCTTATCTCAATGCGGTGAATCGTTTCCTCGAAAGCCGGCCCAGGGCGAAGGAAAAAGGGAAGAAATCGCAGCCGTAGAAACCATCCCCCTCCGGCGTTCCGGAGGGGGCGGCCTTCCCCCGCAGGTTGGCAGGGCGCAGCGCACTGCCTTCGTTTAAGGGAATCGGAAGGTGGGGGTAGTCCGTTTGGAACGGATGTCTGCCTTGCGGCGGGAGCAGTGGAACCCGAAATGGGATCGCCTCACTTTTTCACCGGAACATACGGGGAGGACCGTGTTGTTTAGGTATCGGCAAAGCGGCAGAGGACTGCCGCAGTCCACGACGCTGTCGCGAACCTGTCAAAGACCGGAGTATCCCCGTTGGGTGGTGTGCCTCATGAGGTGGTGTGCCTCGCGCTGCGAGGCACTGTCGGTCGCAGCGCGACCAACTCCACCCAGTGCACCCAACAAGCTTCATGCAGGGGGTATCACACAATCGCCAGATCTTGGACTGCCGCAGCACTCCACAGGGCGTCGGGTTTGGGTGACGGGATTCGTGTCAGCCATGGGGATGGATTCCAAGGAGCGGCATCGGAAGAACGACGGTGTTTTGGAGTGCGCGCGGCAGAGCGCAGCGCCGACGCCGCTTTGGTCCTGCCCGAAGAGGCAAACCCACGCACTCCCATCAGGATCCCGATCCGTTCAACGGCAAGCCATGAGGAACCTCGAAATCCTCAACGGAGGCATCTCCGCTCCTTAAACGAATGGCCGTGGGGCGCAGCGTTCTGCCGAACCGCACGACGGGACGTATCGGCAATACAACGGCACCAGACAAAACCGGCTCGAATCCGGAGTGGATTCGAGCCGGCAGGAGGGGTGAGAAGTGCGGAGGATTACCAGCGCACGTGTTCCAGAAAACGCAGGGTGACCGGGATCTGGTCGGTGACCGACGGGGATTCGTCTTCCACAAAGTACCAACGCACGCCGGCCTTCTCGGCCGCCTTCAGGATCGCCGGCCAGTTCATTTGACCCGTTCCCAGGGTCACATCGTTCGCCACGTCGGTGCGTCCGCTGAAAACGCGTGATCTCAATTTTGCGTTATCCAAGCTGTTTTTCCAAAGCTGCCAGCAGGGTGTCTTTGCGCACGGGTTTGGAAACAAAATCATCCATCCCGCTGGCAATACAGGCTTCGCGATCGGCAGGCAACACACTGGCCGTCAGCCCGATAATGGGCAGGTGTTTTCCCGTTTCCCTTCCTTTTAAACGAATCTGCCGGGTGGCCTCCAGCCCATTCATATTGGGCATCTGAACATCCATTAAAATCAGGTCAAACATTTCCGTTTCCAGTTTGTCCAAAACCGCCTGTCCATCCTCCGCTATGGTTACCTGATGCCCCGCCCCTTCCAGCATTTTTTTGGCCACGAACTGATTGATATGATCGTCTTCGGCAAGCAAAATGCGCAACCCGGAAAGAGACACAGGCGATGATAGGGCCCCTTGCCATGTTTCTGCCTTTTCCTGGGCCAAGCCTGCACAAACCGTAAAATGAAACGTGCTGCCCTGCCCAACCTGGCTTTCCACCCAGATTTTTCCCCCCATCAAATGGGCTAATCGAGCACAAATGGTCAGCCCCAACCCCGTACCGCCAAACTGCCGGGTCGTAGAAGCATCTTCCTGGGCAAAAGCTTCAAAAATGAGCTCCTGCTTGTCCTGTGGAATACCCATTCCTGTATCTTTCACCCACCCGTGAAGCAAAACGCCTTCGGGCCCTGCAGGTTCGTCGAGCCCTATGTGAATATCAATGCCACCTTGTTGCGTAAACTTGATCGCATTGCTGATCAAATTGAACAAAATCTGCTGCAGCCGCACAGGATCCAGCATCAGGTTTTGGGGAACTTGCACATCAATTCGGCCAACCAGCGTGAGACCCTTTTGCCTTGCCCGACTGGCCATAATTCGGGAATAGCAATGGGATAGTGGGGAAGGTTTTTCGGCCAGTCCCCCAAATCCCCATCAAGGGTGATGTCGCCCATCGGCAACGCAACGGCCACAGCCCCGTTGTGTGCAAAAACTGGATGAGAAAGCAGGGGCAGCGCAAAACAGATGATAATGAAATATAGATTGCGCAAAGATGGGATCATCATGCACCGTTCTGAATTGATAGGAAATCGCTTTCCGGCCCTCCGGGGCGGTGGTCCGGAGTCTGAAGCTGGAAGTGGTGATTTACATGGTCAGAGTCTGCCAGATGGGGCCCTGGGGGACAAGTGTCGGGTTTTTCAGGGTACGGGGCGCGCCCCGTACCCCGAAAAACCCAACGTCGCCAGCCGGAGGGGGTGGAAATGCGCGGAAGGGCGGGCCTTCGAGGCGCGCCCCGGCGCTGCCGGAGTTCTCAGTTCTGAGCGAACACCGGCTCGTGGTCGTAGTCGGGGAAGGGATCATCGAGCCATGGTTCAATGACCGGCTCGTCGGGCTCGGGCGGGTCGCGGGCGGCATCGACCCGCACGCTGGCCTCCCACAATCGGAGGTGGCGCAGGATGCGCTCGATGACGTCGGCCTGGTCGATGAGGGCCAACGACAGGCTGCGTCTCACCTCGAGCTCAAATCGATTACTACCATCGCGGCGGTTCACGCCACATCGTTTACGGACTCGGAAACAAAGGTGCGGCAACCCTCAAAAGTGAATTCCAAACTCCGCACAGTTCAGTCAATTGGAGCGAAAAAAGTCGTTCGCTCGGACGGCTGTTCTTGGAGCATGCGCTTTTAATATCGGATGTCCTAGTGTCTCTTGAAGTCGCGTGTCGCAATTCGCACCGGGTTCGCTTCATTCCCAGAGATCAAATCAGACTCTCCGACCGGATGAATCAGCAGCGCGACCCTTTCCGCTGGAGCGTGACGCTTGGAAATCGTCAAAAAGTCTCCGTGATTCCGGATGCGGTGTTCGCACTGGAGTTCGCCGAAAGACCGTCGAAAAACAACCGAATCCATTTCTTCCTTGAAGCCGATCGCGGGACAATGCCAATGCGCCGCGACCGTTTTTCTCAAACATCGTTTCGACGCAAACTCCTTGCGTATGAAGCAACATCGAAACAAGGAATTCACCGGTCCCGATTCGATTTCCATCGGTTCCGAGTGCTAACTGTCAAAACCAATCCTCAGCGTGTTGAGAACTTAGTCGGCACATGCAAGAGCCTTGAATGTGGACAGGGGCTTTTCCTATTTGGCGAACGCCGCTCGCTGGCCAAAGCCAACCCTCTCGTTTTCGAGTGGAGACGGAGCGGACCACAGAGAGGGATTCAGCTCCTTGATTCCTAACGCTCCGGGCAACTTGCGGGAAGTCCGAAAGTATGAAATGCTGAAGGCATGACCAAGGTTATTAACATCAACGGTCGTGGGACATTGACGCTTCCGAAGGAGTTGCGACAGCGGCTTGGCATCAAGGCAGGCCAAATCGTCGCGGAGGAAACCGACGAAGGTATCCTGCTTCGTGTCGGAGCCGCCTTCCCGGTCGAGATCTATGACGAAAAGCGGTTGGCGGAGTTTTCTCGAAATAACGAGACGGCGCTCGCCGGTTACCGTTTCAAGAGATGAGGGTGTTTCTTGATGCGAACATCCTGTTCTCGGGTGCTCAAGCGCGCAGTCGGATGCGCGCTTTTTTGGATCTTCTGTTCAAGCACGCCGAATGTTTAAGCAACGCCTATGCAATTGAGGAGGCTCGCCGCAACCTTGAATTGAAAACCCCAACTGCTCTCCGGCGCTTCGATTTCCTCGTCAAAAGATGTGAATTGATTCCGTCGATACTCACGGAACTCGATGTCCAATTAAAGTCGAAGGATATTCCCATTCTCGGTGGAGCAATCGTTGGGAACGCCACGCATCTCTTGACCGGCGACGAGCGGGATTTTGGCGCGTTCTTCGGTAAGAAAATTCGAGGCGTCAAAATAGTCTCGCCCAGACTGCTTGCCGACGAATTGAAAGAACGCGGCTTGCTTTAGGTCTCGCCGCCTCATCCAAGAAAGAGTCCGCTCCCATACCGGGGTTTTTTGAGGACCAAACCCGCTTGCGTAGAGGTTCGTGTTTCCGGCAAAGACCGGAACGTTCACTGGGACGGTTCACGAACCCCAGGGGTCCCGACAAAACCGGCTCGAATCCGCAGTGGATTCGAGCCGGCACGGGAGGTGGTAGGTGCGGAGGGTTACCAGCGCACGTGTTCCAGAAAACGGAGTGTGACGGGGATCTGCTGGGTGACCGAGGGGGATTCATCTTCGATGAAGTACCAACGCACTCCGGCCTTCTCGGCCGCCTTCAGGATGGCGGGCCAGTTCAGCTGACCCGTTCCCAGGGCGACATCGTTGGCCACGTCGGTGTGCCCGCTGAAATCTCCCTTCAACCCCTTCTTCATGTCCTTGAGATGCATCAATTCGAATCGGCTGCCGTATTTCTCGAACAGCTTCACCGGATCCTGCCCGGGGTGTGCCACCCAGAAAACGTCCATCTGCAGACGCACATATTCCGGTTTGGTTTCCGCCATGAACAGGTCGAACAGGGTTCCGTTGCCGTGCGGACGGAATTCGTACCCGTGGGTGTGGTAGAAAAACTTGATGCCCTGACGTGAAAACGCCTCGCCGGCGCGGTTAAACACCGCCGCGGCATTCCGGCATTCGGTTTCATCAAAGTCGCCCTCATGCGGAATCCAGGCGCAACCGGCGTATTCGACGCCGAGGGTTTTGGCTTCACGCACCACCGCATCCAGGTCGTCCTTCAGCCGGTCGAACGGGAAATGCGTGCTCACGGCGTTCAGGTGATGTTTCTGCAGCAGTTTCCTAAAATCTTCCGGAGTGCTGCCGTAGGTGCCGGCCAGCTCCACGTTTTCGAATCCGAACCCGTGTACTTTGGCAAGGGTCTCGGGCACCCTTTTGGAAAACTCATCCCGCAAGCTGTAGAGCTGCAGTCCGATGGGGCCCTTGAAACTCGGGCCGAGACCGGCTTTCCGACCGGTCGTGTCCGCCGAAAACACCGTGCCAGATGTTGCGGCGGCAACACAGAGCAACGCCAAGGCATGTCTAAAAATCAGGTTCATACCGCGCACCCTAGCCAAGACATCCGGATTTGAAAAGAAGACTTCGAAAATAACAAACGGATCCGGCCCCTCGCTCCTCTTGAGATTGCGAAAAATAGCCATTTCATTCGATGAGGGTGGGACTATATTTGTCCTTCCTTGTGGTTCAGTTTAACAGGCGATGCAGCCAACAAAAAAAATTCTCCAGTTACGACAGCTCTTGGCCGAACGATTTCCGGACACCCGGGGTGTCTCGAAAAGGCGCGACGGACGGGAGCCCGTTTCCCGGGACACCGAATCGTCGGAGGTTGGAAACCTGTTGGCGGGGAATCTTTCCAGGGGAGAGATCACCGAGTTAAGCTGTACGCACCTGAGTTCGGGCGGTGCGCTGATTCTGGGGTCGCTGATCCGGAAAGCCTGTGCCAACCATCAGTGGATCGGGTTGATCGACGGGAGTGATTGTTTCGACCCGACCCCGTTCGAGAATTCGGTGTTGTCCCGCATGCTCTGGGTCCGATGCGCCCATGCCGGTCAGGCCATGCAGGCGGCCGATCTGGTGTTGCGTGACGGCAACCTGCCGCTGGTTTTTCTGGACCTTGCCATGAATTCGGATTCTGAACTGCGCAAACTCAATGCGAGTCATTGGTTCCGTCTTCAGAGATTGATCGAACGCACCCCCACCGCACTGTTGGTGGCGACGCCCTTCGCCCTGGTCAGCGGAGCGCACACCCGGTTTTCCCTGAACACCCGGTTTGAGATCGAGGATCTGACCCGACCCGAGAGCGAGCTTCACGAACAACTCAACATCAAGCTGGTGCACCGGCGTTCGGACCGTTCCCTGGCGTACGAGGCGGCGTTGCTCCCGGCCTAGCCCGGCGAGTGCCGTGGCCATGGCTGGGCGATGGTTTACAGAGCCGTGTTTGCTGTCATCCATATTCCGGACTTTTCGCTGCAATCGCTCCTGCGTGCCGATCCCCAGCTGCACACCCGGGCCGTTGTCGTGCTTGATGATTCGGGAACCAAGGGACGGATCTCGCAGATGACTCCGACCGCGCGTGCCGCCGGCGTGACCGAAGGCATGTCGCCCACCCAGGCCATGGCGCGTTGCGGCAGCCTTGTTGTCAAGGCCCGGTCCCTGGTCCTGGAAAAAACCGCCGGTGAAATCATGCTGCAGTGCGCCTACGCGGTTTCCCCGTCGATTGAAGCGACTGCGCCCGGTGTATGCACCCTGGATCTGGAGCGGATCAAGAGCCCGATCGACGAAGGGTTCGGTCGGGTGATTCTCGAGTTGCTCAGACCGTTCGATCTGCGGGCGCAGATCGGCATTGCCGACACCCCCGACCTGGCATTCCAGGCGGCGCGATCGGCGTCCCCGGTCCGGATGGTCCACGAGCGCCAGCAGTTTCTGTCCAGTGTCCCGTTGGAGAGCCTTGAACCACCCGGGGCGATGTTGGGTGTGCTCAGGAACTGGGGACTTCGAACCCTGGGCGACTTCATCAGGCTCGGCCGGGAGGCGATCGCGGAACGACTGGGTGCCGAGGGATTGGAGTGGTTTGAGAGGGCCTCCGCCCGATCCACCCGGCCGCTCCGTCTGACCCTTCCGCCGGAGAGTTACGAGGAGGCCATTGAGTTTGAACACGAGATTGAATCGCTGGGACCGCTCCTGGTTCTTGTGCGCCGGTTCCTCGATCAGATCTGTTGTCGGCTCGAACTGATCGGGTTGGTGGTCGAACAGATCAATCTGCGGCTCGACCTGGCGTCCGGTGATTCCCATCAACAACCGTTCCGGATTCCCTCGCCAACCGGTCAGGCGGACATCTTGTTCCGGGTGGTGCACACTCATCTGGAGAATCTCACCCTGGCGCACCCGATTGTTGCGCTCTGGATGAACGCCAAGCCGTGCCATCCCAACCACCATCAGTTCGGTCTGTTTGAGACATCGTTGCGCGACCCGAATCATTTTTACGAAACGGTGGCCCGTCTCAACGCGTTGCTTGGACCCGGTCGGGTGGGAACACCCGTGGCCCGGGAAACACATCAGCCGGATGCCTTTGACATGGAAGCGGTCCGGTTCAGCGATGCGCCGACCCCTGCGGAGGCGGAAAAACGGCCGCCCCCGGCGGGATTGATCCTGCGCCGGTTGCGTCCGGCAGTGCCGGTTCTGGTGGAACTTCGCAACCAGCGACCGGTGCTCCTGGCAGTCGCTCCCCACGCGATCCCGGATCCGCAGGCCAGTCTGATTCCGGAAGGGGAGACGGAGCGCCGAAACAGCCGAAGCCCCTCCAGTGTGGTCGCTCTGCTCCGGCGCATCGGATTACGACCCCACGGAAGCACCCGGATCGAAACCGCGCAGGGGCCCTGGCGCAGCTCCGGAAATTGGTGGGACAAGCAGCGATGGGAACGTGACGAGTGGGATGTGCAGACGCCTGATGGATTGTTGTACCGTCTCTCCCGTCAAAACAACAACTGGTTCGTCGAGGGGGTGTATGACTGAACCGATTGGCGCGAACTTGAAGGATCAAACGCCGCGGAGGCGCAGTCCGGAAGGAGCCCATGTCTTATATTGAACTCCATGCCCGAAGCGCGTTCAGTTTCCTGCGCGGCGCATCGCTTCCCGAGCAACTGGCAAAGGCCGCCTCGAATCTCGGCATGCCCGCCATGGCGTTGTGTGACCGCGATGGTGTGTACGGCGCCCCCCGGTTTTTCCGGGCCGCACGCGAACTCGGCATGCGTCCCATCATCGGTGCCGAACTGACGATGGAAGACGGCACCGTGCTGCCGGTTCTCGTCGAATCACGCGTGGGTTACCAAAACCTCTGCCGTCTCGTTACCGAATCCAAACTCCGCGCGGAAAAAAACAAGGGTGCCGTCCAGTGGGCGGAACTGCCCGGTGCGGTCCGCGGTCTGGTCGCTCTGACCGGAGATGAAGAGGGGCCCGTGATCCGGGCACTCCAGCGAAACGAGATTGAGAAAGCGGCGGGAATTCTCGAGCAACTCGTTTCGATCTTCGGGCCCGGGCATTTGTTTGTGGAGTTGCAGCGCCACCATGTGCGCGGCGAGGAACGAATCATCGCACAGCTTTGCAGGCTTGCCGCGCAGGCCGGACTGCCGCTCCTGGCCACGAACGGTGTGTTGTACTCGGAGCCGAACCGGCACCAGGTTCTCGATGTGTTCACCTGCATCCGCCATCACACTCACCTGGACGCGGCAGGCAGGGTGCTCGCACAGAACAGCGAACGGCATCTCAAACCTGCGTCGGTCATGTGGAAACTGTTCCACGATCTGCCCGAGGCAATCGACGCCACGGTCCGTCTGGCCGAACGGCTTGAGTTCAGTCTCGATGATTTGGGATATCAATTTCCAACCTATCCGGTGCCGCATGGGGAAACCATGGACTCGGTGCTGCGCCAGCAGACGTTTGCCGGGGCCCGGCAACGTTACGGGACGCTCAATCAGGATGTCTCGCGTCAGCTGGAGCATGAGCTGGCGCTGATCGGTAAACTCGGGTTCGCCGGCTATTTTCTCATCGTGGGGGACATCGTCAAATTCTGTCGGGAGAATGACATCCTGGCCCAGGGACGCGGCAGTGCGGCCAACAGTGCGGTCTGTTACAGCCTTGGCATCACGGCGGTCGATCCGGTGGGCAGCCGGCTGCTTTTTGAACGGTTCCTGAGCGAGGGACGCAAGGGGTGGCCGGATATCGACATTGATCTGCCGAGTGGCGAACGCAGGGAACGGGTCATCCAGGAGGTTTACCAGCGTTATGGAAAACACGGGGCCGCCATGACGGCCAATGTGATCACCTACCGGGGACGCAGCGCAGCCCGGGAGATTGGCAAGGCGCTCAATTTATCGAACGATGTGCTCGGCCGGTTTTCGAACCTGTTCTCCAGCGGCGATTTTCCCCACACGCTTGATCTGCAGGCCCAGCTGGCACAGGCCGGATTGCCTCCGGAACACCCGCGTTCCCCGGCCTTTGTGTCGGTTTACCAAATGATGCACGGCCTGCCGCGGCATCTCGGGCAACACTCCGGTGGAATGATCATCTGCCAGGGAACCCTCAGCTCAATCATGCCGCTCGAAAACGCTTCGATGCCGGGGCGGGTGGTGGCGCAATGGGACAAGGAAGATTGCGAGGACCTGGGAATCGTCAAAGTCGATCTGCTTGGGTTGGGCATGATGTCCGTGCTCCAGGATGCCATCGCACTGACTCATGAGCGGGGGCATCCCGTCGATCTGGCAAAAATCCCACAGGATGATGAAGCCACTTATACCATGATGCAGAAGGCCGACACCCTCGGTGTGTTTCAGATCGAAAGCCGTGCCCAGATTGCGACGCTGCCGCGGATGAAACCGAAATGTTTCTACGATGTCGTGATCGAGGTGGCCATCATCCGGCCCGGTCCGATCCACGGTCATCTGATGCACCCCTATCTCGCCAGACGGGCGGGACGCGAGCCGGTCACGTATTATGACGAACGTGTGCGGCCCATTCTGGAACGTACACTCGGAGTGCCGCTGTTCCAGGAACAGATTCTCAAGATCGCCATGGTGATGGCGGATTTCTCCGGAGCCGAAGCCGAGGAACTGCGACGGGCCATGAGTTTTCACCGGTCGCCCGAGCGCATGCTCAAGGTGGAAGGCAAACTGAGGAGCGCCCTGCAGCGCAACGGTGTGCAGGCGGATACGATTGAACAGATCGTGAAGGCGATCGGTTCGTTTGCGCTGTACGGCTTTCCGGAGTCGCACGCGATCAGCTTTGCCATCCTCGCCTACGGCAGCGCGTATCTGAAGAGGCATTATGCACCGGAGTTCTACGCCAGTCTCCTGAACAATCAACCCATGGGATTCTATTCGCCGGCGACGCTGGTGAAGGACGCCAAACGGCATGGACTGAGAATCCGCTCCGTATGCGCCGTTCGTTCGGACTGGAGATGCACCATCGAATCCGATGACTCGGTCCGACTTGGTTTGTGCATGGTGCAGGGTCTTCACAAGGCCAATGCGCTCAGCCTGCTCGAAGCGCGTGGGAGTCATCCGTTCCGTGACCTGGAGGACCTCAAACGCAGGACATCCCTCAACAAGGAGGAACTCCGGACTCTTGCCGGCATTGGCGCCCTGAACAGCCTGGCTTCGCACCGGCGCGATGCCCTCTGGGAAGTTGAAAGGGAAATTCGTGAGGACGATCTTTTCTCGAGGGCAGCCGCCATGGAATCCGAGTCCCCGGACGACGGTCGGATGCGGGAGGATTCAGGGAGGGTTGAGTCCAAGGAACCGGCGGCCGATCGCGGTCCGACCGTTCAATCGATGCTGCCGCTCGAGCCGATGAACGCGATTGAGCGGCTCCAGGCGGATTACGCCGGCACCCGGCTCACCATTGGTCCGCACCCGATGGAGTTGCTCCGGCCCCAGGTGCCGAACGCCTGGCGTGCGGCGGATCTCGTGCAGGCCCGGCACGGGCAGATCATTCAGATCGCCGGAAACGTGATCTGCCGTCAACGCCCGGGAACCGCGAAGGGATTTGTTTTTGTGAGTCTTGAAGACGAAACCGGTGTGAGCAATGCGATCGTGGCACCGAAACTTTTCGAAACACTTCGTCTGGTCATTACCCAGGAACCGTTCCTGAGGATCACCGGCCGACTGCAAAACACGGACAACGTGATTGTCATCCAGGCACGGGTCATCGAAGCGCTGAACCACGGCACGCTTGCGGGTTCGGCCTCCTACGATTTTCATTGACCCCAAAACCGCTGGTTTGAGGAGCGCAGCGCCCGTGGCCAGTTTCATTCAGTCCCGGCGACCAGATGTTCCAAAGTACGTTTGGCGATCATCAACCCAGCCTCTTCGAGTTTCCTGCCCGCGAGAGGGGGCCCCTTCGGCGCATCGCCGGAACCGGCATCCAGATCCGCGTGATCGCGAAACACGGGATCGTGCCAGCCTTCGATGTTCAGATCCGAGTCGTACCCGGCCCGGACCAGGGAATGGACAATCTCGGGCCAGTTGGCCTGGCCCAGGCCTGGCCAGCGATGTTCTGCGACACCCGGATGACAGATTCCGTAGACCTTCAGGAGATCGTGGCGAATGGTGGCGTCCTTGGCATGTACATGAAAAATCCGGCTGCCAAAGCGGTGGATGTTTTCAACCGGATCGATGAGTTGACACATCAAATGGCTGGCGTCCCACTCAATGCCGATGTTCTCGCAGGATGTTGCATTAAACAGGCGTTCCCACATGGCTGGTTGTGCCAGCATGTTGTAGCCCATGACGGGGAGATGGTAGGCACCCTGGGGACAATGCTCGAAGGCGATTCGGACTCCGCGTCCGGAAGCGTATTGGGCGATGGGTTCCCAAAACGCCAAAAGTTCGGGAAGATAGTTTTCGAATGGTTTTGCAACCGGATTCCCGCCCCGTTCGTTGATCTCCGTTTCAATCACCGCTCCGGGAAATCCGGCCACCGTCCGAACACCGATCGCACTGGCCACGTCAATGGCCCGACGGAAGGTCGCGCGTGCAAACTCGGTCTGATCGGGATGCAGCGGGTTCGCATACAGCACTGCGATTGCAGATATTCGGATGTCCCGGACATGGGCTTCGGCAGCAATCGAACGCGCGTGTGGTTCCCAATCCGATTGGGAGACTCCGCAGGGTCCGTCGGCGAACCCGACCCATTCCATGGAAGAAAATCCCATCCTGCGGACCCTGTTCAGGCCCTCGCAATCCACCCGCTCCAATACGCCGATTCTCATAAGTCCGAATGTTACCCCACGCGCGTTGAGAGATAAAGCAGCACATTGGCGAAGTGCGCCGAACGGGTGCATGACAGAATTCTTCGTCGATGACGAACGAAGTTTAGTGCGCGCCCGCCACCAAGGCGAAGCGTCTTGGACGGCGGTAGTCCTCTACCGCTTTTGGGTAGCGCGAACCGTCCCGGCGAGCCGGGTTGCAGGG
>JAIPJX010000130.1 GCA_021733945.1 Verrucomicrobiota bacterium | reverse complement strand
CCAATCATTTTCGTCCCGTTCCCGGTATTTCTCGGGGTTGTGCGGATCAACCCGGATGTCGACATCCGGCAGGATCCGTTCCCAGGTTGCGGTGCTCCATCGGCGGATGAGCGGGTCCGGACCGACCGAGACCAACGTTTGACCATCCGGTGAAAATGCGATGGGGAAATCGGTTTCAATCCCGGACTCGTGCGTGATCCAGAGTTCCTTGATGATCTGTCTGCCCTTCGTATCCATTACAAGAATTGCCCCCGGCCACCCGACCGTCGCCGCGAGTTTTTGATCCGCGGAAACCGCCAAATAACTCAGAGGGCCCGTGCTGGAACCCAGCTTGGCCAACTCGCGATGGGTGGCACGCCACCAGAAGAACCACTCGAATCCCCGAAGATCGATGGCGTTGGTATCGGGATAATGTTTGGAGAGCAGGTCGACGGCCAGCCTGATATTGCCCGCTTCATAGGCATAACGAACCTGGTTGAGATCCGATAGGTAAAGCTCCTGGCGCAAGGTTTCCTTTGCTTCCAGCGCAACCTTCCGGGCGGCCTGAGCCTCTGCCTCATTCTTCAACGCCGTGTTTCTGGCGAGCCCGGCGATGACCGAGGCAATCAGCGCGATGACCGCGACCGCCGCCACGGCGAGCATCCATTTCTTGAGAACGCGGGCCGATCGTTGTTGTTCTTCGGCCCGCAATCGCTGGGCTTCGGCCAGTTCCTGCGCTTGTTTGAGTTCCCGCTGCCGGGCCGCTTCCTTCTCCCGGGCGATGCGTTCGGCGGAGTCCCGGCTTGCCTTGAGGAACTGCATGGCCAAATCAAAACCACCGCCGTAGCGATCCGCCCACGCGGAATTCGGCTGGTTGTTCTCCTTCCAGGAAAGAGCGATCTGCAGATCCGGATCGTGGTAAAGCCCGGCCCGGCCTTCGGCGTGCAGATGGGCGGTGTCGATCAGCCGGCGGTAGATGCGCGCCGACTGCGCTTCCTGCTCCACCCACTGGTCGAGCCGTTTCCAGACCCGCATCAGGCTCTCGTGCGAAATATCAATGACCGTGTCCGGCGTCAACGGCGTGGAAAGCGCGGGCATGAGAAAGGTGACCCCCGGACGACGGAATGCATCGATGACCACGGCGAGTTCGTCCGGGGAAGCCTCGAGAATCGCCTGCAGCCGGTTGAGGCGGGTGGGACACCGGATGCCCCGGTTGTCGGCGCCGCGTTCGGTCAACGCACGGAACAGACGTTCGGCAAGGGTGCGGGCGCGCCCGCTGGGGAGCTGGGAAAAAACTTCGTCGGCGTGACGCGACATGGCTTCGTCCATGCCGCCGATGTCCTGATAATGGCGCAGGTCGATCGATTCGTCCGGTTCGTGATGGTCGCGCCAGTGATCCCAGGTGCGCATCAGGGCGTGCTGCAGAATGGGCAGTTGATCGGGGTTGTCCCCGACATCATTCAGGAGGGTCTGCAGCAACCGGGGCGTGATCTGGGCGCCGCCCACCCCGATGGGCCCCTCGATGACGGCACGGCGTTGCTGGCGATTCAGTCGGGGGATCAAATATTCGCCCTCGTTGACCGCCTCGGGAAGTCCGCGGAATTGCGAACAATCCCCGAGATAATCCGAGCGCATGGTGATGCAGATGTAGATGCGCTGGGTGGTGGAACGGCTGGCTTCGAGGAGCAGTTCGACGAAGGCGGCGGCGGTTTCCTCCTGGTGGGCGCCTGTCTGGCTGAACCGGAAGATTTCTTCAAATTGATCCACCACAATCAGAAGGTTCGCGCCGGACTCAAGGTCCGATTGGCGGACGGTTTCCGTCAGGCCAAGCCCGCTGCGGCGCAGGGTGGCGACGATGGGTTCGAGGCCGTGTTCGGCGTCCGGTTCGTGCAGATCCGCGTTTACCAGGGCCTGGGCGAGATTTGAAATCGGATCGCCGCCGGGGCGCAGCACGGCGACTTCCCAGGAGGATCCGGCTTTGGTGAGGTTGCCGCCCTGCAGGGCCGGGAGCAGGCCGGCGCGGACCAGGGAGGACTTGCCGCTGCCCGAGGTTCCCACGACGGCGAGGAACCGGTGGTCATTCAAGCGCCGCAGCAGTTCGGCGGTCTGGTCTTCGCGCCCGAAGAACAGATAATCTTCCTCCTGCTGATAGGAGCGAAGTCCTGGGAACGGATTGATTGGATCGGTCTTCACGATTGAGAGGGGGGCTGGCGTGGCTTCATGAGGGCGCGCAGATCCGCCACGAAAGGCTGCAGCGTGGCCGTGGTGAACTCAGCGCCCTGACGGATGATGTCCGTGTTCTGCCATCGAAACCTCTCTTTTCGGCGGTCCTCGGGCGGGCCCACATAGACGGCCTGGAGCGCGATCGGGGTCTTGCGGCCGTAGCCGGCGATTTTGACCAGATCCCGAAGTTTGATTTCGACCCAGGCTTTTCGTGCCGCTCCGTAATAGACCAGGACGGCGTCGCAGTCCTGGAGGTTTTGCAGGTGGATCCGGTTCACCTCCGCTTCGTTCGCTTCGAAATCGGGCAGCACGACGTTAAATCCCTGGTCGAACAGGAAGTCTTCGATGGGTTCGACCGCCTGTTCATCCACGGGATCGCAAATGAGGTACACCTGCAGGGGCGCTTCGGTTCCTGTCGGAGGGGGGTCCTGGTTCTGGACTTCGAGGCGGGGTGGTGGCGGCGCCAGTTTGTCCAGGATGACTTCCTTGAAGGTTTTGTAAGGTCCCTGGATGATTTCCACGCCGGCTTGATTGGGGGGATTGTTCCTGAGGGAATCGATCAGGTGCGCCTGACGTTCGTCTTCGACCTGCGAATTCTCGGGCAGCCAGATCAACCGGTCGAGCGCTTGAAACGCGGGCGTCTCCGTGGCCAGGCGTGTCTGGATTTCGATCAGCGACTGCCGCGCGCCTTCGGGGACCATGCCGTAGACGGTTCCCACCAGATGCAGCGCCAGGTCGCAGCGTTCGAGATACTCGAGGATCACCTTTTCCAACTCGGAACCGAGCAGGGGAAGCGGCTTGTCCGGGAGCACGAGATGGCCACGTTCCATCAGCTCGCGGCGCAGTCGATCGCGTTGTTCCCTGAGATCGGAACTGGTTTCAGCCAGGAAGATGGTCTTGCGATCGGCGACGCTGGAATCCCCACCCCTGCTTTGGGAATCGTGGATCCGGAGCACATCGGTGATTTCGTGCGCCAGATCATAGATTCGTTCCAGGTAACGCTGCTTGGCCTGGGATTCAAAGGAGTTGTCATACTCGCGCAGGCGCCCTGTCTGGGCGTCGATGTCGTAGAAGTCGAAATCGGTGAGCCTGAGGAAAATATCCGAAAGCGGCGGGGGCATTTCACTGAGCGGCACCGGGCGTTTGATCACTTTGAACAAACGGGATTTGCATTCTGCGTTCGACAGGAGAAAAGACTCTGCGGTTTTCCAGAAAACTTCCACCTCCCTGCGGCAATGGGACGATTTGACGAATGGGGGTGAAACCACCGAGATCAATGCCCTGGCACCCGGAATGAGCTCGAGAACCCGGCGATCGGCATCCTCGGAGCCTCCCCCCGGAGGGCGTTGCCAAATCTGGACCGCGTCGCCCGAAAGTTGTTCCACCCGCACCTTCAAGTCCCGATGGAACTGCGAAATCCAACCGCTGCGCTCCGCGCTGACGGGATGATCGTCGATGGGCGCGTAGCTGATGAAAATGTCGGTCTGCTCCGGAGGCGTGGGAGTGACGGAGGATTCGGACGATCCGGGCGAATCGGACGGAGCCAGGGAATCCTGGTGGAAGGAGTCGGTGGGGTAGACGGCGCCGTCCGCCTCGAGTCGACGCTGCAGAGCCTGAAGGTCGATGAGCAGGTCACGGGGGGACTGGTAGCGGCGGTCGGGATTTTTCTCGAGGCATTTGAACGTGATCCGTTCGAATTCGGGCGGTGTCGTGGGAATCGTATGCGCTGCCGGTTTCGGGGCAAGGTTCACGATCTTGTTGACGATGTCGCCGAAACTGGCGCCCGCGAAGGGATTGACGCCCGTGGCCAGTTCATACAACACGATGCCGAGGCTGAAGATGTCCGTGCGATGATCGATCTGGCGTCCCAGCGCCTGTTCCGGGCTCATGTAACTGGGAGTGCCCAGCACCTGGCCTTCCTGGGTCTCGAACAGGGTGGAAGCGTCGGAGTTGCCCGATGCTTCGGTCTCCATGCGTTTGGCCAGGCCGAAGTCGAGGATCTTGACCTGACCCCGTGCGTTGATGCAGATGTTGGCCGGTTTGATGTCGCGATGCACGATGCGTTTCTCGAACGCCGCGTCCAGACCATCGGCCAGTTGCGCTCCGATCCGGACGGTCTCCAGGATCTGCATTGGAGTATGACGCGGCCGCTTGTCGAGCGTTTTGCCGGTCACATATTCCATCGCGATGAACGGCCGCCGGTCCGCGGTTTCACCCACCTCGTAGATCACGCAGACATTGGGGTGGGTGAGGGCGGAGGCGGCGCGGGCTTCGGTGATGAAGCGGTGTCGGCGGCGCTCCTCCCGGGCCAGGTCGGCCGTGAGCAGCTTGATGGCAACCTCCCGGTCGAGTTTGGTGCAGTGTGCGAGGTAGACCTCTCCCATTCCGCCGGAACCGAGTTTCCGCAGAACGTTGTAAGAAGCAATTGTCTCTTCACCCATACAGATGCGAACGGTATAGCTGGCGGGATTTCAAAACAAGGGTTACTTGACTGGGGCCGAACTGGGACCGAGTCCCTGCCTGGCCCGAGCCTGGGGAAGCCTGCGGGGATGGCTCGGCATCGGAGTTCTGCGGTGGCACAGGATCGACAATGGGCGGTGTGGAGGCCGGTCCTGCCCAGGGGATGTCGGAGCGGGTGAGGCTTCGTGGGTGCTGCATCAGTCCGGTTGCATTCGCGTTGTCGACGATGGCCAGGTTTTGATAAATCCTGGTGCCGGATGTAAAGCTGTTCCACACGCCGAACCAGGAGGCGCGGGGGAAACGGAGAAGCGCGGCGTCGGCGTAGAGTGCGTTGTCGAAGGTGCCGTTGGTGATTAAGAAGTTTTGGGCGTTGGCCATGCCGCCCGAGGCGATCCAGGCTGCGACCCATAGTCCAACCGATAGATTACGGTTCATAGTTGTTTGTTTTCGGCATCTCTCAGACCACGCTGGTTTGTCTGTTCTGTATGGGAATAGCGCCGGAGGGCCCTGGTGTTACAACAATCTGAAGGAGAACGGCCCGGGAGGGCCTTGTCCCAGTGGCCTTGGATCGGGAAATTCAAAGGGGGCACGAAGTGCACGGCTGCGCGGAATTAGAGATTTGGAAGCTGGGGCGGTCCGCTGGGAGGTTGTTGTGAAGAAATACTAAATGATAAACACAGAAAGATTAGGTCTTTTAATTCATTTGATGGTACAGCCTTTTTTCACTTGATCTTAAGGCCCCGTTTATTGCAATCTTGCCCCGTTCCCAAAGCGAAGCGCATAGTTGCACGGCGGTTTCCGTGTCGCGTTTTTGCCGTTCTGCTTTTTGTAGGAAATCGAATGAAGCGATTAAATTCTCTGCATTCTGGTGAAAAAGCGACCTTCGCGAATATCAGAAAGATTGGTCCCGGGTTCACTGCCAACGGTGTGTGGATCCAATGCCACATCCAACCTAATCAAGTCATGCTTAAAGGAATACGTATCCGACAAACAATTGTTACCTTGCTGGCAGCCCTTTTTGGGGTGTCAGCACAGGCGGGTCAGGCGACCTTTGATTTTAACGCCGACCCAACAGCCTCCCTGGAGATCGGGGGTAATAATCCCGCGCCCTGGGTGGAATCGGGCGGAAACCCCGGCGGGTTTCTCGCGATCACCTATCCCACAGGAGGGCAATACACCGGGTTTGTTTTCCCGGACATTGATAATGGAGGCATCATTACCTCGTTCAAGTTCGAAGCCGACCTTCGTGTTGGAAACAGCACGGGCGACCGCGCTGCGGACGGGTTCAGCATCAGCATTGCACGCGCTTCGGACCCGCTTCTCCAAGACATTGGAAGCACGGCGAACTTCGCGGGCACCATTCCGGAAGGTGGTTCCAAGACCGGTATTGCCATCTCGTTCGATACCTGGGCTGGCAACACCTATTCCGACGGTGGTGACATCGAAGGCATCCTGGTGCGTGTCGATGACAAAACCGTGCTGCGTCACAGCGTGCCCACCCGGCATGGAGCCTGTGCCGACGCGACCAGTCTCCAGACGGGGCCGCGGGATGCGGATTACTGGGCCAATGGAGGAGATCCGGTGGATCCGGCTTCCTGGGCCGGTCTTTGCTGGCAGCCGCTCGTGGTCAATCTCGATGATGCTGCCAAGCTGACGGTGATCTGGAAGGGAGTGACGATTCTGGACGCGTTTCAGACGGATTTCTTCCCGTCCGCGGGTCGGCTCGTGCTGGCAGGCCGAACGGGTGGTGCGAACGAACACACTCACATTGACAATATCAAGTTGACCACGGTTGCGGCGACGGTGGACACGCAGGCACCCACGGCACCCGGGAATATCCAGGCGGGTACGCTCGGTGCCCGGCGCGTCAACTTCACCTGGGGTGCCGCGACGGACAACTCGGGCCGGGTTGGCTACGAGGTGGACTTCGACGGGGTGATCCAGTTGGTGCCCGGGACGTCATTCAGTGCCACGGGGCTGCTGCCCAATTCGCAGCACACCATCAAGGTCCGCGCGGTCGACGTTTCGGCCAATGCCTCGGCCTGGAAGGAACTGAGTGTCACCACCGTCGCGGAAGTGGACGGCGTGGGATTCCTGCTCGGTGAAATCTATGATAATATTCCGGGAACGGACGTTTTTTCACTGACGGCGTCGGAAGCGTTTTTCGAAAAGAAACCCTCCCGTGGAGTTTATGTGAACGGATTGAATTTCGACGGCTACGGTGACAATTACGGGATTGTCATCAAGGGTGTGTTGACGGCACCCAAGACCGGTCGGTTCGATTTCTTTGTCCGCAGCGATGACGCCTCCCAGTTTTTCCTGAACGGATCGGGAGCGGGCATTCCTGACATCGTCACCGAAATCCCGCTCGCGGAAGAGACCGGCTGTTGCAATGCCTTCCAGGAGCCTGGGGCTATGCAGACCTCCTTTGAACCGGTTTCCCTGCAGGCAGGCAAACAGTACGGGTTTGCATTCGTTGTCAAGGAAGGCGGCGGCGGGGACTGGGGGCAGGTGGCGATGCGGGAAGTGGGCGATCCCACTCCGGCCGGTCAGTTGAGCCCCATCCAGGGCGCGATCCTCACCGGAAAAGGCGACCCCGTTGGTGCGGAACTCACCATCACTCAGGGACCGAAAGACACCACGGCCATTGTGGGGCGGAGCGCGACCTTCACGGTCAACGCAACGCACACCTCGCCCTACGGCGTCGGTCGATTCTATCAATGGTACCGGAATGGCGCTCTCATTGTGGGTGCCACCAAGAGCAGTTACCGGCTGAACAACCTGACCGCTGCGGACAGCGGTGCGAAGTTCAATGTGTTGGTTGGTACCCTTGGCAAATCGGCCACCAGCGCCGAGGCCACGTTGAGCGTGGTGCCGGACACCTTCCCGCCCGTGCCGTCCGCCGGAGCTCTGGCCAAGGGTGGCAAGCAGGAAGTTGGTGTTGGTTTCGATGAGGACATCAAGATTGCGACCGCGAACGTGATGGCGAACTACTCGCTGAGTGGCGGCACCATCGAGTCGCTCCGGGTTGTGAATCGCCCTGCAACGGGATTCGCCGCCGGTCTTGGTGTTACGGAATACAACGGGATTGTCCTGACCGTCTCGGGTCTGACCCCCGGACAGTCGTACGACCTGACGGTCAGGAACGTGGAGGATCTCAAGGGCAACAAGATCCCCGCTGCAGGAACGACCGTGAGCTTCAAGGCCGAAAAGGATCTGACCTGGAATGTGATCGGGGCCAAGGAAGCTGGTTTCGCCAACGCCGACGACGTGGTGCGGCTGGGCGAAGGCGAATTCGATGTGGTCAGCAGCGGTGTTGCGTTCTGGGCCGATTACGACGAAGGCACCTTTGTGAATCAGAAGGTCGAAGGCGACTTCGATGCCAAGGTGCAGTTGATCGAACAGGATCCGAGCAGCCAGTGGGCGCGCACGGGTCTTATGGCGCGCGAAGCGCTCGACGAAGGCAAGGGACGGCCGGATCGTCAGGATACCACCGCGGCGTTGGTGAACGGCGAATACACCATTCCGAAAGAGAACCTGTTCAGCCGACTGCAGGATGTGCACGCCAATCCGAGTATCAACTGGGATGAGAGCGGTTCTAACAACGGTTTCGAGAACCATTACCGGGACGAGACTACCTACGCCAATGGCTGGGGAGACCAGTTGCAGAGCGCCGGGTTCGCCGTGGTTCCCGCGTATCCGAATGTCTGGATGCGTCTGAAGCGGGAAGGTGAAAACCTGATCACCTACCGCAGTGAGGATGGAGAGACCTGGACCGAGATGGTCAACAGGAACTTTCCAAAGCTGGCCTCCTCGCTCTACGTTGGCATTTCCTACATGCCGGAGCTCGGCAACAATGGTGCCAGGGACGGCCTTGGTCATGGCGTTCTGGCGAAGTTCCGGAACTATTCCATCACACTCGGAAGTGGTGGCGGTGACGGCGGCGGTGGTGGCGGAGGAATGTTCCACATGGGATTGAACTTCGGTGCCGATGAACCGGCCGGGGCGGGCACGTTCGCTCTGGCAGCTTCCGATATGGCGGGTGCACCCGGATACATTCAGTCCAACTGGAACAACCTGACCACCCTGACCGGCAGTGCGGCCGGAATGATCGATGGTGGCGGAAATGCCACCGCGGTCACTGTGGACTGGTCCTCGAACAACACCTGGGCATCGACCGGAAGAGGCGAGACCAACGGCGACGGGTTTAAACCCGGCACTGCCGATGCCAAGTTGATGGGTGGGTATCTCGATACCGGAGCTCCCACAACCACCACCGTCACCATCTCGAACATCCCGGTGACTGGCACCTACGATGTCGTTGTGTATGCAAACGGCGGTGTGGCCGCTGGACGCTCGGGTGCGTATCGGATCGTCGATGCCGTCACGGGTGCGCCGCTCAGCGATTACGTGCGCTCGACCTCCGCAACAAGCCCGACAGATTACATGCAGGTTCCGATGAACCTCCCCGAGGGCGAATACGGTGCCGGAACACACATCGTGTTCTCCGGAATCAAGGGTGCGAACATCAAGGTCGAGGCCACCACCATCGCAGGGTTGGGTGCTGGAAATCCCGCGCGTGCGCCCATCAACGCCCTCCAGATCGTCTCCCCGAGCATGGGTGGCGGAGGCGGCGGTGCCGGAAAGATCGGTGTCGCCCGTGGAGCCACGGGAATCACCGTCACGTTTGATGGCACCCTGCAGTCCGCGGACAGCATCCTCGGACCGTTCACGGATGTCCCCGGTGCCACAAGCCCGGCGACCATTCCGTTCTCCGGTTCAGGCAAGTTCTACCGCTTCCGCAAATAGGGTAGTCTGATTCATCACAAAGAGGTCGGATCTCACGATCCGGCCTCTTTTTTTTAGGGGGCATCTCGCAGTGCTCACTTTCTGTGGGGCAGGGGAGGCAGGGAAAGTGTCCGTCCCCGACCCTGTTGTTCTGTGTGGGGCATGCAGGTCGGCGCTGCGCTCCAAGGCGGCGGGTTTGGGGGGCGAAGGCGTTCATGGTTGCCATGGGGATGGATTCCAAGGCAGGGCGTCGGAAAAACCCCGGTGTTTTGGAGTGCTGCGGGAAAGCAAAATTTTGTGGGGGGAAGAGCGAATCATCGGGATGATTGGAAAAACCGTGGTTTTGTGGAGATGGCAGAGCGCAGCGGCGACCCAGCGTGCCAACGCCAGGCAGACCTGTCCAAAGTCCCGCACTCGCTCAACACTCAATCCGTGGCCATCGATCTGAGCCCATTGGGGAGAGGAGGCGCGGAGTTTCCCCGCATGGAGAAGTTCCAATTGAGTAGGGCGATTCCGTGGATCCTTACCCTCAAGCAGATCAATCACATCTTCCCAGCCTCGCTTGGACGGAGGATCCAACCCAGGGGCTTTCCCCAAACTGGCGACTCCTTCATGACGTGGCCCCCTGGGCGTTTGAATTGTCCTGACAAGATCCAGTATTCATAGGTCTCGCCCCCTGATGCGTCGCCGGTTGCGAAGCCCTCAAAAGCCGAATTTTAGCAAAAATCCAACTTTGCTGAACTTGGACTAATCCAAGCGGCCGGATTGCGGCAAGGCCTGGTCGAAAAACGATCGAGTCCTAGGCGCCGGGCTTTGGAAGGTTACTCTTTTTCCAGTTCGGCCAGGATAAAGGCGCGGCGTTGTCTGATGTGCTCGCGGAGCGAATCCATCGTTCGATGAAAACGGTCCACCGCCGCCTCGGGATTGCGTTTGGCGAGGGATGCCCGCAGCTGGATCTCCGGTTCGAGGGAGACCTCGAGCGTGTCGATGTGAGGGCCAAACGATTCTTCCGTAAAAACGGTGGTGGCAAGCCCCTTCAGGCGGGCCCGGAATTTTGCGCGAAATGTTGGGTTGGCCAGAAGTGGTTTTGATATGGCATCCCCGTCACGCCACCAGAAGGGACCTCCGCGTCCGCCAAACCCTCCGCCCCCACCAAACATGCGGCGGGTCCGGCTCACTCCCGGGGGAGTTGCGCCTTCGGCACCGAAATCAAGGGGCAGTTCATAGAGTTCTTTGGAGTCGCCGCCTCTTTGGCTCCAGGTGGAATCCTGATCCCATGGATGCAGGCGCCATTTTTTTGTGTTTTTCCGATCGTGATAAATGAAGTAGTTGTTGAAGAATCCGTCCCAGTGGGACAGGAGCATGTTGACCGCGTAATAGTTGACGACCTGATCCACGTCGAACTGGGATTCGATGGCCTGCCACAGCGCCGAATCATTTCCCCTGGCTTTTTCCAGTGATTCGATGAGCGAGATCAGGTCCTCATAGCCGTCGTGGGGGTTGGATTTCTTTTCAAACAACCGGACGATGTCCATGCGCTTGGGCATCTTTTCCCGGGGGGTGAGGGGGCTGGGCCGATGATACCCCTGCCAGATGACCTTGTACAGGTCGCCGTCGGGATCGGCCTGGGTGCGTCGGAAGAAGCTTCCGGTGGGTTGTTCAAACCACAGGTGGTACCCGGCGATCTGGCCGTTGATCAGCACGCGCATGTAACCGGAAGCGACGGTATCGTTGCCTGCCAATCCATAAAGTTGGTACGCGAGGGATTCATTCAGGATCGTCGTTTCTTCGGGTTCATACAGCAGATTGAATGTGGTGACTCCATTGAGCGGTTGATCCTTGTGCAACCGGACTTTTTGACCGCTTTTGCGTTCAGTGATGTTCACGAAATCGAAAAGCTGAGGGGTTTTGCTGTCCGGGGCGAGATAGACCAGCGCCGACCGTCCCTGAGGCGGCACGGCTTTGTCGGGTGGAGGTGCTCCGAAACCTCCGAAACCTCCGAACGGCCCAAAACCCCTGGGTCCCCGGGTTTGGTTTTGACGGTATGCTTCGGTTTCCTGAAATTCCTCCTGACCGACCGAGAAGATCTGGACCGTGGGGATCGCGCCCGTCTCCAGGACGGGGGTGACATAGATCGAGAAAGCCGGGCGCAGTTCGTTCGGGTGGGGATAAATGCGTGTGGCCCCGCCCGATCCTGTTGCGCGGATCCGGAACCTCAGGATGCGATTCGCCTCGGAGCCTGGGAGGGTCGCGGCATAATCTCCGCCGACGGCACGTTCCATCCCGACGCTCGTCTCGTTGCTTTCGGCACCGGGTTGAGCGATCCGATAAAGCAGTTCCACGCGTGTGGGTTCGCCTTCGACCGTAGCCCTCACCTTGACGGCATCGCCGGGTTGACAGATTTCCGGGGTGAAATGCACTCCGGTGATGTCGGGGGGCAGGGTTGCCATGTAATTTCCGTTCCTGCTGCCCGGGGTGCCGGCGGGTTTGGAATCGTCGTCTGCGGACAGGGCGGAAGGAGCCCAGTTGCTGGCCTGACTGGCCGGTGCGGATGGGCAGATTCGTTCGAGGGATGCGGTGTGGCCGTCCGCGCTTTGTGGCCAGGGAGGGCGATCGTTGTATTCAACGGACTCGACCGTCTTACCGGCGGCATTCTTCAGAGTGACCTTCTCTCCACCGTCCTGGAGAGATTTGCTGAACTCACCGGCCGGGTTGTGTTGATAGAACCTGGCGAACCAGGCGCGGTCTTTGCACAAGACCAGATAGGCACCCGGCTGCAGGGTGGTGCCGGTGGGGAATTCATATTGAATGCCGTTGGAGAACTTCCACCCGCCCAGATCGGCGGGGTCTGGGCTGTCGTTCAAAAGTTCGACATACTCCAGATCGTTCAGATCGTCGGGTGCATGGTAAAACATCTCGTTGATCACCACCCCGGCCTGCAGGGGCGATGCGAGAGTGGCGATCAGGGCGATCGGGAAGAGGAAACGTGGGTGTATCATGTGCGTGAAATTTCGTGGCAGCATAGCGGATGCCTGTGACGTCCTTCAATGTGAATCGGATTCCGTCCTGCAGGTCTCAGTCACCGGTGGCGATACGGGCGGCGCGGGCTTTGGGGCATTTTCCTCCGCCCAATTTCTGCGGTCTCCCCCTGGCGCATTCAAAGCGGGGGCGGTGCTGCGCTCGGCCCTGCACTCCAGAATGTGGGATGAATCTCGACTTATAACAATCCCCTGTGGATGGCACTTCAGGGCAGGGCAAACGCGACGTACGCGTCGCCGGTGGGACCACCGAGTTTTCCACCACCGGTCGCCGCAATCACGACATACTGCCGCCCGTTCGATTCGTAGGTTGCCGGGGTTGCGTAGCCACCCCATGGGAGGGTATGGGCCCACAGTTCTTCGCCCGTGTCTGAATTGAAAGCGCGGATCAAACCGTCCCGGGTCCCCGCGCAGAACACCAGTCCACCGGCCGTGACCATGGCCCCTCCGAAGTTTTCCGTGCCGGTCCTGGGGATTCCCTGTTTTGTCAGTTCCGGGTATTCACCCAACGGCACTTTCCAGCGCAGACGGCCGGTATTGAGGTCAATGCAGTTCAGGGTGCCCCAGGGGGGAGCATTGCCCGGATACCCATCTTGATCGAGCAGTTTGGGATACCCTCCGCTGGTGAAGGTGGGGCGGTTCGGTCGTGCGGTTTCCATCATGGGATGCGGGAGATCGCGCAGAAAAAGAAAGTCCAGCAATGCTTGTTGTTCGGTTTCCGTCATCGGCGGAGGGATCGGCATGAGATTGCGGCCTCTCTTCCACAGATCCCGCACGTCGGTGTCGGTCAGGCGATGGTGCAGACCACGCAGGGGTGGGGTGACCCCGATTCCCCGGCGGTCTGCTCCGTGGCAGCTCGCGCAGTTCTGTTCATACAGGCGTGCGCCGGGAGTCGGGTGCAGGGGATCCCGGGGTGGTTCCGGTTCGTCCCGAAAAACGGTGATGGTCCAGGGCAGTTCGTTGGCGCTGACGTAGAGGCACCCGCTGGTGGGATCGAATGCGGCCCCGGTCCACTCGGCACCCCCATGGATCCCGTAGAGCACGGTGGCGCGGCTTTCCTGGAAGGGTTCGAACCAGCCCGCGTTTGCGCTCGCCAGGCGTTGCTCAATGAATTCGGTGGCTTCGGGACTCCGCCGTGTGACGTCCGATGTTTCGAATCCTTGTCTGGCGAATGGTTCGGGCAGTTCGATGTCAGGTTGGTAAGGCGCAGTGCGTTCCCCCGGCAATCGGGAGGTGGGAGCGCGTCGCAACCGAAAATCGAACACCGGCTTTCCCGTGAGGCGGTCCAGGAGCAGGGTATTGCCCATCTTCGTGACCTGCGCCACGGCGTCGATCCGCCGGCCTTCGCGGGTGATGGTGACGAGGTTGGGAGGTGCCGGGATGTCCAGATCCCAGATGTCATGGCGAATCTCCTGGAAATGCCAGAGGCGTTTGCCGGTCAGGGCGTCCAGGGCAATCACACAGTTGGAAAAGAGATTGTCCCCCTGATGACCGGTGCCGTCGAAATTCGGTTTGGGGGATCCGGTGGCTACGAAGGCGATGCCCCGGCCTTCGTCCAGAGCCATGCCTCCCCAGCAGTTCGCTCCCTGCGCCGGTTGGCTCCAGGTGTCCGATCCGGGATTTCCCGCGGTCGGGATGGTCTCAAAGGTCCAGAGCAGGGTGCCGTTCGCCACATCGTATCCGTAGACATCGCCATGGTATCCGGGCACGACGAATACGCCCTGATACACCGCGCCAACCGCAGTCCCTCCCTTGGGCAGGAATGTGCGGCCGTTCTCGCCGAAGCCGGGGATCGGGCGGCCTGTCTGTGGATCCAGTGCGTAGATCCAGTTTCCGCAAGTGAACAGGATCCTGGGGGGCACCCCGGAGCGTCCCTCCCAGTGGATCAGTCCCCGGCGTGCGGGAATGTCCTCCAGACGCATGCCGGACCCCGGGAGATCGGGCCGGAAACGCCAGCGTTCCGCGCCCGTGTGAGCGTTGATCGCGACGATGTGATGCCCCGCCGTGGGGGCGAAGAGCACGCCGTCCACGATGATCGGTGTGCACTGGATGTTGCCGTTGCCGTCGCCGGATCGGTAGGTCCACGCCACTTCGAGCTGTTTCACGTTCGTGCGATCAATTTGATGAAGCGCCGAGAAACGGCTGGAGGTGGCGTCGCCCAGGGAACGATGCCATCGGGTCAAAGTGCTGGGAGGAGGGTGGTCGCGCGCCTGTGTGAGCTGATCCAGGGGTGCCGCCGGGATGGTTTGATACAACGGCAGCGCAGCCCGCTCGGCAGCATCTTCCACGGCCCAGGGATCGGTGGAAACCCTGGCTGTTGGAATGGCGGGTGCCGTGTGTGTCCGCTCCAGAGCGGCGGAGGGGGATTCTGTGGGCGCGGCGGGAGCGTGCCAGGAACGGGGTTTCGGCTTTGGCGTGGCCGGTTTTCCGTTGATCTGATCCATGACCCATTGGAGTCCGTCCAGATTGTCCTGCAGCCGCAACCCGGCGTCTTCATCGGTGTGATTCAGAATCCCAATCGGGCCGGTCCAGCCGCTTTCCCGAATAATCCGGATGAGTGCGATATCCAGATCACCCTGGGCGATGGGCAGGATTTTGTCGCCCTGCTGATCGGCTCCGCGGCTCATGCCGTTGAGGTTCAGGGCGAGCAGATACGGCTTCATTCTCGCAAGGAGCGCTTCGAAATGGTCCAGATGTCCGTGTCCATGATGCTGGTTGTAGATGATGCCCGCATTCGTGATTCCTTCCGTTCGCAGACGTTCGAGGATGGCGATCTGGTTGTCGGGTTCGCCGAACCATCCGCCGTGATTGTATAAACCCACGGTGCAGCCGATCCCGGCGGCGGCGCGTGCGATGGGGCGGATCCGGTCGGTTTCCGCGACCAGTCGCGCCTCCTGTTCCTGTGGCGTGGCAACCGGTCCGCCGTTCCCGGTCAGCCACAGCTGGGTTTTGAGGTGGTGCCGTTTGAGAACCTCCAGGATCAGGCGTGCCTCGTCGTTGAGCGTGCCGGGAAACCACCAGGCGGTGAGTGCGATGTTGTGCCGCGCCAGCGCCTCCATCTCGGCATCAAACGTGGGGATGTGTTCCGCCCGATAATCGTATGCCAGACGTTGAATGCCCAGTTTTTCCAGCATCGCGGCACGCGCTTCGGGGCCGCGCTTTTTGCCGTCGAACGGCACAATGCACCAGGCAACCAGATTGGTGCGGGCGAAAAGTCCGGCATCGGAAGCATTCGTTCGAACGCAGGCCGCTGTTAGCAGGTGGAGCAGGGCGGTGCCGATGATGAGACTGCGCCAGATCGCCGGAAGCCCGGGGAGATGACCGGAGGCCTTCGATGCGGCAAGGTCAGGCTCGGTCGAGCGTGTCGGACGCCTGGTCGCGAGGGAGTGTGAAGTCGGTTCCATGGTTTCGTAATTTGGTTGCATGAAACGCTGCTCTGCCGCGCGATGAATGGTCAAGTGATAAAAAACGGTGACCGAAGCCCCCTGACAGGGGTTCCCTTGACGGGACGGTTATGCTGCGGCTTATGTCCGCAGCCGAAAATAACGAAACCATCGACCCGCCCGAGCAGCCTGACGTTCTCAAATCCCGGGCGGAGGTGGCCACTTCCGCACGACTCAAGCTTGCCCTGGAAACGCTCGAAGCGGTTGCCGTGGACCGTACGCTGCTTCTGGGGTTGGAGGAGGACGACCGGGTGCGCTTGGTCAATGCCTCCGCACTGGTGTTTTGTCCGGACCTCTCGGAGCGGCGGCGCCTGCTCAAGGCCAAGAAACGGGAAAACCGGCGGAGGAAGACGGAGAAGGTCCAGACGACGCTGAACAACACGGGAATCCGATCCCTGCGCCGCAAGCCGGTGTTTGCCTCGCCGAATGTTTTTATCACGGATGACACCGAGCCGACGGAGGTGTGGGATGATCCCGATTTTCGCGAGGTGGTGGAGCCTCAGAATTGTTACGTGTGCAAACAGGACTATTCCCGGATCCACACCTTCTACGATCAGCTCTGCCCGGAATGCGCGGAGTTTAATTATCGCAAACGCACGGAAACGGCCGATCTGAAGGGGCGGGTGGCTCTGCTGACAGGCGGGCGGATTAAGATCGGATATCAGGCCGGATTGAAACTGCTGCGGGCCGGGGCGCAATTGATTGTCACCACCCGGTTTCCCAGGGACTCAGCGACGCGGTTTTCGCAGGAACCGGATTTTGAGGAATGGAACGATCGGCTGGAAATCTTCGGGTTGGATCTGCGGCATACTCCGAGCGTGGAGGCGTTTTGTCGGCATTTGTTGAATACCCGTGATCGCCTGGATTTTATCATCAGCAACGCCTGCCAGACGGTTCGCCGTCCGCCCGCGTTTTATGAGCATATGATGGAGGCCGAATCGGCTTCGGTTCAGGACCTGCCGGATGCCGCGAGGAGGTTGCTTGGTGCTTACGAAGGCTTGCGCGGCTATCACCTGTTGCCGGAAGGCGAGGCGGGCCTCGTGGCCCGTGGGGATTCCACCGTGGCCGGATTGACGCATGCCGCGCAGCTTTCCCAGACGCCGTTGTTGCCGGAGGAAGTCGCCGCCCAGAAGGCCTTGTTTCCTCAGGGCCGACTGGACCAGGACCTGCAGCAGGTCGATTTGCGGGATCGCAACTCATGGCGGCTCATGTTGTCGGAGGTCTCCTCCGTGGAGTTGCTCGAAACCCAGCTGGTGAATGCCGTTGCGCCGTTTGTCCTCAACGCACGGCTCAAGCCCTTGCTCATGCGGGGACCGGAACGGGATCGGCACATTGTCAATGTCTCTGCGGTGGAGGGGCAGTTTTATCGGAAATTTAAAACCACCCGCCACCCGCATACCAACATGGCCAAGGCCGCCCTCAACATGATGACCCGGACGTCCGCGGCTGAATACCACGCGGACGGCATCCACATGAACAGTGTGGATACGGGGTGGGTGACCGACGAAGATCCCGTGCAAATCGCCGAACGCAAAACCGTCGAGCATCGATTTCATCCGCCACTCGATATCGTGGATGGTGCGGCCCGAATCGTGGATCCGATCATCGACGGCTTTAATACGGGCAATCATGTCTGGGGAAAATTCCTCAAGGATTACCGGCCGACGGATTGGTGAATGGGTCGGCGCCGGCGGGGACCGCTTCGGATGGATTTAAGAGCCTGTCTAAGTGCGCCGTGAAAAGGCGAGGTACTCTAGTGGGAGAGAGTTATAAACCCCACCCGGCAACTTTCGTTCCAGCCGGTAGCAGCTGAGGGGCACATGGAAGTGATGAAGTGTGTCAAGCTCCTTGGTGACAAAGGCCCGTTATGCGGGTCAGCGAGCGAGCAGGCCGTAATGCAAATGAACATCGAAAAGGTCCCGAAACCATCTGATGTGGACGCCGACCCAGCTTGGACATGGGGAAGGCTGCCATTGGAGAGTCTACGAACGAAGCACAGGCTCTACGAGTCCACCGGGGCATTGATGACGGCATGTTGGCAAGAGGAG
>JAIPJX010000129.1 GCA_021733945.1 Verrucomicrobiota bacterium | reverse complement strand
TCCCCATGACAGACACGACTCCATCGGTTCGCCCAAAACCGTCGCCCTGTGGAGTGCGCCGGATTAGTCCAAGATATGGCGATTGTGTGATCCCCCCTGAATGAAGCTTGTTGGGTGGACCAGGTGGACCGGGTGGAGTCGGTCGCGCTGCGACCGACAGTGCCTCGCAGCGCGAGGCACACTACCTCAAGAGGTACACCACCCAACGGGGATGCTCCGGTCTTTGGCAGGTTCGCGGCAGCGTCGTGGACTGCGGCAGTCCTCTGCCGCTTTTGGATCTGCCGACGCGCTGGACTGCGGCAGAGCGCAGCGCCGACGCCGCTTTGCCGATACCCTGCAAAAAGCAACGCGGTTCTTCCCGTACGTTCCGGTGACAAAATGAGGTGATCCCGATTCGGTATCTCACTCCCCGGTCATCCCCAGCGTTGCATCTCCCATCCGTGAGGGAGCAGCAGGAGACCTGAGCTGGATCATGCGAAATGCATCGGTCGGGCATGAGTTAATTGCAGAATGCAACGCCGGTTGGTTCTGGATCCCGCTCCGGGGCCTGCGCCAATCCGTTCAAGCTCCTCTCGATCAACCGGTAACGCGTTTCAGCATTTGATTGGCCCTTCCCTAGCTAATTGAAGGGAAATGCGGATACGAAACCTTATGCGTCACAGCACAGCATGCGATTGATCAATCTGAAGACCCGTTGCGTGCATCGTCAAAAAGGTTTGCCTGGGATTACGAGCAAAGAACCCCTCACGGACATTGCAGAAATCAAAAAAGGTGAACCTATGCGCCGTGCAAATTGCATGATACGCTGGAGCATGCCTGCAATGCCGCTTTCATGGATCATTCGCGCGGGTGCGCTGCAAGGAATCGCGTGAATAACCGTCTTCGGCGGTGGATTATCCGGCCGCTGGTTCTGTTTTGGGTGATTTTCACCATGGCGGGCATGGTGATGGGTGCGCTCGCATGGAAACGCCTTGCTCAGCAGATTGGTTTCACGCCCGAACTGGAGAAAACGCTGCGCGATGAGATGAAGTCCATGAATCGGACCACCTGGGCGGTTGGTCTCCTTGGAATTGGCGCGGGTTTGTTCGCGTTTTATCTTTACCGCATTGAGTTCCAGCAGGAGCATGCGCAAAGGAAGTTGCTCGAAGAAAGGTTGCAGGCCGAAGAGGCGGTTCAATTGAAGAGCGCCTTTCTGGCGAACATGAGCCACGAGATCCGCTCCCCGATGAACGCGATTCTCGGCTTCAGCGAATTGCTGGAACCGGAGGGACTCACTGCCAGGCAATCCCAGTATGTGCGTGCGATCCGGGACAGTGGTGCGTCGCTGTTGCAGTTGATCAACGACATCCTGGATCTCTCCAAGATCGAGGCGGCAAAGACAAGGCGGCCATCTCGGGAATCTTTCTCACCCCGATGTGCAAAAGGCGATTTTGTCTGGCGCGCTTTCAGAACACGCCTTGGTATTCGGATGCCTGGGGGCCGGATGGCAGCCGGTGATGCGGGTCAACGGCCGATCGGGCGGATGCGGATGTTTCGGAAGGCCACCCTTGCCCCGTGGTCCTGGAGCATGATCCAGCCTTTTCGGGGAAGCTGCGAGTAGGGAATGGCGAATTTCCCCTGCGGGGTTTTCCAGCGGTCATCCCGGAGATCGATCTGGAAGGTTTGAACACCGTTGAGTTCGCAGGACACCCTGGGGCCCTTGCAGACGACCCTGAAATTGTTCCAATCCTTCTCCCGGACCTTGGCTGAGGCCGGGGGTGGCACCAGATCATACAGGGCACCCGTGGAATGAACCGTTGTTCCCGAAGTGGGCAGGATCTGGACTTCCATCCCGGTGTTGAGCCAGTCCTCCTGATCGCTCATCCTCAGAAACAGCCCGCTGTTTCCCTCGGTCTTCCAGTCGATCGACAGTTCGAAATCCTCAAATTCCGAGGTTGTGTAGACCAGATCTCCGGAGCCGGGTTTCTTCAGCACGAGCGCTCCGTCTTCGACGCCCCATCCCACGGCTTCCGTGTCCCCGCGGTTGGCCCAGCCGACGGTGTCCCTGCCGTTGAACAGCAGTCTCCATCCCTGGGCGCGTTCCTGCTTGGTCAAGCCTTCGTCGTGGGCCCGGGTTTGTCCGGTGCCCAGGATCAAAAGGGCCGCGAGCGCGAGAGCGCCGGTATGAGCGAAGCGGGTGCGCGATCGCAGGCGGTCCCGGGCAGGTGTTTGGGTGTCCATTGAAGAATTGGGCGAGTGGAGCAATCGATTCGTATTCATAACGGTTGCCCGATTTTTCAGGGAAGGAACGTGCTTTGTCCATTGTTTCCTGCGCCGGTTCCCGACTCTCGTTTCCGATCAATCCCCGCCGGCGGAAGCAGAAACAGACGGCACGGGATCCGGTGCGGTGTGTTGATCGGGACAATTCAAGCATTGACTGAAGGACGGTCCGGCGATAATCGAGAGGGCATCCGAACCTGCGATCAAACGGCTCGAAACATTCCCCGGGGCGGGATGTACGGCGGATGCCGGGGTTGGAGACACGGTTTCGATGGATTGCGCACTGATGAAAAAACAGAAGACCCATGCCGGGCTGCGGGCGATTTTTGCACTGATTTTAATGGCACCGGGGCTGTGCATGGTCGGGCGGGGACCCTCGGTCCTGGCCGCCGATGGCGGGGTTGCACGGTTGGACAGCGCGGTGTTGCGGCGGCAGGCCGACCGGTGCGAAACGATTCTGCGTGCGAACCTGATTCCCTTTTATTTGCCGGGCAGTCTGGACACCGAACACGGAGGGTTTCAGGAATCGCTGCGGGAAGGGCGGTTCGTTTTGACGGGAGAGAAATTCCTCACGTTTCAGGCGCGGCAGTTGTGGTTGTTCAGCACTCTGGCGCGGGAGGGATATGAGGCCGGTGCCACCCTGAAGGCGGCCCGATCGGGGTTCGACTTTCTTCAGGCGCACATGCTCGACCGCGTGCATGGGGGCTATTACTCGAAAGTGACGGACAACGGAGGCGAGCGGGACCCCCGAAAACACGCCTATTTGAACTCGTTCGCGTTGTATGGACTGGCGGCGTATTATCGGGCCACAAGGGATCCGGTGGCTTTGACTGCCGCGAAGGATTTGTTCCGAGTTCTTGAGGCCCGCGCTTACGACCGGGAGAATGGCGGGTATCAGGAGTTTTTTCACCGGGACTGGCGTCCGATCACCGGGGAGCAGGAGTCGGGTTATGTGGGCGGGATTGGGCACAAGACCTACAACACTCACCTGCACCTGCTGGAGGCGTTTGCGGAGCTTTACCGGATCTGGCCCGATGACCTTGTGGGGAGGCGCCTGAATGAACTCCTGGTCATCAATACCAGCACGGTTCGGCATCGCACGTTTGACGCGAATGTGGACGCATGGTACCGGGACTGGCGGTTGGTGGACGAGCCTCGCAATCTCAGGGCGAGCTACGGGCACGATGTGGAATGCGCCTGGTTGGTGCTGGACGCGGGCCGCACGCTGGGATTGGGGCAGGGGATGTTTCGCAACTGGGCGACCTCGTTGGCCGAATCGAGCATCCGGTTCGGCTACGACCGGGAGCATGGCGGTTTTTACGGCGGTGGACCGTTGGGGGAACCCGCGGACGACACCAGGAAGACCTGGTGGGTTGAGGCCGAGGCGCTGGTTTCGATGCTTGAAATGGTTGAGCTGACGGGGGATCGCTCCTATTATGATTTGTTCAGCCAGACGCTCGATTTCGTGGAGACCCATCAGGTGGCCCACGAGGGCAGCTGGTGGAGCACGGTGGCGGCGGACGGCTCCCGGGAGGGCGATCCGACGAGGGCATCGCCCTGGCACGCCGGGTATCATGCCGGGCGGGCCATGCTGGAGTGCGTGCGGCGATTGAGATCCCTGCCGAGGCAATAGCAGGGTGATTCCGTCGTCGGATGAAACCGAACAACACCAAGAACTGGAGAACTGGAAGGCCGCACGGTGGAGGTCTTGTCAATCGATAAAGGATCAGGGAATTTATGACTTTGAAGACAGCTCAGAAAAACGGTGTCGAGTGGAAGAACCGGGCCGCGGTGCTCGCCGCATGTTTTGGAATCGCAGGTTTCGGGGTGGTCGACCTAAAGGCGGAGCCCAAACACTGGGTGCCGGGGGGGTTCAGACTGGAGACCTTTGCGCGGCCACCGGAGGCGACGTATCCGACCGGCATGTCCGTCTCTCCGATGGGCGAAGTCTATGTAAGCCTGGATCTCAACAGTTCGCTCGATCGCAAACCGAACCGCGGAAAGATCGTCCGTTGCGCGGATACCGACGGGGACGGGGTTGCCGACCGGTACACGGATTTTGTACCGGACGTGGACAGTCCTCGGGGCTCCTGTTTTGTGGGGGACACGCTGTATGTGATCCATCCGCCGTATTTGACGGCGTTTCGCGACACCACGGGGGACGGAGTCGCGGACGAACGGAAAGAGCTGATCCGCGGGCTGGGGTTTGATCTCACGTTTCGTGGCGCCGATCACACGTCGAACGGCGCGCGCATGGGGATTGACGGCTGGCTTTACCTGGCGATCGGGGATTACGGGTTCACCAATGCCGTGGCGCTTGATGGAAGTTCGTATGCCCTCCACGGCGGGGGCGTGATGCGGATTCGTCCGGACGGTTCGGAACTCGAGCCGTATGCGTTGTACACGCGCAATATCTGCGATGTGGCCGTGAGCCCCATCCTGGATGTGTTTGCCAGGGACAATACGAACGATGGCAAGGGGTGGAACACGCGCCTGCATCATTTTGTGGCGCTGGCCGATCACGGGTATCCCCGGTTGTACAAGAATTTTGCGGACGAACAGATTCAGCCTCTGGCCGATTACGGGGGGGGATCGGGAACGGGCGCCTATTTCCTCGATGAACCCGGGTTTCCCGCCGAATACAACAACCTGCTCTACACCTGTGATTTTACGACCCGGCATGTTTACAGGCACACGCTTGAGCGAACCGAAGCGACTTTCCGGGCTGGTCAGGATCCGTTCTACTCCATTCAGGCCATCGACATGGATGTGGATGGTTTCTCCAGAATGTATGTCAACGATTGGGAAGGGGGCGGTTACACCTACAAGAATCCCGAGGTTGGCAGCGTGGTGCGCATCACCTACCCGGGCCTCGAGCCGGCGAAGTTTCCGGATCTGGCCGCCGCGAGCGATTCCGAGTTGTTGGGGCATCTGGTCTCGAAAAGTGCCGTCTGCCGGTTGAACACCCAGCGGGAAATCCTGAGACGCGGGCGCAGGCCCGTGTTCCGGGAGGGGTTGCGTGCCGCCGCGGCCGATCGAACCGGGGCGTTGTACGGCCGGGTGGCTGCGTTGTTCAGCCTGAAGCAGCTGTATGGCGTGGAGTCCCACCCGGTTTTGCTCGAGCTTGAGCGTGATCCGGCGGTTCGGGAATTCGCGCTCCGCGCGTTGGCCGATCGGAAATCCGAGCTGGCGGGTGTGTCTGTCGAACCGTTTGCGCGCGGGCTTTCCGACGCGGATCCCCGGGTTCGGCTTCAGGCGTTGATCGGTCTGGCCCGGATGGGGAATGCCGAGTTTGCATCGCAGATGCTCGCATTGTGTCGGGAGGCGGGACCAGGCCCGCAGCCGGGGCAGTATGACAACAATCACGCCATCCCGCACACGGCACGCAAGGCGTTGGTCGAGCTGAGTGCTTCGGAGGCTTGCCTGGAGGCACTGGATGGGGGAACCCTGTGGAAAGAGGCTTTGGCGTGCCTGCAGGAGATGCACACGCCAGCGGCGGTCAACGGTTTGATATCCCGTCTCGACCGGGTGTCCGACCCTGAGGCCAGGGCCGGAATCCTGAAGGCGCTCTTCCGGTTGTATCAGGCGGACAAACACTGGGATGGTGTCCAGTGGTGGACCACCCGGCCGGACGATCGGGGACCGTACTTCACGCCGGTTTTGTGGGGGGAATCGGACCGGATCCGGACTGCCGTGGAGAAACATTTCGAGGAACTGCCTCCGGCGCTGCAGTCGGAGTTGTTTGTGGAGATGCGTCGCAATCGGATGGATCCCGGGAGTTTTCGCTTGAATGCCCATGTGGATGAGATCCAGGCAATGATCGACGCGCAGAATCCGGGCAGCGTCGCCATCGAACCGTTGCGGGATGCGGCTGGTTCTGGAAACAGGCCTGTGACGATGCGGGTGGCTGCATTTGAGGCCCTGGGTCGGCTGGAGCGGGGGGAAGCGTTTCCCGCGCAACTTCAGGTGCTCGACAGCTGGAAACGAACGGATCCGGACAACGCCCTGTTTGCGAGGGTGACACGCGATTTCGTGGTGTCGTCCGAGCACCTTGCCAATCCGAAGATCCTGGAGAGCCTGCCGAACCGATCGGCGGGTTTCCAAAGGCAGGTGGTGTTGATGATCTGCCTGAACCTGGCGGAATCGCCTCTCTCGGATGAGGGTGCGCGAAACATTGCGAAACGATTGATCGATCGAAACCGCAAACGCATCGAGTTTGTGCGGGCTGTTGGAGAAATGGGACTCTCGGAATACCGCCAGGATGTGGTGGAGGCAACGGAGTCCAACCAGCATGAAACGGCGCTGGCCGGCAAGGAGGCTCTGACCCGGCTGGATGGGCTGGAGGCGCAACGGTCGACGGGACAATCCCGGTTGGTGGGGGATTCCGCGGTTGCGGAGACCATCGTGGCTCTGAACCAGGAGACGGGCAGCGCGGCGCTCGGGGAGTATCTGTTTACGCGTCAGGGCTGTGTGGCCTGTCACACCACGTCGCCGAACCAGGCTGTCAAGGGTCCCTACCTCGGGGATGCGGGCAAGAAATGGAAACGGGAGGACTTGATCCTGTCGGTGCTCAAGCCGAGCGAGGTGATCGCCCAGGGATTTCAGACTCAGTGGTTCGAGATGAAGGACGAAGCCGTGTTCGAGGGTTTTGCCACGGGGGAACAGGACGGTCAGATCGAGCTGAGGAATGTCGCGGGTCTCGTGTTTCGAATTCCGTCGAATGAAGTGGTGCGTCGTGGATTGCGAACCACATCGATGATGCCGGAAGGTTTGGCGGCCAGCCTGACGGTTCATGAGCTGGCGTCGCTGATCGCCTATCTTGAATCACTCAAATAGGACGGGTGTTTATCCTGAAAACGGCCGTTGCGGAGCGATGCTCCCCGGGTTGCGGGAAAAGAGCCTGTCCGGCTGGCCTGCTCGCCTGACTGGGGCTAGGGCGGATTTGCGGCGTGGGTGACGCGGTTTCGGCCATTCTGTTTCGACATGTAGAGCGCGGCGTCGGCCGCTGCGATGAGCTCGGCTGCATCTCCCATCGTGGGTAAAAGGGTGGCTGCGCCGAAGCTTGCCGTGATGGCTCGTTTGTCCCAGTCGGCCGATGCGATGATCTCCCGGAATCGTTCCCCGGCGAGCACGGTTTCGTCCTGGTCGGTGTACGGGAGGATGACCACAAACTCCTCGCCTCCGTACCGGGCGACCAGGTCGGTGGTTCGCGCGTTCTCTTCCAGGAGGCGGGCCACCCGACGGAGTACTTCGTCCCCGGCCGGATGTCCGAACGTGTCGTTGAACGGTTTGAAATGATCGACGTCCAGGAGCAGGAGGGACAGGGGCAGCTGGAACCGATTGGCGCGCTGGAATTCCTCGTTGATTTTTGCCTTGAACGCACGGTGATTCTTCAGGCCGGTGAGACCATCGGAGATGGCCAGCGCCTGGAGTTGTGCGTTGGCTTCCTCGAGTTGGGCCTGTTGTTCCTGGATTTTGCGTTCGTCCTGTTTGCGCTGTGTGATGTCGCGGATCGAGGCCAGAAACGCCGATTCCCCTTCCCAGACGGTGTCGACGCCGTGCAGTTCGGCGATCGTGGTTTGGTCGCCCATGCTGATTTCGATCTCGCGGGTTTCATCAGGAACGAGGGGGAATTCGAACGGTTTGCCCAGAAGTTCGCCACCGGCTTTTCCGAGGAGCACCACTGCGGAGGGAGTGACGAATCGAACGATTTTTTTCTGATCCACCACGATGATGCCGTCGGCGCTGTTTTCGAGCAACGTCCGGAAATTTTTTTCCGAAGTCCGCAACCGGCGGTCTTGTTCCCGGAGTTTGAGGTTTTGATCCCGGAGCGCCTGTTGCACCTTGATCAGCTTGAGTTCGTTTTGTTTGCGCTCGGTGATGTCCTGCAGTGTGACCAGAAAGGCGGGTTTATCCTCCCAGACGGTGTCTGTAACCCGCATTTCAGCGATCACATTTTCTCCGGCTCCGTCGGTGAGTTCTATCTCCGAAGGGGCGTCGAGTGTCAGGGGGTGGGGGAAGGGTTGTTGGCGAAGGTCTGCGGCCGATTTCTGGAGCAGGATCTCCGCCGCCGGATTGGCGAACCAAACCGCGTTGGATTCGTCGATGACGAGCATGCCGTCCACGTTGTTTTCGAGGAGCGCCCGGTAGTTTCGTTCTGAGACGCGCAGGCGATGTCCCTGCTCCTGGAGTTTCTGATTGCGTTCGTCGAGCAGCGCCTGGGTCCTGACCAGCCGTTGTTCGTCCTGCTTGCGCTGGGTGATGTCGCGGAGGGAGGCCACGTAGGCCAGTTCGCCTTCCCAGACCGTGTCTGCGACGTGGAGTTCGGCAATGATGAGTTCGCCGCCGGAGATTGGGACGGTGACTTCGCGTGTTTCATCGGGAACGATTGTGAACGGAAAGGGTTTGTCGATCAGTTGTTGTTCGGGTTTCTGGAGCAGGGTCTGTGCGGCCGGGTTGACGAATCGAACCAGTCCCTTCTGGTCGATCACCACAACCCCCTCCACCTTGTTCTCCAGAAGCGCCTGGAGATTACGTTCGGATGCCTTGAGGCGATGTCCCTGGGAGCGCAGTTCCTGGTTGCGCTGCTGGAGCTGGTCCTGGGCCCGGGTCAATTGATCGTTCTGGTGGAGAGCTCCCTCGTAGGTGGAAAGAAGGAAGGTGAGCAACTGCGTTGGGGTTGCGGTGACCTGGCGATCGCGTCCCTGAAGCTGCACGGTCAGGGTATGTTCCGCAGGAGGCGGCGACGTTGGGGACGCTGGGTTGAGCAGGGCACGCAGGTGCTGCAAAAGGTGCGCGGGTTCGAACGGCTTGGTCACGTAGCAGTCCGCCCGGGCGTCAATGCCGTCCAGGAGGTGATCGGGACTGGCGAAACGCGAGAGCAGCAGGACGGGAATGGACCGGAGCGCGGGATCCGCCTTGATGGATTTGGACAGGTCGAGGCCGTTCATCTCCGGCATTTCAATGTCGGTGATCACGAGATCGAATTTCCGGTCTGCGAGTTGACCGAGCGCCAGCTTTCCGTCTGCGGCCGTGGTGACGCCGAATCCGGAATTTTCGAGGAATCGCCTGAGTGCGAGCGCCTGGGGTTCGCTGTCCTCAACGACCAGAATCTGTGGAGTCGCGTTGGTCTGCATAGAATTGCAATGTCTGTTTCAGGCCCTCCTGCCAGGAGACGGCGGGTGCGTATTCGAGGGCGGAGCGGGCCCGGGTGATATCGGCCTGGGAGGAGCGGACATCGCCCGTGCGGCCCGGTTCGAAGATTGGTTCCAGGTTTTGATGGGTCAACCGGTTTAGTTCTTCGGCGAGTTGCAGAAGGTTGATGCTTTGGCCGCAACCAATATTAAACACACCGCCGGCAGCCCGTTCGGCAGGGGCGGTGGCCGCCCTGAGGTTTGCCTGGACCACGTTGTCGACATAGACGAAATCCCTGGATTGTTTCCCGTCTCCAAAAATCAGGGGGCGCTGGTGATCGAGCATGCGGGTGCAGAAGCGGGCGATGACCCCGGAATAGGGGGAGTCGAAGGATTGGCGGGGGCCGAACACATTAAAGTAACGGAGACTGACGGTTTCGAGGCCGTAAAGCTGATGGAACAAGCGTCCGTATTGTTCGGAGGCGTACTTCTGCAGGGCATAGGGCGAGAGCGGAGAGGGGGGGAGAGACTCGAGTTTGGCCTCGGATTCGTCGTTCCCGTAGATGGCGGAGGAGGAGGCGAAGACCAATCGTTTGACCTTGGCGTCCCGGGCTGCGATGAGCATCTGCAGGGATCCATCAAGGTTGTGCTGGTGGCTTTCGATCGGGTGGGCCACCGAGTAGGGAACGGAAGCGACGGCGGCATGGTGAAAGACCCAGTCGCACCCGGCGATCAGGCGAGTGAGCAGGGGCGAGTCGTTGATATCGCCCTCGACCCATTCCAGGGCATGGCCCGGCTGACGCCAGGCCAGATTGGGAGGGGAGTCGGATCGGAGAGAGTCGAGAACGATCACGCTGGCTCCCTGGGCACAGAGCGCCTGTGCGATGTGGGAGCCGATAAACCCGGCGCCGCCGGTGACTAGTGCCTTCATAGTTTTTCCCCGTGCCTGATCCAAGCGATTGCGGATTATCCGGCAAGCGTTGACACAGGCGGTTTTTCGCCAGCGCCATAAAAGGTTTCAGCTTGCCAGATTTTCCGATTCAGGCAACTCTAAGTCGCCTTCGAAGCAGCAAAGGCGGGATTCTTATGTTCGGGGGTACCCTGAACTATGGAGAACGAGCAACGGCGAGAAGCAAAAAAAACGGCTGAAACCAGCGTGTTGGGAGCACCCCTTCCCTATAATGAGCAACAGCGGTTGGCGGCGTTGCGCGACCTGGATATTCTCGATACCACACCGGAAAGCCTGTACGACGACGTCACCCAGTTGGCGTCCGCGATCTGTCAGACCCCGATCGCCCTCGTGTCCCTGGTCGATGAGAATCGTCAGTGGTTTAAATCGCGTTTTGGTGTGGAGGCGATTGAAACACCGCGGGATTGGGCGTTTTGCGCTCATGCGATTTTACAGAAGGACATTTTTGAGGTGCGGGATGCGACGCAGGACCCGCGCTTCGTAAACAACCCGCTGGTGTTGTCGGATCCAATGATCCGGTTTTATGCGGGTGTTCCGTTGGTTGCCCCGGGGCAGCAGTCAGTGGGCACACTCTGTGTGATTGATCGGAAGCCGAGGGAGTTGACACAGGAGCAGCAGGCTGCGTTGAAGGCGTTGGGGCGCCAGGTGGTGAGCCACTTTGAGCAGCGCCTGGTGCTGAAGCGCCAGTTGGTGCTGGAGCGCAGCCTTTTGGAGAAGCACCTTCTGAACCAGGCCATTCTGAATTCCGCCGACTGCGCCATCATCTCGACCAATCCCGAGGGGCTGATCCAGACGGTGAACCGGACGGCCGAGCGCTGGTTGGAATACCGTGCCGACGAGCTCATTGGTCATGCGACGCTGGCCGCCCTGCATGATCCGGAGCAGATCAAAACCCGGAGCGCAATCCTGTCCGAGGAACTGGGCCGAACGATCGACCCGGGCGTCGAGGTGCTGGTTGCCAAGGCCAGGACGGGAGTCACCGAGGTGGGGGAATGGGATTACGTGCGCAAGGATGGCAGTGGTTTCCCGGTGCAGCTCTCTGTAACGGCGCTCACCGGAGAGGACGGTCGAGTGTTTGGGTTCCTTGCGGTTGCCAACGATATCACCGAGCGCAGGCAGTGGGAATCGGCCGTTGTGAAGGGCAGGAGGCAGGCTGAAGACAATTCGGTGGCCAAGTCCGAGTTCCTGGCCAACATGAGCCATGAGATCCGCACGCCCATCAACGGGGTGATCGGAATGACCGGTCTGCTGCTGGAGACCGAATTGAACCCGACCCAGCTGGATTATGCACGGACCGTGTTGAACAGTGCCAACACGCTGCTGAGGGTGATCAACGACATCCTGGATTTTTCCAAGATCGAGGCTGGCAAACTGGAATTTGAGACTGCCGATTTCGATCTCCGCGAACTGGTCGAGGAGAGCGTGCGGTTGGTGGCGGAACGGGCAACCGCCAAGGGGATTGAACTCCTTGGGAATGTTGCCCCGGATGTTTGCCTGAGACTGCAAGGGGACGCGGGGCGGGTGCAGCAGGTGCTGGTAAACCTGTTGAGCAACGCCGTTAAATTTACCAGCGAGGGCGAAGTGGTCCTGAAGGTCTCCCAGGAGTCGGACAGCGCGGATGAGGTCGATATTCGGTTTGAAGTGACCGACACTGGATTGGGGATTCCCGATGAGGTCCAGGCCCGCCTGTTTCAGAAGTTCAGCCAGGCGGCTCCGGGAACGGCCCGGAAATTCGGAGGAACCGGGTTGGGATTGGCAATTTCGAAGCAGTTGGTCGAGTTGATGGGGGGGGCGATCGGGGTCGAAAGCAAACCTGGCAAGGGCTCGAAGTTCTGGTTCACCGTTCGTTTTTCCAAACAGACAGCAGAGTCTGGCCCCCCCCCGGAGGACAAGGATGGACTCGATCGACTGAAGGGGCTGCGCATCCTGATTGTTGATGACAACGATTCCAATCGGGACTTTCTAGCGGATCAGATTCGATCCTGGAATCTCAGGGTCGAAAGTTACGGCGACTCGGGCGAGGCGTTTCATAAGCTCAGGGAAGGGGCTGCGTCCGGGGATTCCTTTGGTCTGGTCCTGTTGGATCAGGAGATGCCGGATGAGGATGGGCTGGATTTCGCACGCCGTGTGAGTTCGGATCCCGCGCTTTCCGGAACCCGGATTGTGCTCATGACACCCTTCGGATGCAAATTTGAGCCGGGAACATTGCGCCGGTCAGGGGTTTTGGAGAAGGTGACAAAACCGGTCCGGCAGTCGATGCTATTTGATACTCTTATGAATGTAATGGTTGGCGGTGGAACGGGGAACGATGCTGATGGAAAAAGTGCTGTGCCTGCGGCTGATTCTTCGGGTGTGGCGTCGGAGATGCCGATTCGCATCCTGGTGGCTGAAGACAATGACGTCAATCGGAAGGTGGTTTTGGGGCAGTTGAACCGGTTGGGCTACTCGGCGGATGCGGTGGTCAATGGACGTGAGGCGGTGGAAGCCTGCGTTCGGAGTCCCTACGATGTGATTCTGATGGATTGTCAGATGCCGGAGATGGATGGGTATGAGGCGACCCGGGAGATTCGAAACCGGGAGGCGAGCGGGGCGTTCGGCACTCGGACCACGCTGCATATCGTCGCTGTCACGGCGCATGCCATGAAGGGGGACCGGGAAAAGTGCCTGAGCGCGGGCATGGACGATTACCTGACCAAACCTCTCAAATCGGCCGTTCTTCAGGAAGCCCTCGAGCGATGGGCGAGGGAGTCCAAATCCCGCGGAGGTAGCGGGGCATGGAAAGACGCCGCGGGTGCTGATGCTGGATCGAGTACCCAATCCGGGGAGGTTCCGGAAGGGTCTGGAGGCGAACCGGTCGATTTGGCGCGACTGTGGGAGATGGGAGCGGACGACCAAGAAGTGGTGCGTGAGCTGGTTGATTTGTACAACACCCAGGCGGAGGAATTGTTGGCAAGCCTGAAACAGGCCGTGAGTGCGGGGCAGGCGGCCGAAGTAAAGGGTTTTTCTCACAAACTCTGTGGAGCGAGCGCGACGTGTGGCATGAATGCAATCGTTCCGTCTCTTCGGGAACTCGAGGCAATGGGGGAACGGGGCGAGCTGTCCGGAGCGCAGGAGGCCCTTGAGACCGCTTCACGGGAATACATCCGAATTCGGGGTTTTCTGCAGGAAAAAGTTCCAAAATCGTAGGTCGGAGATCCGGGCGTGCATTGTGAAGAGGCTCCTTGTTATCGAAGATGACCGTGTGATCGGGAGGGTGTACGCGTGCCGATTCGAGTTGGAGGGGTTCGTGGTCCGGCTTGTCGAGGACGGGGTGGCCGGGTTGGCTGTGATCCCGGAGTTTAAACCCGACGCGATCCTGCTGGACATGATGCTGCCCAAAGTCAGCGGGTTCGAGATTCTGAGGCGCCTGAGGGCGGATCCGTCCACCCGCGAATTGCCCGTGGTGGTGTTTTCAAACGCGTATCTCAGCGGTGTCCAAAAGGACGCGATGGAGCTGGGTGCGACGGTGTGCCTGCACAAAGGTTCCACGTCCCCCAAGCAGGTGGTGGAGGTGTTGAACAAGGTTTTCGAAGCCGCTGCCAGGGCCCGGGAGGCTGCGGTCGATGAAACGGAGGGAGGGGTGGCGGACTCGGCGAGAGTTTCCGAAGGATTATCGGTGAAGGCCCTTCAGGATGAGTTTTATGCCTCAGCTCCAGGCCGGATCGCGTGTCTGAAAAAGGAAGCCAGGCAGATCCTCGCTTCTTCCGCATCTCCCGCGAAGGACACCAGGATGACTGGATTGCGTCGGGAACTGGGGTTGCTTGCTTCCAATGCGACGCTTCTGGATCTGGAGACATTCTCGCGCGTGGCCGAGGCCATGGAGGCGCTTGCGGCGGAGTTGCACGAATCACCAAAGAGCGTGAACGCTTCGGCGGAGCGCACGGTGCTTCAGGGGATTGATTTTCTTGAGCAACTGCTTTCGCCCGAGCTCCTCAATTCGCCTGTGGATTATCCCAAAACCCCGCAGATCCTGGTGGTGGATGACGAGGCGATCTCCCGGCGCGCGATCATGCGGTCCCTTCAAAAGGGGAGGCTGCCGTGCACGGACTGTGAGGATCCTGTCGAAGCCCTGGAATGGCTCTCCAGGCAGGCGTTTGATCTGGTGATTCTGGATGTTGAAATGCCGGTCATGAAAGGCTTCGAGTTATGCCGACAGATGCGGAAGTTGCCTGGTTACGCGCAGGTGCCGGTCATTTTTGTGACCGCCTTGTCCGGGTTTGAGAGCCGAAAAAGCGCTGCCATGAGCGGAGGAAACGATTTTATTGCCAAACCATTTCTTTTTCTGGAACTCACGGTCAAAGCCCTGATCCACCTCGTGCGGATTCGTGTGGAGATGGCGACCACGAAGTCGCCGTTGTTTATTGCGGGAGCCTGAGTGCCTCTTCAGGTGCTTGTGGTTTGGCGTTCGATGGTGCCGGAGCGGGTGCTGCTGCCTGGATCAGCGCCGCTGCCAGCTCTTCCGCAGTCCATTGGTTTCCCATGAGGATCGAAGTGATTCTGCCTTCGGTGTCGATCACCACGGTGCGCAGTTTGTGGCTGAGCGATCCGCCATCCTGGACGACCGGCAGCCCAAACTGCTCGGTGATGGCGTCGATATCGAGCATCGACCCGGTCACGAAGCTCCAGTGCTCCGGTTCGTACCCGTTGATTCGGGCGTAGCCTTTGAGAATGCCCGGGGTGTCGTAGTGCGGATCGAACGAGACGGAGAACAGATGCCAGTTGTCGGGAGTTCCCGGGCGGGCGAGGAGTTGAGTTTGCACCGTTTTGAAATGTTTGGACAGGCGCGGACAAAACTCCGGGATCGGGCAGCGTGTGAATATGAACGTCAACGCCAGGGCCTTGCCCCGGTAGTCGGAAAACCGGACCACGCGTCCCAATTCATTGGTGAATGCGTAATCAGGGATGAGGTCACCCACCGCCAGAGGTTCGACGTCGCGTACCAGGCGAACCGAAGGTCGTGCAGGCGGTTCGGCAGCCTTTGCGGAATCCGTCTTCGTGATCTGGTCGATCCACGAGGCTTCATTCGCCACGGAGAGTCGGAACGTCAACGAATCCCCCGGCTCCAGTCCTTGGAGTTCCTCCCGGTTTTTGACCCGGAACGGCATGGTCATGGCCGGCATGAAGCCTGGAATCTCGTCGTGAGCCACCACGATCGATTCGTCTTCGGTGACGGGCTCTTTCAAGACTCCGGCAACCCGGAACACCCTTGGGGCCTCGCTGGTTTCCGCCTGAGGTTTGGATGTGGGCTGCGCGCAACCACCCAATACAACGCCCAGCAGGCCGATGAACCCAAGCTTGAGAAACTTCATGTGTGGTAGCATACCGGTTTTTCGCTGAGACTCAATCGTCCGATTGTGTCACGCGCCGGGCACCCGACATTGGGTCAGGAGATTTTGAGAATTGACGAGTCCCGGCCTGTTCGCCCGGGCGGCACCCAATTGAATTGGGGGCTCGACGGCATGCGGTTGGGAATTCTGATCCAGGGCATTTCCGGTCCGAACGGAATGGAATTCGGGGCAGCCGCGTCTGCTGACGAACAATCGAGCTGGCGGATTGACCGGATTTTGGGGATAACGGTTGCGCATGCGCATTCAAGTCCGCTTTTTTTCATATTTTAAGGATCTGACCGGTTGCGCGGAAACCGTTGGGGAAGTGCCGGAGGGCAGCTCGCTGGGGGAGTTGCTGGCACAGTTGCGCGGGCAGTTCCCGAAGCTTGAACCGATGAAGAACTCGACCCTGGCGGCGGTGGGGGTGGAGTATCAGGACCGGCATTATGTGTTGCGGGAGAAGGATGTAGTATCACTTTTCCCTCCGGTTCAGGGAGGATGAAAGGATTTACCATGAGATGTTTTGAAAGGGGTGTCCGCCCGCGAGGAGGACGCTCGTGAAACGCCAGCTTGTTTTGTCGACCGAACCGATTGATGAACCGGCGTTGATTCAGTCGCGTAAGATATCCCAACGCATGGGGGCTGTGATCTGTTTTTCCGGCGTCGTGCGCGGGGAGGAAGACGGGAAACGGATCCGCGGCATCGAATATGAGGCGTTTGGAGTGATGGCCGAACACCAGTTCCAGCTGATCTTCGAGCAGGTGGAACAACGGTGGCCGATCGAATCGATCCGATTGGTGCATCGGTTGGGATTTGTGGGGGAAAACGAGCCGTCGCTCTGGGTCGAAGTGGTCGCTCCCCACCGCGGGGAAGCGTTTGAAGCCTGCCAGTTTGTGATCGAGGAGATGAAACGGGTGGTGCCGATCTGGAAGAAGCCGCAATTCTTTTGACCCCTCCCGCAACTTTCCCTAGTTTCACTTGTATAAGAAGTAGTTAAGACTGGGTTTTCCAGACCGAATGGCAATTGTATCGATAAAAAGTGTTCTGGCTCAAGCGGCGTTGGCCACGGCGAGTCAGTTTGACACCTGGACCAAGGCGTGGCGGGTCGCGGCCGAGGGCGGGTCTCAGGAGACTTTGGTGGCGTTCTTCGCCCGCGAGCAGGGAATGACCGAGGAGGTATTCCTGCAGCGTCTGGCCAAGACCCTCGACTGGCCCTTTCTGGAGCTGGCCCGCAGTTCGATCGCCGCCGAGGCGCAGAAACGGATCTCCACCAAGGTGGCTTTCCAGTATTCGGTTCTGCCAACCGCTTTCGAAAACGGTGTTCTTCAGGTGGCGGTGAGCAATCCGTTCGATTCCGCCCTGCTGAGTGCGGTGCAGTACGAGGCTCAATGCCCGGTTCAGTTCGGTCTGGCTCCGAAGGCTGAAATCGAGAAGGCGCTCAAGAAATACTATGGTGTTGGTGCCCAAACGCTCGATGAACTGGCGGAGGATGAGCCGCTCGAGTTGTTGGTGGGTGAAGACAAGGAGATCACCGAGGGCGACAAGGAGGCCAGTGTCATCAAGTTCGTCAACCAGATCATCTGGGAGGCGTTTAAGGACCGGGCCACGGACATTCATTTTGAGCCGGCCGAGGATGAGCTGCGGATCCGGTACCGGATTGACGGTATTCTGCACCAAACTCCGATGCCTCCGCAGTTGAAACGTTATCAGTCGGCGCTGATTTCCCGCGTGAAGGTGATGTCCGGCATGAACATCGCCGAGAAACGGCTTCCCCAGGACGGGCGCATCAACGTGCGGATCAAGGGCGAGGAGATCGATATTCGTGTATCGACCGTGCCGACGGTCTATGGGGAAAGTGTGTCGCTGCGATTGCTGACCCGTGGAAAGATCTTTCTGAGCCTGGACAAGCTCGGGTTTTCGGAGAGGGAAGAGGCCTCGATTCGCGAGATCATCATCAAACCGCATGGGATCCTGCTGGTGACCGGGCCGACTGGCTCCGGCAAGTCCACCTCCCTGTACGCCTTCCTGAGCACCATCAATTCGGTGCAGAAACGGATCATCACCATCGAAGAGCCCGTGGAATACGAGCTCAAGGGAATCAATCAGATTGCGGTGCGGTCGGACATCGGTTTGACCTTTGCCATGGGCCTGCGGCATATCCTGCGGCAGGATCCGAATGTGATCATGGTGGGTGAGATCCGCGATCTGGAGACCGCCGAGATCGCGATTCGTGCGGCGCTCACGGGGCATTTGGTCTTCAGCACCCTGCACACGAACGACGCGCCAAGCGCGTTCACCCGTCTGATCGACATGGGGATTGAGCCGTTCCTGGTGGCTTCCTCGGTCGAGGCGGTCATGGCGCAACGTCTG
>JAIPJX010000128.1 GCA_021733945.1 Verrucomicrobiota bacterium | reverse complement strand
CCTGCAACCCGGCTCGCCGGGACGGTTCGCGCTACCCAAAAGCGGTAGAGGACTACCGCCGTCCAAGACGCTTCGCCTTGGTGGGGGGCGCGCACTCAACTTCGTTCGTCATCGACGAAGAATTCTGTCATGCACCCCCGGGCGGGTGCACGGAGGATTGTCGCTCGACGCTGCCCGGTTGATTGCATAACCTGGCTCTTGCGCGCCGCCTCAACTGGGTCGGACGGCTCGAATCGAACAGACACAACCCTCTGTGCGGTTTCCGAAAATTTTGTCGCGCAACAATCAACCAGATTCCCGGCATGGAAAAAACCGTTACCGACGGCCTGAGCGCTGATCCAGAATATTCAAGCAGGCCGACGCCGTCCGGCGCCAGTCCTGTCCTTTCCCGTCGCCACCTGCTTGCCGGCATGGGGGCGGGTGCCACCGCGTTGGTACTGGGTGTTTGCCGGCAATGGAAGGCGACGGCGGCTGACCCGGCGGCTTCTGATTCATCGATCGCCCAGCGGGCCAAGGGCTTGCTGGATTCGATCGCCGAGAATCTGATCGTGCATTCTCCCGAAAGCGCCACTTCGTTGGGCGTTGACACCGGATCCCGGGCTGCACTGCGGAGCCAATTGGCCGATCGGTCCGCGACCGGTCAACGATCGGTTGCCGAAACCCTGAGCGCTGACCTCAAACGAATTCGCGCCCTGGATATCACCGGCCTGGACCACGCCAGGCGCACCAGCCTCGCGGTGGTGGAAAGCGCCTACGAAGCGGCGCTGGCAGGCTTTGCCCTGCCCTACGGCGACGTCGCGGTCGGGGGCTGGCGCAACACACCCTACGTCGTCATTCAAAACGTTGGTGCCTATCTCGACATTCCACGTTTCCTTGATGCCGAACACCCGATCCGCGAGGGTGCCGACGCCGAGGCCTATTTGTCGCGCCTCAACCAAGTCGCCGGGGTTCTCGACGGGGAAACCGACCGCCTGAAGGATGCGGCCGGCAGGGGATTGATTGCCCCGGCCTTCCTGATCGAAAAAGCCCTGCGCCAGATGGAACAAAGCCTGCAGGGGGCCCGGCATGGAGGTGGCCTCGTGGAAAGCCTTACGAGACGCACCGGCGCACTAGGTTTGCAGGGAAACTGGGAGGAACGTGCGACCGCGATTGTGCGCCACCAGATTGCACCGGCCCTGGAACGTCAATTGGCCGAATTGAAGGCGCAGGTTCCCAAAGCGAGCATGGACGCCGGCATGTGGGCGCGTCCCCAGGGAGATGCATTCTACGGTTGGGCCCTGCGCGCGAGCACAACCACACGCATGACCCCGGAGGAGGTCCACGAGATGGGACTCGAGCAGCTGCGCTCGCTGCACGGACGCATGCATACGATCCTGAACGGCCTCGGTTATACAACGGGCTCGGTGGGCCAACGAATGAACGCGCTGGCAAAGGATCCCCGGTATCTGTTCAGCGAAGGCGATGCCGGACGCAGCGAGATCATGGACTTCATCAAGCAATGGCTCGAAAAGATCCGGGCGGAAATGCCGCGAGCATTCCGCACGCTGGTGAAGGGAAACCTCGAGGTAAAACGCCTTCCTCCCGACGAAGAGCCGGGTGCCCCCGGGGCGTACGGAGGTGCCGGTTCGATCGACGGGTTGATCCCGGGAAAATTCTGGATCAACCTGCGGACCACCGATCTGCACAGCAAATACAGCCTGCCGGACCTCACCTTTCACGAAGCAATTCCGGGTCACGTCTGGCAGGGCGAATACGCCAACCAGATGCCGCTGATCCGCACAATGCTCGCCTTCAACGCTTACAGCGAAGGCTGGGCGCTTTACGCCGAGCAACTGGCCGACGAACTGGGCCTGTACGACGATTACCCGGTGGGCCGCCTGGGATACCTGCAATCGCTGGCCTTCCGCGCCTGCCGACTGGTTGTTGACACCGGGTTGCATGCCAAACGCTGGACCCGCGAACGGGGTGTTCAGTTCTTTGTTGAAGAAAACGGTTCCAACCCCCTCGAAGTCGCCAGTGAAGTCGATCGGTACTGCAGCTGGCCGGGCCAGGCTTGCGGCTACAAGGTGGGCCATGCCGAAATTCTCCGCCAACGGTCCATCGCCCAGTCCGCACTCGGCGATCGGTACGATGTGCGCGACTTCAACGACACCGTGGTCCGCGGGGGCAATGTCCCGCTCGATGTGCTTGCCAGGAACGTGAGCGAATACGTGGCGGCACGAAGGGCGAATTGAGCGCGAATGCAACGCTCACCAAAGCCGACCGGGTCCGTGACGGGTCCGTTGGCATTGGTGTTTTCCGACGGAACACAAGGTTCCGTTAAAAAACTCCAGATCTTGTGGGAGGCGAGGTCACGAGACTCTGATTTACTCTTTAGGTATTGCAGAGCCTCCTGACGTCGGCTCCACCTTTTTTAACGGACTGTCAGGCGAGCATCTCGGTGACCACGCGGGCTTCGGGGTTTTCGACGAGTTTGATGTCGCGCGGCCCCACCCGGAAGGTGAGTTTGCCGTGATCGAGCCCAAACAGATGGAGCACGGTCGCGAGCCAGTCGTAGTGGTGCACCGTTCCCTCCACGGCCTGATGCGAAAATTCGTCGGTGGCACCGTGAACATATCCGCCCCGGAGGCCGCCCCCGGCAACCCACATGCTGAACCCGTAGGTATTATGATCGCGGCCGACCTTGTCGCGCTGCGTGAGACCATCCCGAAACTGGATCACCGGCAATCGTCCCATTTCCCCGCCCCAATGGACCAGGGTCGAGTCGAGCAGCCCGCGCTGTTTGAGATCCTGCACGAGGGCGGCGGCCGGTTGATCCACTTCGCGGCAACGCGCCGGCAACGCGGTGTTGATGGACCCGTGGTGATCCCAGGTCTGGCCGTTGCAAAAGATTTGAACAAAACGAACGCCACGTTCCACCAGCCGCCGGGCGATCAGGCAGCGGGTGCCGTAGTCGCGGGTGACCTCGTCCTCGATGCCGTACATGCGCCGGGTGGCGGCGGTTTCCTTGGATAAATCGAAGGCTTCAGTCGCGGCCAGCTGCATGCGCGCCGCCAGCTGATAGCTGGTCATGCGCGCTTCGAGTTCGTTTTCTCCGGGATGTTCCCGGAGGTGCGCCCGGTTGAACTGCTGCAACAACTCGAGCTGTGCGGATTGCGGCACGCCCCGAAGGCGTTCCGGTGGGGTGAGGTTGAAGATGCGTGGTTCCACAGGGCGCACCATCGTTCCCTGGTAGATGGCCGGCAGGCCTCCGCTGCTCCAATGTTCACCGCCCAGCAGGGGCAAACCCCGCGGATCCGTGAGCGCCACAAACGCCGGGAGCTCCTGGGACAAGCTGCCAAGGGCGTTGACCAGCCAACTCCCAAGCACGGCACGACCCCGGTTGGGCAATCCGGTGTTGAGCGCGTAATTGGAGGGAACGTGGTTGTTTGCCCCCGTGCGCATGGAACGAATGAGCGTGATGTCATCGGCGATCCGGCCCAGATGAGGGAGCAGCTCGGAAAGTTCCATGCCGGATTGGCCGTGGTTCTGGAACTTCCAGAGCGGGGCCAGGATTTCACGGCTGGCCTGAGCCGGATTATCCCACTGGATGTCACCGGGAAAATTCTGGCCGTTCCGCTTGATCAACTCGGGTTTCGGATCGAACAGGTCGATCTGGCTCGGCCCCCCCATCATGAACATGGAGATCATCGCGCGGGCCTTGCCCGGCAAGGGAGGGGGCTTGGGAAGCAGGTCAAACGATTGCGGTTCGATCTGTGGTTTTACGGGCTCCAGGGCCCGCACGGCCTCCTGATTGAGCAGCCATGCCGCAGCCATGGACCCCAAACCAAAAGCCGACGTTCGAAGCATGTGGCGCCGGGAACAAAGTCCCGGGTGGGTTGTTGGGTGGAACATGGGAGGCGTCATGGGCAACAGGAGTTAATCCACATATAGAAATCGATTGGAGGCCATGAGCGATTGACAAAGCAAACTGAAGGCTCGCGATCGCGGGGCGTTTTTCTCGGTCTCCATCACGGCCTTCAACTGGGCGTCCGGATTCCGGGCAAACTGTTCCGTCTGGATCTCCAGAAATTCGCTCAGTGTGCGCATTTCTTCCGGGCTCGGCAGAACCGCGAACAGGCGCATGAACAAATCACGAACCGCCGGTTCCGCCCGATCCCCGTGCCGGTGAATCAGGAACCGGGCGAGGGCATCCGCCTCCTGCACCATCGATTCGTCGTTCAAGAACCAGAGAGCCTGGGTGGGCACGGTCGAGTGCCGGCGCACATCGCAGTTTGGATTCATGACGGGCTGATCAAAGGTCGCCAGGGCGTTTAAGGGAAGCGACCGCTTGACCTCGACATAAACACTGCGTCGAAGTCCGTCTGCGTTTCGTGTCTCCACCCCGGCGGGAAGTCCGTCCCGGAGTTTCATTTCACCGATCACCGCCTTGCCTTCTCCGTTGACCGTGACAGGAACGCTGGGACCGCTCAGGCTGGCGTTGAGATTCCGGCTGACCGCCAGGAGCGAGTCGCGAACCGTTTCCGCCTCCATGCGTCGAAGGTTCATTCGCCCCAGAAGTTCGTTTTGCGGATCGATGGCGTCGAGCGCCGGGTTTCTGCGGGATTGTTGCTGATACACCGTCGACAGAAGCAACATCCGGTGGAGGCGTTTCTGATCCCACCCGTGGCGGACGAAATCATCCGCCAACCAGTCCAGCAGTTCGGGATGGGAGGGCCGGTCCCCGTTTAAGCCAAAATCGTTGGGGGTGGCCACCAGACCGCGGCCGAAGTGGTGAAGCCAGAGGCGGTTCACAAATACCCGCGCCGTCAGAGGATGATCCCCGCGGGTCAGAACCGATGCGTAGGCCAGACGCCGGCCGGTCGTCGGGCGTGAGGCATCGTTGTCCGGCAGGGGCGTCCGGGGATTGCGTCGATCAAGAATCCCCAGCTCGGCGGGTAAAACGGTTTCACCGGGGGCTTGGGGATCCCCCCGGAACATCACGGCACTGATCGGCACCACACCCGGTCGTTCGTCGGCCACCATCACGCGCTGCAGGGCGGGTTTGGTGGCTCGGATCGCGGCAGCGGTTTCGAGCTCCTTTTCGAATTTGCGATAGGCCGGATTGTCGTATTCAACAAGAAACCCGGAAATGAATTGGGCCGACTTGACCATCGGATAATCCTCGAGCAGCCGTCGCTGCCGTTCGGTCCTCTCCTTCTCCCCCGTGTTGTTGGCCGCCTCAACTTCGTCACGCAATTCGGCCGGCACGTCGGCGAGTTTCTTCGCAAGAATCTCTTTTGCAACGACCAGTTTTCGTGCGTTGATCTCCTCTTCAACAGCCCGTGCTTTGGCTTCGATTTGCTCGGCCTGCGCACGCACCGCAGGGGGGGTGAAGTCAACCCATCGATCGGCAGGCCGCCGCCAGTCCTTGAGCGGAAACAGGGGATCGAAAATGGCCCGGAACCGGTAATAATCCTCGCTCGTGATCGGGTCATACTTGTGGTCGTGGCATTGGGCGCATCCCACGGTCAACCCGAGGATCGCCGTGCCCATCACCCTCACGGAATCCGCGGCTGCGAGATTCCGGGTCTCAAGCGAATCACTGCTCTGGGTCAGGTCGGGAGCCAATCGCAGAAACGCGGTGGCCGTGAGTCGTTCCTTTTGGCGCTCGTCGCCCGGGTCCGGCGGTGCCAGGGGCACGATTTCGTCCCCGGCCAATTGTTCCTTCAGGAAATCATCGACCCCCTTGTTCGTATTAAATGCGTTGATGACGTAATCCCGGTAACGCCACGCAACCGGTCGTTTCGGATCGGACTGCGCATCCCCCCCATCGCTTTCCGCATAACCGGCGACATCGAGCCAGTGGCGCCCCCATCGTACGCCGAACTGGGGGGAAGCCAACAGCCGCTCAACCACCTTGGCGTAGGCATCCGGAGCGGGGTCGGACACAAACGCATCGATCTCATCGGGTGTGGGGGGAAGTCCCGTCAGATCGAAGGCAACCCGCCGAAGCAGGGTAAACCGATCCGCTGCCGGAGAAAACGGCAGCCCCTTGGACGCGAGCCGGCGTGCGATAAAGGCGTCGACAGGCGTCGAAACCGTATAACCTTCCACTCGCGGAATTTCCGGGCGAACAACGGGTTGAAACGCCCAGTGGTCCAGTTCGAGCGACGAGAACCGCGCGTCTTCAACATTGTCAGGCTCGGCAGCCGCCGTCCTGGCTCCCTGGTCAATCCAGCGCCGAATGATGCCTTTTTGATCGGGAGTCAGTTTCCGGGAGCCGTCGGGCATTTCATCGGACCCGATCTTTTGCCAGAGCAGGCTCCGGGCCGAATCTCCGGGGGCAACAGCCGGACCGGATTTTCCGCCGTGGACCATCAACCGCACCAAACGGAGATCGAGATCCCCTCGCTTGGTCGTTTCTTCACCATGACACTGGAAGCACATGGCCTTGAAGATCGGACGGACGTGCTGCTCAAAACTCAGGTCCGGATCCGGTTCGATTGCACATCCGGGAGAAACCAGCGCGAAGAAACACAGGAGCACCCCGGATCGAAAACGAAATGCCGGAGCCCGGCGGCCCTGAAACGGAATGCACTTCAAAGCAACGATTGGTTTCAAGAACCACGGGTGCGCCATGCGCCCAATCTAGGATTTCAGAGCCGATTTGGAAGTTTCTTTTTTTCGCGCTCCAACCTCGCCCGCAGATTCACTTGTCCCGGCCGGGGCGGTCCCCTATCCTTGCGATTGCCATGATTCAAACGATGCAACCCAACCATCACTCAACACGCCGGTGCGGCCGGATTCACTGGTTTTGTCGAACGGCAGCGATTTTTTCATTCGCGTTGCAAACTTTGGTGGCCCGTGATTCCGGCTGGATTTCGCTTTTTGACGGGACCAGCCTCACCGGTTGGAAAGCCAATGAGAACGCGGCATCCTGGGCGGTCCGGGACGGGTCACTCGTGACACAGGGGGATCGTTCGCATCTGTTTTATACCGGCCCGGTGGCGAACCACAATTTCAAGAACTTCGAGCTCGTGGCGGAGGTCAAGACCACGCCCGGGTCCAATTCGGGAATCTACGTGCACACACGTTATCAGAGCGAAGGCTGGCCCGAGGCAGGGTACGAACTGCAGGTCATCAACTCCAATCCGGCGGGGGAGGACTACGTCGAAAACAAGATGACCGGCAGCATTTACGCCATCCGCAACACCTGGCAGGCACCGGCTCGGGACAACGAATGGTTTGAATACCGGATCGTGGTTTCCGGAAAAACACTGCAAACTTACATTAACGGCAATCTGATCTGCCAATACACCGAATCGGAAACTCCGTATCGTCCGTCGGACAAAAAGGGTCGCCTGCTCGGCTCCGGGACGTTCGCACTTCAGGCGCACGATCCGGGAAGTGTCGTGTTCTACCGGAGCCTCAGGGTGCGTCTGCTCCCCGACGATGCACCTTCTCTTGCCGTTCCGCTGGAGGACCGCGAGCTGGACGTTCTCATCACAAAGCTCTCGAACGACAATCTGCCGCTGATTGACCTGGGGCTCCTGGCCACGTCGCCGGGGAACACCGGGAAGGTGTTCTCTCAGGCACGCCGCTACGGTCTTACAATCGGGCAGGAAATGCCGATCGATGCTTTGGCGCGATACGAAAAATCGATCGTCATCGTGAACGACCGTGCGGGGGAGATTGACCCGTCGTACCTGAGAGCCTCAAAGGCGGCCGGAGCCAGGATCGCCTTCAGCTCGGGTGGTGCCTTCGAGATCGACGAAGCGCGGTTGAAACGTCGCCTCCAGGCCATCCAGGCGGCTGATCTCAAATGGCAGGATTTCTGGGTTCCGGGCAAGGATTAATCTCCGAACCAAGGCAGGGATTCGCGGGCACCCTGATGCTATTGCGCATCGGTTTTGTGATTGCCCACGGATGACATCCTGCGATGCGAATCACAATGGATTCATCTGGCCGGATGACCGACAGGAACTCCCTTGTCGGCTCGTCTCCTGGGGAAAGACGAAGAGCCGTGGAATGGGACATTAGTTCTTCTGGGTGGTGCGTTCGCTCAACCACATGGCGTCCCGGTTTCCCGGCGACGAGACATTGAGCTTCAGTGCTCCTGTGTAAAGGATCGGGGGTTGCGTCCGTGCATCGACCCATTTGTGAACCTCCGCGTGCCCGTCGACAAATGAAAATCCGGCGGCGCCGTTGTGGTAACTCGCGGGAAAATCAATGATACGCGCCGCACTGGGATCGTCCGTTGGTTGAACGGCCAGTCCGGCTCCGTTGATGCTGTCGGGATGCTCGTCCGCGAGCACGAAGGTCGTTGTCGGAAGCCGAACCTCACTCAGCTTTCGCATGATGCGATAATCCGGGCCGGCCCGCACGACCCAGCTTGCGGTCGCGTTCCAGCCGACTGCCTGGTTCATCGACACGCTTCGAACCCGGGCCTGTTTCACGCCGCCGATGGTCACCGCGCTCCTGTCTGCCGGGCATTTGTAGAGCGTGTGCGTGTTGTGGTAGGCGGCGAGTTTCGCCCAACGGGGATCGGTGAGGTAAAGAATGTTTGTGTTGTCTGCATTGGCACCGTTGAAATCCAGCAGACCGCTCACCCAGCCCTGACCCTCGATGTTTTGGGCCCTGCCTTCGGGATTCGGAGGAAGCAGACCTTCATGGTCATCCGAATACATCACCCATGCCAACTGAAGCTGTTTGAGGTTGTTCAAGCAATAGATCCCCTGCGCCTTGGTCTTTGCCTTGCTCAAGGCTGGAAGGAGCATTCCCGCCAGAATCGCAATGATGGCGATGACCACCAGAAGTTCGATGAGGGTGAATGCGTTGTGCGGCCAACCCGGGTTCCCATGGGTTCGCAGGATGTGACAGCGATGGTTCATGGTGCAGCAGTCCTTTCGGTAGGTGAGTCACACACGCAGTCGGAATGTTCCCGGAGATTCCGGCGCGTGTTCCGGCTCATGGCTTGCCTGCCCGGTCCGGTTCCACGGCGGGCTTAGCAGACCGTTAAAAAACTCCAGATCTTGTAGGAGGCGAGGTCACGAGACTCTGATTTCTTAGGTATCATTAGGTATTCCAGAGCCTCCTGACGTCGGCTCCTACTTTTTAACTGGCTGTTAGGGTTTGATAAAACTTTTCCGGCAGGACTCGCGCCAGCTTTCCAGGGCGGAGCTCATTGATTTGACGATTTCGGGAAACGATTCCGAAAGATCGCTGGATTCCCCCGGGTCCGAGGGAATGTCATACAAGAAAAATTTCTTCGCGGCTTTGGCCTTGCTGCCCGGTCGGTCACCGCTCAGCGAGGCGACCAGCTTGTACCGGTTCTCCAGCCAAACCGCCATGCTCCCAAACTCGAATCCAATCGGCGCGGGCCGTTCCTGGATCTTCCCTTCGATCAGCGCGCGAATGCTGATCCCGTCGAGTTGGGATGGAGATTTGTCGGTGAGTCCCAGATAATCGATCACGGTGGGCAGGAAATCCGAGGTCACACACGGTGCGGAAATCGTCTGTCCGGCAGAGACGACCAACGGCCATTCCAGCAGTCCTGGCACGCGGATTCCTCCCTCCCAAAGGTCGCGTTTGCGTCCCCTCAAGGGACCGGTCGTTCCGGGTGCCTGCCCGGCGCGGCCTTCGGGACCGTTGTCGCTGCAAAACCATAACATCGTATTCTCCGACTGGTTCAACGCACGCAGCTCGCTTCGGAGGCGTCCCATTTGTTCGTCCATCGCCGCGATGCAGCCGTAGTAGTTTCTTTCATACGGCGTGGCATCTGGATAAAGCGCGGCGTGCCGCGGTCCGGCAACAACCGGCAAATGCGGGGCATGAAACCAGATGACCGCGAGAAACGGTTTTCCCGCCCTGACGGAATCGCGCATGAACGGCAACGCACGATCCATGATGATGCGCGAATCATCGCCGTCCAGACCGGTCGTCACCCGCTTGCCATTGGTCCAGTACGCGGTTCCGTAGGCCGTCGCCTGGGAGCGATCGGAGATGGCATCCCACCATGGACCTCCGGCTTTCGCGCCGGCCGGTTTGAGCATCGGATCCCAGGTTGGCACCTTGGCTTCGGTTGAAAAAGTCGTCTCAAATCCGTTCTCCCACGGCGGGGAATAATGAGCGGCTCCGGTGGGACCGCCGCGGTTGGAATCCGTCTCCGTCCTGGTCAACGTACCCAGATGCCACTTGCCGAAGTGGCCGGTGGCGTAACCATGGTCCCGGAGCAGTTCGGCCAGCGTGATTTCCGAGGGCGGCAGGTGGCCCGCATTCGCCCCAAAAATCCCGTACCGATTCGGATGCCGACCGGTAACACAACTCCCGCGTGTGGGGGAACAGACCGTGGGCGCGTAAAAGCGTTCGAATCGAATCCCGGATTCTGCCATGGCATCGAGATGCGGGGTTTGAATCACCGTATTCCCGTTGAACCCGACATCGCCCCATCCCAGGTCGTCGGCCATGGCAAGAATGATGTTGGGCCGGGTGCGGTCGGCACCAAGCAATGGCAGGATGTTGGTCAGCAATGCCAGCGCAAGGACCGCGGCCACGGTCCGGAATGAAGATTCGCGACGGCTCACCGAACCGGGTGTCTGCCCCGGGAGCCATGGGGGATCATCCGCATGGACCGGGTGGGGCTGCATGATCTGAATTCGCATTTCGTCAGCCTTTCGTCAGGTTGGCTCCTGTTCCTTCATTCCGCGCCCGACACGTTCAGGAAGACGGATCCCCATCAGGATCATCCACCGGCTCCCGCTTGCGGACGCGGCTGTCCATCGCCGGGTATCATCGCGCAGTCTTCGGTTTGGAGCAAGTCGCGGATTGTTCCCTCCGCGACCCGCCCGGGCTCGGCGGGGATTGGTTCAGTGCAGGAACCTCAGGGCGTAGAAGCCGCCTGCCAGCAGGACCAGGAAGGCCAGTGTCAACCAGCCGAAATATTTGTCGATGAACGGCAGGACCGGTGGTCCCCATTTGCGGCACAGCCAGGCGACGAGGTAGAAACGTGCGCCCCGGCCAATGGCCGATGCCAGGAGAAAGACACCGAAATAAGCCAGGGGCTGGCCGACGGCTGGAGAAACGGCCATCAGCCCCGCGCTGATGGTGATGACCTTGTAAGGGATCGGTGTAAAACCTGCCGCAAAAACAATCCAGAAATCGTACCTCCGGAACAGCGCCGCCACGATCTCGAATTTCTCCGGGCTTAGGCCCGGCAGATGCATCGCGAAGACAGCCTCCGACACGGCACTCCACACCCAGTATCCAATCCCGAATCCAAACACGCCACCCAATACGGATGCCAATGTGCAGAACCCGGCGAAGCGCAGCCATTTGCCGGGCTTACCCAAAACCAGGGGAATCAACAGGGCGTCCGGGGGGATCGGGAAAAAGGAGGATTCGGCAAATGCCAGGCCGAACAGCGCTCTTTCCGAATGGGGGGAGTGCGCGAAACCAAGCACCCAGAAATACAAACGCCTGGGCAATTGCATCAGGCGCGACCCAAGACCCGCAGAAGCCTGCCCTTCCCGCTTCGATGGCGTTTCTGCCGGTTCCTGATTTTCTGATCCGGCCGTGGAAAATTTCTTATCAAGAGGCATAAGCAGAATCGAGAAAGAGCACCGGCATCCTGTGTCCCAGGGTCTCCGTTTCTATGTCATCATGAACTATCGGCATGGTCACCTGCGGACCAGACGCTATCGGTCCGGAAGCCCTGGGGCAAGGATCGATCAACGCCTGGAAGATTCCGTGGTTCGAAACACGGTCAAGCTCTGGTGGAACTTTGTGCTCCGGACCAAAGCGGAGCGCGTCCCATCCGTGGGACGCGACGTTCCCATGAACGGTCAAACCACCTGCCCGATTCCCTGTGAAATCTGCTGAAATCCGGGTCATTCGCCCGTTTCAGAGCCTTGCCCACTGATTTCTTCGAGTTGGCATGAAGGTTGCACATGAGCCAATGTTCATTCTGAGCGTAGCTTGGCTGGCAGGACCGCCGGGACGGTTCCACCCGGGAACACGGCCGGAACCGTGCCCCGGTGCGTCACCACGATCAGAAGGACGGAATCCATAAGCGAACGTATGAACGATTTTAGATTTGCAATTCGACAGTTGTTGAAGCACCCGGCCTTCTCCGCCCTGGCAATCACGACGTTTTCCCTGGGCATTGGTTTGGTGACCACGCAGTTCAGCCTGATCGATTCCATCCTGCTGCGTGGTCTGCCAATCGAAGGCAGCCAACGCCTTGTCCATGTATCACGCCTCAATCCCCAGACGCTTGATGAGCATTCCTGGGAGAGCGCCCCCTATCGGGATTACCTGGCGTTTCAGGCACAGCAGACCACGCTCGAATCAGTGGCGGCCGTGGCCCAGACGGGTCTGAACATCAGCGGCCACGGAAGCGCCCCATCGCATCATGAGGGAGCGCAGGTGACCGCAAACCTTCTGGATGTCCTGGGCGTGCATCCGCAGCTGGGTCGATGGTTTGCACCGGGCGAAGATCAGCCCGGGCAAGGTCAGCTTGCGATCGTATCGCACGGATTCTGGCAGAGCCATTTTGCAGGCGACCCAGGCGTGCTGGGCCGGTCCATCAACCTAAACGGCGAGGCCGCGACGATCATCGGAGTCATGCCACCCCGCTTCAGTTTCCCGGTCACACAAGAGATCTGGATGAACCTGCGCGAATCATCCGAGACCGATCCGCGGGTTCCGGGGAGTCTCCGGGTCGCAATGGTTGGACGGCTGAAACCCGAAGCAACCCTCAGTCAGGCGAAAGCGGAATTCAACACCATCGCGCAACGCCTGGAGAAGGAGCATCCCGATACCAACCTCGGCTATTCCCGGATGAACGTGACCAAGTATGCCTACGCGTATTCCGGGAACGGCACCGAACCAATCCTGTACATGATGCTCGCCATGACCTCGTTCATCCTGCTGCTGGCGTGCGTGAACGTCGCCAACATGCTCCTGGCGCGGGCGGCAGGGCGCGCCCGTGAATTGGCCGTGCGTGCGGCGGTGGGAGCAAGCCGGTGGCGCCTGATACGTCAACTTCTCATTGAAGCATTGTTGTTGGCCTTTCTTGGCGCAGTCGGAGGGCTTCTCATTGCCAACCTTGGCGTCGAGCAACTGCAGCGTCACATCGTCGAACGCATGAATGTACCCGGGTGGTTCGATTTTCGGATTGATTATCGGGTCGCCTGTTTTGCGGCGGTGTTGACCCTGCTGGCGGGTCTGCTCGCAGGCGGTGTGCCGGCGTGGCAGGCTGCCCGGGTTGACCTGAACAGTGCGCTGAAAGACCAATCGCGCGGAGCCTCCGGAATCCGGATGGGCCGGATCTCGCGGTGGCTGGTGACAGCCCAGGTTGGATTCGCCTGCGCGCTGCTCGTCGGCGTTTGCATCACGCTGGGCATGGTGCGCCTCCTTCAGAAGGCCAATCTGGAATATGCACCGGATCGTCTGCTCAGCGGCCGGATCGAACTCCAGGATTCCACGCATCCCACAAAGGAAATTCGCGCCGGGTTTTACCGAAACCTTTTATCCGAACTGGCAGGCCAACCGGGAGTCGCACACATCGCGGTGAGCAGTCGCAATCTGATCACCCCCGGAGTGTCGACCCGGGTCGCGCAGGAGAGCGCATCCTACGAGCACGAAAACCAGCATCCCACCGTCTGGCTCGAGGTCGTCTCCGAAGGCTATTTTTCGCTGCTGAACTTCAAACCCATCCGGGGCCGCCTGTTCGAATCAATCGACCGGCTGGATCGGCCGATGGTCGCCGTGGTGAACGAACCGTTCGCCCGACGGCTGTGGCCCAATCAGGATCCCCTCGGACAACGGTTTCGCACCGATCAAACCGCCGATCAGTGGGTGACTGTGATCGGCGTGGTTCCGGACGCACGCATGCAGGGAATCTTTGCTCCCAGTCGCGATGACGGGGCCGGGTTTTATCTGGTCCAGGACCAGATGGGTTGGGGTTGGTTGAACCTCCTCGTCCGCACCGAGGGCGACCCCTCCCGACTGATCGATCCGATGCGCCTCGCAGTTGGCGGGCTCGACCCCAACCAGCCCGTGCATACCATTGGCACCCTCGCAGAACATACCGCGCGGCAGATCCGCGGATTCACGATCGTGGGCGCGATGGCGGGCATTTTCGCGCTGGTGACCCTTTTCCTGGGTGCGGTGGGCATATACGGAGTCACGGCATTCGCCGTGGGACAACGCACCCGTGAGTTCGGGGTCCGCATGGCCCTCGGGGCCAGCGTTCGGTCGGTGCTTGCCCTGGTTCTCCGTCAGTCCGGACGGCAGATCCTGAGCGGTCTCGCGATCGGTCTCATGGTTGCCTTTCTGATCACCCGACCGATGGTGGGCGTGTTTGTGCCGGAGATCGTGAACGATCCGATCCACTACGCGGTTGTCGCCGGCTTGATCCTCACCGTTGGTTTCTTCGCAATCTGGTTTCCGGCAAACCGCGCGGCGCGGATTGATCCGATGGAGGCGCTCCGCGCGGAGTGATCCCGGCAAACGGCCGTCCGCTCCGAGACGGATGCTGTCTGGAAGGGGAACCGAGGCTCCCAACGGTTATCGAGTCGGCCTTGCGAGGTATTGGTCAAACCACCCGACCGCTTCGCGAATCATCGTGGCGCGATTCTCATCGCCCTCGAGTCCGTGCCCGGCATCCGGAAAGATGATCAATTTGTGTTTCACCGTTTCACGCTGAAACGCGTCCGCAATCCATTGTCCGTGTTTGGCCGGCACCAGATCGTCCTTTCCTCCCATGATCACGAGTGCGGGGGCGTCATCCGGGGTCACGTGAAGCACCGGTGAATTTGGCCCCGCCTTTTCCATCGCCAGGTTCAGGGCGGGAAAGTTGCGATAAGCGGGCAACGTTTCGGGCGATTCCCAAACCGCGACCCTCAGGTCGGTTGGAGGGACCAGGGCCACCACCGCGGCGACCCGGCTCGGAATCCTGCCGAGGTCATCCGTCGCATCCGGATCGCCGTCGTCGCCCGTGGTTCCCAGCATCAGGGACAGATGCCCACCGGCACTCATTCCCAGAACCCCGAAGCGAGCGGGGTCCACATGAAACCGTGCCGCATTGCTGCGAACAAAGCGCACCGCCCGCTGGACATCGGCAACCGCCTCGGGGATGGAGTACCGGGGACTGCTGCCGTGCCGCACTGCAAACACCGTATAGCCACTGTTCAGATATGGATCCAGCAGGGGTCTCAATTGTTCCGGTGGTGCCCAGCGCGAGTACCAGCCCCCGCTGACCATAAACAAAATTGCGGCACCATTCGGTTCGGATCCCGGCCGGTACATATCCAGGGTCAACGCGAGGCCGTCCTTGTGGCCGTAGACGAGGTCGGGGGTGATCGACCCAGTCGGCAAAGGGTCCGACGGAGCCGCCGCAAGGTGCGGAAGCAGCAATCCTGCGACGACTCCGGCGAGAGCCTGTCTGAAAAGTCTAATTCCAAGGTAGGTGCCGAGGTGACGAGGCTCCGAATGGCCTGGAAACTGGGCGGTTTGGCGGTTGAAGAAGTGGGCCTTCTTACGTCGACTCCTACTTTTCAGAAACGCTCTTCGAAGGATCATGCGGATTTTCATGAAGCCTGTTGTAGCAGGGTTGCGCGAAAAACGGAATGAGTTCCGCCCGGATTCTCCGTTCAATCGCTCTTGTTTCGTATGTTCCCGGTCCTGCGAACGGCAAACAGGAGGCGGAATCCGAGCCATATCGAAGCCATGTAACCGGCGGCACCAAACACCGAAACCCCCCAGATCAGGGGCGGTGCCTGCCTGCTCCACAAGAGCGAAGAGCCCAGGAACAGGGCCGCCGTCAGGATGCCAACAACCAGACGGTTCGCGGCCGCCTCGATCCGGCGATGTTCCAGGTGTACATGAAACGTGCCACTGCGCACCCGGGTGACAATATCGGAGAGATCACGTGGCAGATTATCCAGAAACCGTTCCCAATCCCGCGCAGCCTTGTTCAACCGACGCCACAGACGCCGGGGCGCGACGCGCTGTCCCACGGTTCTGGCATAGAAAGGCTGCATGAGATCCACCAGACTGAAATTCGGGTCCAGCCGGTGGGAGGTGCCCTCCAGCATGACCAGCACCTTGATCAGCATGGAAAGCGGGGCCGGCAACACGATGTGATGCCGGCAGATCACGCCGGCCAATCCATTGAGCGCTCCGCTCAGGTCAAACTCGTTCAGCGACTGCCCGACGTAATCGTGAAGCAAATCCGCCAGATCCCCGCGAAGCTCTTCCCGATTGCAATCGGCAGGTGCCGCCCCGGATCTGAGGACCGTTTCACACAACCGTCCCGGATCCTGTTCCACCGCCGCGAGCAACAGGTCCTCCATCTGTTCCTTCAGGTTCTCGCCCAGTCGGCCCACCATGCCGCAATCCAGAACGCCGACGACGTTTTCCGCCAGCATCATGACGTTTCCCGGGTGCGGATCGGCGTGGTAGAAGCCGTCCCGGAAAATCATGTTGAGATACATGACGGCACCGCGCCGGGCGAACTCGTTCAAATCGCGACCCGATGTCCTGAGGCCCTCGAGATCGGTGACCGGCAGACCCTGCAGCCGTTCCATGGTCAGAATACGGCGGGTGCAGTAGTCGGAGTGCACCGAGGGAAATGCGACCGTGTCATCGAATTCGAAGTTTCGGGCGAACTGTTCGAGATTGCGGCGTTCGTTTGAGAAATCGAGTTCGCGACGCAGGACGCGGGCGAACTGGCGGGCCGTGGCGACGGGTTGATAGAGCCGCAGCACCGACGAATGTTTTTCGGCCAGTTCCGCCAGACCGTGGAGGATGTCCAGGTCCGCGTTGATCCGCGGTGCCAAACCGGCATGCTGCACCTTCACGGCCACCTCCTCCCCGGAGGGAAGGACGGCCCGATGCACCTGGGCGATGGAGGCTGAGGCCATGGGTTCCGGATCGAACTGCCGAAACACCTCTTCGGGAGACCGGCCGAACTCCTCGACAAAGACCTGCCGGATCATTTCCGGGGGATCGCTGACCGTCCGCGACTGTAGCTTGGAAAGTTCAGCCGCCAGTTCGGGCCCGATCAGGTCCGGCCGCGTGCTGAGGATCTGCCCGAGCTTGATGTAGGTGGATCCCAGTTCGATGAGGGCCAGTCGGATCCGTTGGGGCGTGGTCAGATCCTTCAGCTGCTGACCGTCAAAGCTTTTGAATTTTTCCTGAAGCCATCTGTAATCCAATCCGCTGAGCCAGTCCGCCAGTCCGTATTTTGCCAGAATCCGGAGAATAAACGCCAGGCGCACGGCGTTGCTCTCCAAGGCCAGAATCGATTCGATCCGCATGGGTTTGGGACTTCGGAGATCAGGATCGAAACTTGTCGCCGAGCGTTTGCAGGCGTCGACCCACTTCACTGAACAGGGTGCCGGCTGCGTGCGTGGCGGCACTCACTCCGGCCTTGATGGCTTCCCGGCCCGTGTCAATCGGGTGGGCGGCCACGGACTCAACGGCGGATTGGATGGCGGGCTGGACCCGGTCCCAGGCCTGAACCGCATGCTGCCCGAGCTGTTTCCACTGGGTCGTGAACTCGTCCGAAGCCGAACGGGTGGCGGTCCCGATTGTTTCCATAAACAGGTCCTTGATGGCGCGGAGATCGTCGCGGGCCCGTTGGAGATCCCGCTCGGCGAATTGCCGGCCGCTGGCACGGGCTTCCTCGACGGTGAACTGAATCGCATTGGCTGCAGCGTTCAGCCCGTCAGCCAGCCCGTCGATGACCTCCCTCAGCCGGTTCGGATCCGATCCCTTGCCCGATTTTTCATAACCTTCCCGGGCGCCTTCAAACACGGCTTCCGCCAGACGCCTGCGGCCTTCGGCGTCCAACTCGGTGTGGTGCAGGGTTTCGGCCACCTGACGCTCCACACGGCGACGCACGTTGTCTCCAGACTCCACGGTTTCACGGATTTTTTGGCGGAGTTGTTCGGCTGAAAACGGAGGTTGAGAGTTCATCAAACCCACCATCCTCCACCTGGAGTCGATTTGCAATGAAACACCCGGGGCAACCGGGGTGCAAGACAGAATTCTTCGAACCGTTGCTTGCATTGGCTTATTTGGAAAAAGTATCTGACCTCCAAGCACCACGTCGGTTGAAGATCTGAAAAGGTGGCACGAACCGCACTGCCATTCGCGCGAACCGTCCCGGTGAGCGGTCAGGGATCTGGACCTCGGGTGGCCCACG
>JAIPJX010000127.1 GCA_021733945.1 Verrucomicrobiota bacterium | reverse complement strand
CCTGCGGCACGGCAGCCTGCCAGTCTGCGCTACACATCCAGTGGGGCGAACCTCACTCGGAGGGTTTGGGTTTCGCGAATTCAGGCTGCGGGTCGATCGGCTTCAGATCGCGTCCCGCAAACGCCGGATGGTCCGGCGGATATTTCGTGGCCCTGAAAACGTTGTGGGTCCCACCGAACGGTTCCCAGAATTCCCAAACGATTTTGCCCTCCCGGGTGACCTCGAAGATCCGCCCCTTGCGACCGGAACAAATCAATGTATTTCCGTTGGGCAACCGGCTGGCACCCGAAATAAAGTTGCTGTGAAACGATTTCTTGTCAGGCGCTTCATAGCTCCAGACCGGTTTTTCGGGGCCGAATGCGCCCTGTGAAGGCACGGCATACGAACCATCCGCCCGCATCGGAGGCACCAGCTCCAGAATGGCGGAATGAGGGCCGTCCGCTCCCGGAACGTTGTTGTTGAACAGCATCCAATGGCCAGCCCCGGGAAGGCCCTTTTCGATCCACCGAATGTCGTGCTGACCAAAGAGAACCTGATCCTCTTCCGTGCCACGCGCGTAGATTCTGGGATTGCCCCAGCGGTACAGGAGATCGCCGCCTTTTCCGTAACGTCCCCCCGAGTGCCCTGCCGCCTCCTCCGAATTCGTGCTGTGATCAATGATCCAGATCTCTCCCAGAACGGGCGAACTCATTGCGATCTGATCCAGGTCCGCGTTGTAATCGATCGCATTGGTGTGTATAAAATCCGATCGAATGTCCTTTTGTTTCGCGTCGTCCGGGACGTATCCCAGCGCCTTGAGCCGGGCCAGTTCCTTGGGATCCAGATCCGGAACCTTCGCCCCGCCGTTGATGTCGAAGAGCTCCGGATGCTCCGAGGGTTTTCCATAGTTCGGCTTGGTGGGGTCGCTGTCCTGAATCAGATGATCCCACATGTGCCACTCCCAGACAATCCGTCCGCCGTTCGGCCGGATCGGTTCGACCTCGATGATCATCGTGGGCCAGAGTCCCGCTTCGGGAGTCAACTCCGCACGCCGCCCGGCGTATCCGCATTCCCGGGCGCTCTTGCTCTCCCACGCGACGGCCAGAATGTTTCCGTTCGGCAGGGGTTGAATGTCGTGGTGGAGCAGATGGCGCTCGCTGGCAAACACCCAATCCCACAGGATGTCACCGTCCCAGGATAATTCCTGGAGCCGCCCCCCAGCCCCCCCCGCCTTAAAAACGGAATTCGTTTCTCGTGCACAGCGCAACAGATTTCCGTTCTCGAGCAGATACACCGAGGTGGAAGTCCCGCCGACGGGCCAGCTGTGAACCACCTTTCCAGCCCGGTCCAGCAACACATTCATTCGCTCTCTCGAATTATAGAGCACGTAACCCGGGGCAGCCTCGTCGGACGCGAGCCTGAGTCCGCGCACGACCTCCTCCGGTTCACCGGACGCGGCGTTCGCGTCGGCAGGGGCGGCCGCGTTCGAATAAAGTCCGGCTGCGGCCAGGAACATGAACGCGCGAAACGCCAGACCTGTGAGTCCGGATGCATGGATCATTTTCTTCATACTGGTTCGGTTTTGATTAAACTCAGCGACTGCAGCGTCAGCCTGGGGCGGTCACTCAGTCTGGGAACGGCGATGCCCCTCCACGGATGCAACGTCTTCACACCGGAAGCACCGAGAACTGGTGCAGTTCCCTGCCCTCCATATTGATGAAGGTGATCGTGGCTTTCTCGGGGGAAACGTCCAGACGGGCATGCCCGGAATCCGGCCAGAACCGTTCGTAACCGGTCTCCTCCCTTGTGAATTTCCAGGGCGCCCCGCAGCTGCCCGGAAGCGTATAATGAATTCCATCAACAACATCATCCACAAACACATGGTCGTGGCCGTAGAAGAAAATCTGCACCTGATGTTTCTTCATCAGATCGTGGATTCGGCGCTGTTCCCCGGTGTTCCAGGCCCTGGCCCCGCCGCGCCCGTACAAGGTGTTGGGTTGGTCCCCGGCATTGCCTCCCGCCGGGTGATGCATGCAAACGAACCGAAACCGTTCGGTCGCATTTTGAAGCGTCTTCTCCAGCCACTTCATCTGCGCTTCGCCAATCGTCCATTCGTCCAGCTTGTTGACATCCGCCATCAAACTGGGCAGTTCATCCGGTTTCGAGGGCTTGGAATAGGTCTGGATGTTGAGCATGACGTAAAGCACATCCCCCCACGAAAACGCATAATAATCCTCCCGCTCACTGCCACCCTGCGGGTAGGTGGATTGATTCGGGTTGGGCAGGAACGCCTTTCGAACCTCCGACACCAGCCGGATGTTTTCCTCGGGGAACTTGCCGCTTTCCCCCGCCCAATTCCCGATGATCCCGAAATGCGGACAGTTCAACGTCAGCGGCCCGATGTGCCGCCGATACATCGCGTAGGCCGAAACCGCCCCGCGTGTGTCGGTCTGTGCCCATTCGCGGGAACCCGCCCAGGCCACGTTGTCCCCCAGTGCCAGGGCGAACTCGGCGTTTTCACGCGCCACGTTCGCGATGACCTTGTCGAGCGTCTGGACCGGGCTGCTGGTTTCGGCAAACGTGCCCGTGTGCGGATCGGTGATGAGGACCGCACGGTAGGAAGACGGTCCCTTGCGCTGCGTCGTGAACGCACCGTTGGCAACCGGCTGGAGCGACTCCTCCGAGCCCCGCTTCATCAGCACCCGGTATTCGTAGCGCGTCGCCGCAACCAGGTCTCCCACTTCCCAGTTAAAAAACGTGTAGGGAGCCGCTTTCTGCGCCGGACCGCGCGGTTCCCAGTCCCTGCCCGACTCCCGCCGGACCTCAAGCGCCGCCTCCGCCGGTTGGGAATGATTTAAAGCCGAGATGAAAATCGATTTCTCGGTCGGGCGCGCAAGAAATGGCGGGAGATACAACGGCTCGGTCGCAGGTGGGCTCGCAGCCCTGTCTTCGGAAGAGAGCGCCGCAGCCACCGAAGCCGTGAGCACCGCAGAGGTTCGGAGAAAACTGCGTCGGGTGAGCCGGGGCAAGGTTTTTTTGTTTTCAGACGCCATCATAAAAAGGACAGGGAACACTCATCATCATAGTCCCTCAAAAAATCCGCGGGTGCCATGGGGCCACACTATCCGACGACGAAACGCCTCTTGCAAGCCAATCCTCAGGCCCGGTCCCCGCACAAATTGCGCAAACCCAACGCCGACTCTTCCCGCTCAGGCAAAGCGGCGTCGGCGCTGTCGCCAGCCCCACACCTAGCCGGTGAATCGGCGCAAAACCAGGGGGAGGCTCAATCCTTCGAATCGGATTCGGCGCGGGACTCCACCCAGCGGGCCAACAACCAGAGCAGATCGGACAACCGGTTCAGGAAGACGATGATTTCAGCGTTGTTCAGTTGATTAACTTCCTGGAGAGCGCAGACCCGCCTTTCCGCCCGGCGGCAAACCGTCCGTGCCAGGTCCAGAGCGGCGGACTGAATCGTGGCACCCGGCGTCGCCCACCCCTTGAAGGAGACACTTTCCGACTCGATCTGTTTGACGGCCGCATCCAGTTTTGTGGTCATCTCGGGAGCCACGAGTACGAACCCGTCCTTCACATACCTGGGAATGTCCTCCACTGCGGTCGCCAACTCTCCCATCAGAGAGACCAGATCTTTCTGAACTTCCAGCAGCGTGCTTGAAACAAATTCATGCGTTCCGTTCGCGCGGGCCAACCCGAGCGCAGCATTGAGTTCATCCACGCAACCATACGCTTCAACACGGGCATGGCATTTCGACACCCGCCGATTATACATCAGTCCGGTTGTCCCCAAATCTCCAGTTTTTGTGGCAATGCTCATGCAAAAAAAACGCTAACCCCACCGTTCCGGATCGATCCCTCTCCAGTCTCCGATCAGGCGTTGAGCACCGCTCGGAGGTGGCACGCCAAATAAAGACACAAGCCAATTGACGAGCGCAAGGCTATTCCCTACCGTCGCAATGATTCTTCGATTATGAATGCCAAGCTTCTTCTCAAAGTGATTTTCCTGATTGTGATTCTCCTGCTCTTGGTCCTGATGGGAATGAATAATCTGACCGAAGTCAAATTCTCATTGCCGCCGATTGTCAAATCGGTCAAATCCAAGGCCGCCATCATGTATTTCGCGTTTTTTGCCGTCGGGGTTCTGACCGGAACCGTGATCACGGCAGGAGGCGGCAAATCCGGCAGCCGGGGATCCTCCGCAAAAAGCAGTGGGAAATAGTGCCCCCTGCCGAGGGTCACCCGGGCAATTCGGTTCGCGTGACCCGCGCGGGCGCGCCGCCCAGGAAACGTCGCGCAAAGGCCTGCACCCGGGGAACTTCGTCGGTGAGGTACAACTCGATGGATCCCTCCCGTCGGGACCTGCGGCACAGCAACTTTCGTTGCGTCAATTCCTCCTTCAGGGATTTCGCGCAACTTTCCGCCGAATCCACCAGCGTCGCCCGCCCTCGCAGTTCCAATCGCAAAACCCTCTTCAGCAACGGGTAATGGGTGCACGCAAGGACCAGCACACCCACGCGTTTCTGGAGCAGGGGACGTAAATACTCCGCCAAAACCATCCGGGTGATGCGATGGGACACCCATCCTTCCTCCACCAAAGGCACCAGCAGGGGGCAGGCTCTGGAGAACACCTTGACGCCGGGTCGGCGCTCGAGGATAGCCCGACGATACGCCTGGCTCCGAATGGTGGCCGTGGTGCCAATGATCCCGATCCGATCGCTCCCCGGGGTCTGCAGGGCAGCCCGGACACCGGGTTCCACAACACCAAACACAGGCACCTCAAACTGCTCCTGCAGGGCGGGCAACGCCCATGCGGACGCCGTGTTGCACGCCACCACCACCGCCTTGACACCCTGCTGCAGAAGAAACCGCGTATCTTCGCACGCAAACCGGATCACCGCTTCAGGGGATTTCGTGCCGTAGGGAACCCTCGCGGTGTCCCCCAGATAGATTAAATCCTCCAGCGGCAGGACCCGGCGGATTTGCCGTGCGACCGTCAACCCACCGATGCCAGAGTCAAAAACTCCAATCGGCAATTCAGAGCGCTGGCGCATCAATCGGGGCGGGAAAAATTTACGATCCGTCTCAGTCGGCCAAACATGCCCCTGCCCCACGACCAACTCAAGTCTAATCCCTTCCACGGCACAGTGGCGCGGGGAAAACATCGGTTCTTCCAGCTGGAACTTGCATTTCCTCATTTCACCAGTAATCTCAGCCCGACTTGGACTGAAAGACGGCTTCCCTTTCTCTCCTGACAGACGGCGGTGGGTGGACAAAGCGCAGGGGAAATCTCGGCAGCGACCAACAGGGACCGCAAACAGATCTGGATCCACGGACACGCACACCGATTAAAATGTCCGGTCGATCCGCAGGCGGGACGACCGCCAAACTGACAGTTTTTGAAGTGCATTGATTCGGGCAACACAATGAATATTCACGAATACCAGGCAAAACAGCTCCTGTCCCAATACGGAGTCACGGTTCCTCAGGGCTTCCCCTGCACAAGCGCCGACGAGGTTCGCAAGGCGGCTGAAACCCTTTTTTCAGCAGGAACCCAGCGGGTGGTGATCAAATCCCAGACCCACGCCGGCGGCAGGGGCAAAGGCACCTTTAAAAACGGCTTTCAGGGTGGCGTGCAGCTCCGCGCCAATGTGGAGGAAACCGTCAGCACCGCGCAGTCCATGCTCGGCCAGACGCTCGTCACCAAACAGACCGGCGAGGACGGACGCCTCATCTCCACCGTCCTGATCGAAAAAGCGTCCAATATCCGACGCGAACTTTACGTTGCCGTGCTCCTGGACCGGGACACCTCCCGCCCCCTGATCATGGCCAGCAGGGCCGGCGGCATGGACATCGAAGAAGTCGCCGCGAAAACGCCGGAGAAGATCATCAAAGAAACGATTGATCCCGCGATCGGCATGATGCCCTACCAGGCTCGCAAACTCGCCGTCGCACTCGAGCTCACCGGTCCCCTGATCAACCAGGCGACCAAACTCCTGCTCGGCCTCTACAAAACCTGGTGGGAATGCGACGCCTCGCTGGTCGAGGTCAATCCGCTCTGCGTGGTGGAAGGTCCGGACGGAGCTGACGCCATCGTGGCGGTCGACGCCAAGGTGTCGATTGATGACAACGCGCTTTATCGGCACAAGAACATCCAGGCGATGCGGGATCTGGCCGAGGAGGCACCCCTGGAAACCGAAGCCAGCAAATACAATCTGAACTACATCAAACTGGACGGCAGCATCGCCTGCCTGGTCAACGGCGCGGGCTTGGCAATGGCCACCATGGACATCATCCAGCATTTTGGAGGCAGCCCGGCCAATTTCCTGGACGTGGGCGGCGGTGCAACCAAGGAGCAGGTGACTGCGGCCTTCAAAATCATTCTCAACGACCCGAACGTCAAAGCGATCCTCGTCAACATTTTCGGAGGCATCATGCGATGCGACGTCATTGCCGACGGCATCGTGGCGGCGGTCAAGGAAACCCATTTGAACCTGCCCCTCGTCGTTCGGCTCGAAGGGAACAACGTCAAGGTGGGCCAGAAGATTCTCCAGGAATCGGGGCTACCGCTCATCACCGGCGACACCATGGCCGACGCCGCGGAAAAAGTTGTGCGATCCATCCAGAAATAACCCCCACTTTGAAATGGTAATGTTCGCCTTCCAATCGAACTCATCCAGCAGCGAATTATGTCAATCTTAGTCCATTCAAACACGAAGGTTCTGGTCCAGGGGATCACAGGCAGCTTCGGCGGTGTGCACGCGCAACACAGCCTCGCCTACGGCACCCAGATCGTCGCGGGGGTTACCCCGGGCAAAGGGGGCCAGAGCTTCAACAATCAGGTGCCGATCTTTGACACGGTCGGCCAGGCCGCCCGCGAAACCGGGGCCACGGCTTCGGCGATTTTTGTGCCCCCGGCCTTCGCCGCGGACGCCATTCTGGAAGCGATCGACGCCGGCCTCGAGCTGGTGGTCTGCATCACCGAGGGCATTCCCGTCAACGACATGGTACGGGTGAAACGAGCCACTGCCGATTCCAAGACCCGCCTGATCGGCCCCAACTGCCCGGGCGTCGTGACACCCGGCGAAGGCGAAGGCTCGCACGGCGGCTGCCGCATCGGGATCGCTCCGGGTTACATCCACAAGAAGGGCAACATCGGCGTGGTATCACGCAGCGGCACCCTGACCTATGAAGCCGTCTGGCAGCTGACATCCCGGGGAGTCGGCCAGTCGACCTGTGTGGGCATCGGTGGCGACCCCGTCAATGGTTCGTCCCATCTGGACATCATCAAGCTCTTCAACGAGGACCCCGACACACACGGCATCATCATGATCGGCGAGATCGGCGGCGCTGCAGAAGAGGAAGCCGCAGAATGGATCAAGCAGCATTGCAAGAAACCGGTCGCCGGGTTTATCGCCGGTGCCACCGCTCCCCCGGGGCGGCGCATGGGCCACGCCGGCGCCATCGTCAGCGGCGGCAAGGGAACCGCAGCGGCCAAGATCGAAGCGTTCCGGCAAGCCGGCATTGGCGTGGCGGACACTCCCTCCTCAATGGCGGACACCCTGCTCAAGATGATGTGACCCCCCCCTATCTGAAGGCTCACGCCCACGGAACCCAGCTGGCCGCGAAGATCCAACCGCGGGCAGCCCGCAACCAGATCGGGGAGGCGGCCGGGGCGGAGCTCAAGATCAAGATCACTGCGCCACCCGTGGATTCCGCGGCCAACGAGGCGCTCGTCCGGTTTCTCGCGGCTCAATTAAATTGTTCCCGTGGGGCTGTCCAGATTGTTCGAGGCCAGAAAGCAACCCACAAACTGATTCTGATCGAGGGACTCGACCCGGTCACCGTGCTCGCCCGGCTCGAATCCGATCGCTGAACAACCCATTCCAGCCCCCCCGCTCCCCAACAGCCCGTTAAAAATGTAGGAGCCGACGTCAGGAGGCTCTAAAATACCTCAAGATTCCGAAGGAATTAGAGTCTCGTGACCTCGCTTCCTACAACATCTGAAGTTTTTTTAACGGGCTGCTAATCATCAACCGCACGGAACCGGGCCACGAGCGGCCGATGATCCGACGCCATTCCCCAGTCCGGACTGGCCAGGACATAGGTTCCGGTCGGATCGCATTCCCGGGCCATTCCTCGGCTCACCAGTATGTAGTCGAACCGACTGAAGGTATCCTCGGCCCCGTAGTGGTAGGTCCATGTGATTTGGGGCGCCCCAGCGGCTGACACCTCACGGCCGCGCCGTCCACCGGGATGTTCCGGAGGCCGCGTATCCACCAGGGCCTTTAGCCCCCGCCCCATCACCCGCTTTACGGTCGGTGAATTCTGCACATCGTTAAAATCACCGAGCACCACCAGATTGTCCGTCGGGTCTTCCGAAAGGATTCCGTCAATTCTTCCTCGCAACACCCCGGCCTCCGCTTCACGCAGATCCGCCTGATCGGCAAAACGAATCGGCCGGCGGGATTTCAAATGCACCGCCATCACGGTAACCCGGTAGTCCGGATTTACCTGGATATCGATCTCTGAAAATCCGCGACTGGTCCGAAAGCGTCGTCCGTACAGAAGAAAATTGGCATTGGTCATCGAACGCCTCGCCACAATCGGAAACCGGCTCAGCACGGCCACATGGATGTTCGTATCGTATCCCGTCACGAACTCCCATTGCGGATACACCAGACCCTCTTGACGGAGCGATTCCCGCAGCTCGAGCAGGGCGCTCAACTGACCCACCTCCTGGAGCGCAACAACGTCCGGCCGCATCGCGCGCAGCCCTGCGCGGATCGCCGCCCTGGATTCCTGAGATTTGACCAGGCGCGTCCCGGCGGGAGCATCGAGGTAGTTCTCCAGGTTGAACGTGGCAACGGAAAACGTCTCCGCCCCGCGGACAGGCTGGAAAAGCAGCGCCGCCGCAAGCCACAGAACCGGGAACCCCTCCAGACTGACACACCGCATCACAAGCTTGAACTTCCTCGATCTTCAACCAAACGCAACCGCGAAATTTTTGTCTCACACCCTCCGGATACTAGGTTCAACATCAAGGGCAACACCCATCGTTGGATCGTGAAAATCCACCACAACACCGCATCCGCTTGATCCCCAGGAGAATCCTGCGCAGCCGCCGCATCCCCAAAACACCGTGGGACGTTATGCCTCCGGATTCACCCCACACTCCGCCAACAGCCCAATCGTTCCCGCAAACCCACCCTCCCATGGAGTGCGTGCGGCAGAGCAAAGCGCCGGCGCCAATGGCCTGCTTCAGCAGGTGCTGGACCTGCTCGGATTGGCTGGGAAACCCTCCGGCGGCGTCTTATCCGCTTCGATTTGGACCGGTCTTTGTGGACAGACCAGTTAGCATCCCATGCTGAAACCGTTGCTTCCCAGCGATTAAGCCCTTGGGGAGGCCAATTGCGGAAAAGTTTATCTCAGAACGCTGGTTATGTGTGGACGAGATCGCAGTGCATCTTGGGGTCAATCCGGACACGATCTACAAGTGGATCACCCGGAAGAGCATGCCCGCGCACAAGCTCGGTCGCCTTTGGAAGTTCTTGGCGTCAGAGGTGGATCAATGGGTCAAGGGTGGCCACGCGGCCGAGGATTTGGCCAACGAAACCGAGCCCACCGCGAAGAGAAAGAAGCCGACGGAGCGCTAACACTCGCTAGCGCGAAGCCAGACGACGAATGGAGATCATCGACAACATCAACCGACTTCTCGGAGACGACCTGAAGAAGGCCCTCAGGCCTGGGTCGAAGCTGAAGATCGCCGCTTCGTGTTTCTCCATTTACGCCTACGAAGCCCTGAAGTCGGAGCTGGGAAAGATTGATTCGCTTCAGTTCATTTTCACTTCACCCACGTTTGCCCTTGTTAGCCGAGAGTTCGGGCGGGGTGTAGCCTTCCGGCAGTCAAAAATTTCCGGACCGTTCCCCATCCGTGCTCATCCGTGGTTAAAACTCAGCCCAATAAGATTCTTCGTGGACTAAATGTGGATTTAATGTAGATTTTCCCCATGCCAACTTCATTATTGGAAGCCAGACCGGAACTCCTGGAGCGCGCCGCCGAGCTGCAAAGCCAGGTCGCCGTCATCCAGGAGAAAATTCAAGCGCTCCTGCGCGGCGTCGGGGGCCTTCAGGTGATCCTCCCCGAATTGCACGATGAAACCAGCGGGCGGATCGACGCTCAGAAGCTGGTTACGTTCATGGGCGTGCCCCTCAAGCGGCTCGCCGAGGGTCTTCAACTCAACTACAAGGCCATCCACCGCAACCCCTCGGCGGAGGCCTTCCAGCCCGCCCTCAAGCCGGTGAAACGTTCCGTCGAGATTCTTCACGATTTCTTCCATAAACCGGAAACAGTGCGGGTCTGGCTCAACACCTCCCATCCCGACCTCGACGGGCATACCGCGCTGGAAATGATTCTGGCCAACAACCCGAATGCGGTCCTGCGGATTCTCGAAAACGCCGCCGTCGGCGTGCCTGTTTGATGCTGCCCCTCCTGCAACTCGCCGCCGCGCTCCAGGGCACCGCCTTGGTCTCAGCGCATGGCCCGTGGTCGCGGGCCATTGGCTACCGCTATTTGCTGGGGCCACCGCCCGGCCAGACCGGCCCGCCCCAACCACTCTGGGGCGGCGCGGCCCAAACTGCCGGCGCCAGGTTCACTCCCATCGGCAGCTTTGATTCCATCTATCTGGCCCACGATCCGATCACCGCCTTCATTGAAGTCTCCGCCCTGATCTTGCTGCCCGGCGGCCCTGTGCCGATCCGTTCGGCGCCCTGGGTGGTCATCAGTGTGGATGGTATCCTGAACAACCTGCTGGATCTGACCGACCGCACCACGCTGGCCGCCCTCGGCACCACGGCCCAGGAAGTGACCGGCACTTGGGCGGCGGCCCCTCATCCGCCCACGCAACTGCTCGGCCGGCTGGCCTACGATACCGGCCGCATCGCCGGGATTAAATATGCCTCGACCAAACACCCCGGCGGCCTCAACGTCGTCGTTTTCCCCGACCGCATCGCGATTGCCGCCGGCAATTATCTGGAGGTTTACGACCCGCACGGCCACCTTGCCCAGCGCCTCCCCTGAGAATGGAATGAACCACGGATGTCACAGATGAACACCGATGAAATCAGCCACCTGCTCCCCTCCGCCGCTTGCCGGACGGCTGTGGCTTTGTCATCATCTGTCGCGATCGTGTTGCTGGTGGCCCCCCGCACTATTCATTGCCGTCCCCGGGCCAAAACTGCCTTGATGCGATTTAAGTCGTTGTTCTCGTATCTGTTATATTTTCCATACCAGCAACCTCCGGCAGGAAGGAGCGCTGCTCTTCACAGAATTAAACCGGGCTCCTCCGCGAAACGTGCAGGGAAAATGAAAAAAGTTTTGCGCCGATCCGGAACCGACAAGTTCCAGTCGCACAAGAAAAACTCAGGAAAATCTACATCACGTCGTCCTCCGGAGGACTATTCCCTGCGACGCATCCGATCGAGCAGGTTGGCTGTGATCCGTTGCAGGCGCGCATCCGGACCCTGGGGAGAGGTGTAGACCGAGGGCCGCAGGTAACCGGGCGGCTCACTCAATCCGTCCCCCCACCAGATCGTTGCGGCATTAAACACGATGTTACCCCTGGGTCCCGGATAAATCGTGGATGTAAACTGTCCGCCGTTGGGCTCGTCAGGCGCGGAAAACGTCGGGCCCGACGCCACGATCTCGAGCCCCGGGATTGGAGCCGGATCGCCGTGCCATTCCCACCCGACCAGTCCGGGAATCCCGTCCCCCTGGCGCATCCCGGTCCCGGCAAACAACCAGTGCTCCGGAGCGACACAGGTCCAGTCCGCGCCACCCGTCACCGGCCCGGTGCTGTGGGCTCCGACCAGTTCGTTGGCATACGGTCGGTCGTGCGCCAGCGAGTCCATGGCCACAAACTCGCGCGTGCCGCCGGGGGGCCCGAACACGCCCACCCGTTCAAAAACTCGGTTGGACCTCCCTGCTCCATCGGGCGACAGCAGAATCCGCCCGCACACGGCATTGCCCGAAAGAAACGCCACGTTGAGTCCATTCTGAATCGCCGACTGCAGATGCCGGAACATCTCGATCGACCAGTATTCGTCATGGCCCACCGAGAGAAACCCCTTGGCTTGCGCAAGCCTTCCCGGACGTTCGTGGAGATCCAGGTTCGAAGCATAACTCACATCGTAGCCTTGTGCTTCCAACCAATAGGCCACCGGGAATTCCCAGAGCAGGAACTCACCCGATCCCGTGCTGAGCGGAGCATCGAAAATCTGGCAATACTTGCCGTAGGGCCGGTTGAAGGACACGCGCACATCCCCGCCCCACCACCACTGATGTTCCCCGTTGTCATAGAGCGAAAACTGGCTGGGCCACCGGTTGTACGCCTGCCAGGTGGTGTCGCTGCATTGAAACAAAAAATCAACCGGACGTGCGTCGCGCACAATGAAGATGACGTAACTCTGCCATCCTCCCTGTTCGGCGGTCAGCTTCCCCAGATAAACGCCGCTGACCCAATCCCCGGGAATCGTGAACTCCGTGCAGGCGTCCCAGGCGCAGTCGCGCAGCCGCTTTTCACCCTCCTCCGGATCGGCCTGCGGCACGCCTGGAAACGGTCCAAGCGATGCAACGTGCCGTCCGCCACTCCCGCCGTAATACCCAAGCCTATAAAGATCAATGCGAAACGGCGATGCGGGATTGCAGCTCACATGGAACTGGATGGTTTCCCCTGCAGCAAGGCTCTGCCGCGAGCAATATCCTTCAATGGTCGGGCACCGGTATTTCGTGGATGGCTCCACCGCGGTTTTGGCCAGCATCCAATCGGTCGTGCCCGCCCTGGCGTTCTCGCGCTGAACGGGATTTGGTCCGACACCCAGACAGTCTTGACGGACCGAACGACATCCCGCAGCGGAAGCGACCGCAGCGGCACCCAGCATTTGTTTCAGGACCTGTCGGCGATTTACACCTCCGCGCGCGTCTGGTTGGTTCATGGTTTCCAGATGCTATCAACCACGCCCCCGACCGCAAGGGATCTCTGCGCCTCCACCGGCGGGTGACGGGACCAGGAACACAGCCTTCCCCTCCCTTGTACAGGAGCCCGGCTAGAGCCTGTCTGAAAACTCCAATTCCATCGTAGGCGCCGAGGTGACGAGGCTCCCATTGACGGCAAATCGCGCGGTTTGGCAGGTGAAGAAGTGGACCTTCTGACGTCGGCTCCTACTTTTCAGACACGCTCTTATTCGACAATCCGAATCCGGTAAAACCGCCGACCATCGACGGGCGAGCCATCCTCGATCTGCACGATTTCCGTGCCTGCTGCGGGGGCGACGGTTGCAAGTGCAGACCAGACGCCGGACCCAACGGCATCGGTGGATTCCATCACCCAACCAATGCCGGGCTCCCGCACCACCCGGATGAGGATCCTTCCCCCAGCGAATTCGACACCCAGGATCCGGGGTGGTTCGGGCGGCGTGACGCTCACCACCGCTTCCCCGGCAATCACGCTCCCGGCAGGGTTGCTCACGATCACCCTGTATACACCCGCATTTCCGGACTGAACGAAGTTCAAGGCCAACACATCCCCGGTTCCCCCCGGAATGTCCACCCCCCCGAACTGCCATTGATAACTCAACGGTTGACTGCCTTCGGCAACAACCGACATGACGACGGTTCCGCCCGCCGGGACCACCTGACCGACCGGGTTCACGGAAATGGCCGGAGGCACAATGTCTCCCGGCATGGCATACTCAATCTGCAGCACCGCCGCGGTCGCCCCCTCTTCCCGGGTCCCGAAACCGCGCGCGGTCCCAGACACCTCCTCCGACTGACTGATCACCATCCAACCAAAGTTGGAATCCGGATTCCCGAGCCAAAACCGAACATCCTCCAGCAAACCGGCCGACGGTCCCGCCACGTAAACCCCCTTCCCCGCCACGGAGAAAGAACCACTGGCAGTCTCGAAAAAATCCCCCGGAGCAGCGCCCCCCGGCGAGGTCCACGCCTCACCGCCACTCAGGCGTTCGTTCCAGGTGAGTTCCCCTGCCTCCGCAGCCGACCCCAGGTTTCCGGTCTTCGTTCCCTCACCCCATTGCGAAAACACCCGATGCAGCCCAAACGTCGAACCGACGCCCCCCAGTGCAGGAGTCCGGGTCACGGTGAGAATCACCGAAGCAGCCTGCACCGTGGCCCCCTCGGGAAGTTGTCCCGAAAGATCGAACCGGACGAGACCCCGGCTTCGTTTTCCGACCTCGGTGGTGCCTGCGGCGAAATGGGTGTGACCGCCCATGTTCGCCGTGGGCGCAATCTCATGCATCGACACATCGGCCACCGGCGGCAACCTCAGCGTCCCGGCAGCGGACGCCCAGCGGACGTTCGGCATGAAAAAAAAACAGACGATCGCACACGCAGACGCGAACTTGCCCCACCCCGCGGCACTCATCGATTTCATAGGTGTCCCATCTTGCCTCAATTCCCAAAATATGAAAACCAAGGAAACTCAGATCAAGGACTTGGAATTGGAAAATTGGAATACCCCCACAATTCGCTTGCGAATAACAGCATTTTTGAGACCCTCCAAGCTCCATGAATACCCAGGGACAAAGACAACTTAATCATTCCATGGCTTTGCCCCCCTGGCAGACTGCTGCGCTCAATCCGTTTGTCCGCTTATGATCAGGTGGCCTGTGCCCGGCTTGGTGGTTCTCGGACTCCTGGCGTTGGGAGGTCTCCTGGCAAGTTCCTGTTCGAGCCTGACGCGCACGGCGATTGAGCCACCAGCCATCGCAGGAGCCAGTTTCACGGGAAACTCCGGATGCGTCGATTGCCACGCAGACATCACCCGGGTCTTCCCGGCAAGCCCACACGGCCTGTTTCACAGAGACGACCCTCTCCGAGCCGGTGCGACGGGGTGCGAATCCTGCCACGGTCCGGGAAGCAAACACGTCGCGGCAGGCGGAGGCCGTGGAAAATTCATCGTCAATCCCGGCAGGGATGCCTCCACCTGTTTTCAGTGCCACATCGACGTGGAAGCGCAGATGCACCTGCCGAATCATCATCCGGTCATCGAGGGACAGATGAGTTGCGTGCAATGCCACGACCCGCATGGAAGGGACGCACTCAAGCCCGCGGGCGGACTTGCCATGGCGCGCCTGAACGAATCGTGCGCGACCTGCCACCGGGAACAGGCGCGACCCTTTGCGTTTGAACACGAAGCCATGCGCGAAGGCTGTGTCACCTGCCACCAACCGCACGGGTCGATCAACGCCAAACTGCTTCCCGAGCGCGACAACACGCTTTGTCTCAAATGCCATTCCCAGATCCAGTTCCCCGCAGGCGAGGTATTTGTGGGCAAACTCGATCACTCCGCGTTCATCCAGGGTAAAACCTGCTGGACCGCCGGATGCCATAACGCGGTGCACGGCTCGAATATTAACCCGAAGCTGCAGTATTGATCCTCCCGACCCTCATGCGCCGCCAAGCCCCATCCCCGGCCGCCAGACTTCCTGCGGCGGGCTTTCCGCCAACCGTTCCCGCCCTTCCCGAATCAGTCCGGTCGGCCTTGAGCTCGGCGCTGGTATTGGCAGCATTGTCGACGAATCTTTTCGGAGCGGAAACGCCGGGTTCGCCATCGGCTTCGGGAGGGACCATCGACTTTGCCCGCGACATCCAACCCATCCTCGAAAACTCATGCCTCCGCTGCCACGGCCCGGAACGCCCCAAAAGCCGCTTCCGGCTCGACAGCCGGGAACACCTGCTCAAAGGCGGAGACACCGGGATCGCCGTCATTCCCGGTGACAGCACGAAGAGTCCACTGGTTCAGTATATCAGCCATCAGGTCGAGGACATGGAAATGCCTCCGGTTGGCAAAGGTGACCCGCTGACTTCCGAACAAATCGCACTCATCCGGGACTGGATTGATCAGGGAGCCCCCTGGGCACCGGAAACCGGGTCGGCAAAGCAAACCCTCACGTTCTCGGTGAGCCCTTCGATCGGCTGGATCAGCGTGTCCGGCAACGAGGCCATGTTCCGGGAACACACCTGGCTCCGGGAGGGGTGGAACGGCGGTTTCCACGAATTCAGCCTCGACCAATGGCTTCGGGACGACACCCGCGTGACCGCCGATGGACGATTCTCCGCGAACGACCAGAATTACCGGTTCCGGCTCCAGGTCGAAAAACAGGATTTCGGTTTCGTCCGGTTCGGATTCGAGCATTTTCGACGGTACTACGACAACACTGGCGGTTTCTTCGAACCACTCGGGACCTTCGCGCTGGGACAGGATCTCTCCATGGACAACGGACGCGCGTGGGTTGATCTGGGACTGACCCTGCCACAGTGGCCGCGAATGACACTTGGTTACGAATACCAGTTTCGCGACGGTGCCAAATCCATGCTCCAATGGGGCGAGGTCGGGGACGCAGATGGCAATTCCTCGGGCGTTTATCCAGCCTCGAAAACAGTCGATGAGACGGTGCACCTTGTTAAGTTCGACCTCGACCATCAGGTGTCCGGAATCCGGATCGAGGACGATTTTCGTGGAGAATTCTACGATCTGAAGACCCGCCGGACCAACACGGATTTCGCAACCGTGACAGGGGGCCCGGATACCCTGACGCAGGTGAATGAAAGGCAGGATCATTTCCAGGGTGCCAACGCGCTCCGGCTTGAAAAACAAGTTCGGGACTGGCTTTTGATCTCTGCTGGTCACCTCTATTCGAAACTCGTCGGCGACGCCACCTTCAATCTTTACGGACTGCAACCCGGCGATCCGGCGACGCTCCTGTTTACGGGAGACAACTCCGAAATGATCACGATCGACAGACGATCGCACGTGGTGAACGGCAACGCTTCGATGGGCCCCTGGCAGGGCCTGTTGTTCACCGCAGGGGTCCAGAGCGACTGGACACGCGACCAGGGATTCGGCCAGGCTTTCGTGCCGGGATTTCCCGATGCGAGCCCAAAAATCTACAGCTCAAGCCGGGACCGATCCACCACCCAGGAATTGTTCGGACTCCGGTACACCGGGATTCCCTTCACGGTCCTGTTCGCGGAGAGCCGTTACGCGCAGGAGGGCATCGATCACTTCGAGCAGCAATCCGTCGAAGACGGATTCGGCGATTCCCAGGACTTCTTGAGGGACACCGACGCAACGAGCGATTTGAAGGATCACCGGATCGGTGTGAGCGTTTCCCCCTGGGCAAAAGTATCCCTGCACTCGTCCTTCAAACACCGTCTCAAACAGAACGACTTCGACCACGCATTGGACAGCGACGGTTCCACCGAACCTGGGAACGGGTACTCGGCCTTCATCCGGAACAGGGACATGAAGACCGACGAATTGGAAACCAAGCTGGTGGTCCACTGGATGCCGGCACTCAAGACAACCTTGAAATATCGGCTCACCGCCACCGACACCACCTCGGTCACGGATCCGGCAACCACCATCGCGTTTGATCCCGTCACGTTCCTGCCGATGGATCAGGTGCTCCCGGGGGGGAGCGTGCTTGCTGGGAACTACGACGCGCACATCTACAGCCTGGGCACCTCACTGACACCCTGGAGGAGACTGCGGCTCACCTCCACCGTCTCGTTCACCGATTCGCGGCTCCGGACCGGGATCAACAACGGAGACACGATTCTGCCGTATCAGGGGGAAATCTGGAGCGCCCTTTCAACCGCGAACCTCGCTTTGACCGATCGCACCGACTGGACCAGTTCGCATTCGTTTTCACGCGCCGATTACCGGCAGCGTTCGCACGGGCTGACACAGCCGTTTGGCATCGTGTATGACCGGCACGGCGTCATCACCGGCCTGACCCGGCGATTCGACCGACCGATCACCGCCAACCTGCAGTACGGCTATTTCCGATACGACGAACCGACTTCCGGTGGTGCCCGAAACTACAACGCCCACGCCGTCATGGCTTCGATGAACATTCGTCTCCCCTAGCCCGGAACCTATATGAAGACAATTGCAAATTGCTACGACCTGATGCAGGCGCAACAGATCAAAGGAGTTCTCGACGCAGCGGGCATTCCGGCGTTCATCCCGGATGAATCGGTGGCCGGCATCGCCCCTCATCATTTCCTGACCGACAGCGGGGTGCGCGTTCAGGTCGCAGACGAACATGAGACCGAGGCGAAGGAGATCATCAACACCCCCGATCAACCGGAATGATCCGCACCGGGAGAGGCCGGGCCATCTCCCGGCTGGGGTGCAAGACAGAATTCTTCGATCCGTTGCTTCCATTGGCTTATTTGGAAAAAGTATCTGACCTCCAAGCACCACGTCGGTTGAAGATCTGAAAAGGTGGCACGAACCGCACTGCCATTCGCGCGAACCGTCCCGGTGAGCGGTCAGGGATCTGGACCTCGG
>JAIPJX010000126.1 GCA_021733945.1 Verrucomicrobiota bacterium | reverse complement strand
GGGGGGGGGGGGGGTGGGTTTCTTCCCGGATCGTCCATCGAGGCTTGCTGCGCTGAAAACACGCTAAAGATTGTTGGCAACCTGCCGATTTTATTGGTAGCGGGCTCAGCGTGGGCCCAGGAAGGGCAGGCGGCGTTCGTCGCATGGCGTGCGCCACCTGCTTTGTTTTTTTTTCTTCAGGATTCTTGTTTCCTCCGTCGTTGGCGAAGTAAATGGAAAATAGACTTGGAAGAGGAACGAGGTTCGGGGTGCTTTCTTTGGGAGTGACTTTCTGCGTGGGAGGGAACAAGGTATGACGTGGCTTCGAATTCGAAAAAGCGGGTAAAAAAGACGAAAGGCAGCGCCCCTGTTTCGCGCAGTGGGCGTTTTTCCTCCGGGCCTTCCCGGGCGGTTGCCGATTTTTCGGAGTCCGTTTCGTTTGACTGGCGGCTCTGGCGTGAGGACCTGCTGGGTTCCATGGCTCATGCGGCGATGCTGCTCCGAATCGGGCTCCTCACCACCGCGGAAGAACGGGCCATCGTGCGTGGTCTGGAGGCCATCGGTGAGGAGATCAAGCTCGGCAAATTTCGGTGGAAGCCCGAGCTTGAAGATGTGCACATGAACATCGAGGCGGAGCTGACCCGGCGCGTGCCGGCTGGTGCCAAGTTGCACACCGCCCGCTCCCGCAACGATCAGGTCGCCCTGGACATGCGCCTCTGGGTGCGTGAGCGCCTGGTTGAATTGGCCGATGAGTTGCGGGCTCTGCAGTCCGCTCTGGTGTCACTCGGGGCGGCGAATCCCCGGGTCGTGATTCCGGGCTACACCCACTTGCAACGGGCGCAACCTGTCTATTTTGCGCACCACCTGCTGGCGTATGTCGAGATGTTTGACCGGGATCGGGAGCGCCTGGGAGACTGTTTTCACAGAACCAATGTCTGCCCCCTGGGGAGTGGTGCGATCGCCGGATCGACCCTGCCGCTGGACCGGGAGTTTGTTGCCGAGATGCTGGGCTTCGTCGATGCCAAAGGCAGGGCCCGGGTCTCCCAGAATTCCATGGATGCCGTGAGTGACCGTGATTTTGCGGTCGAATTCTGCAGCATCGGCGCCATGATCGCCGTGCATCTGTCACGGCTTGCCGAGGACATCATCCTGTGGGCAACCGCTGAATTTCGTTTTATCTCCATATCGGATGCCTACACAACCGGTTCGTCGCTGATGCCCCAGAAACGGAATCCGGACATAGCCGAACTCACCCGTGGAAAGACCGGTCGCGTGTTCGGAAATCTGGTTTCGTTGCTGACCCTGCTGAAGGGCTTGCCGATGACTTACAACCGGGATCTTCAGGAGGACAAGGAGCGCCTCTTCGATACGTCGGACACGGTCCTATCCACCGTGCAGTTGATGACTGGAATGCTGGGGCAAATATCGGTCAATGAAGAGGTTTGTGCTGCGGCGGCGGCGGATCCGGCGCTTCTGGCCACCGATCTGGTGGATTACCTCGTGCGCAAGGGAGTCCCGTTCCGGAGTGCGCATCATGCCATCGGCCGGCTTGTTTCAGTGTCCGAGCGCCTGGGGAAACCGCTGAACGAGCTTCCGATCGAGGAGTTCCAACGTGTCGATTCGAAATTCGAGCCGGATGCCCTGAAAATATTCAACCTTCGGAGTGCCATGGGGCTGCGGCGCATCACGGGCGCTCCCGGCACTGCGGAGGTCAAACACCAACTGGCCCGGTGGCGACGCATCCTCAAGACCGCGAGGTAATCCGCCTCCTGCGCGATGTCTCGCGTTCGTTTTTTCTGACGGTTCGGATTCTGCCTCGCGCCGTCCGACCTCAGATTGGGCTCGCCTACCTTTTGGCGCGTGCCACGGATACGATCGCGGACACGGAATTTGTGCCGCCTGAGGCGCGGCTCCTCACCCTGCAACAGCTGCGCGGGGTGTTTCAGGATCCCTCCCGCACCGCGCCCCCGATGGCCCCGTATGTGGCAGCCGGCGCAGCGGTTGATTCCCGTGCGACCGGTTTCCCTGCAGATGCCACGGCACCCCGGCCGGCGCAGTTGCCGTCCGCGGGCGAGATCCGGCTTTTGTCGCGGCTGGAGGACATCCTGACTCTGCTGGAAACGTTTGCCGCGGCTGATCAGGAACTCGTGCGGCGGGTGCTGGACACCATCACCGGGGGGCAGGAACTTGATCTTCGGCGGTTTGCCAACGCATCTTCGAACCAGATTGTGCCGCTCGCAACAGCCGGGGAGCTGGACGATTACACCTACCGGGTCGCCGGGTGTGTGGGAGAATTCTGGACGCGCCTCTGCCGGGCCCGCCTGTTTCCATCGGATTCGATCGACGACACGGAGTTCCTGGCGGATGGCGTCCGGTTCGGAAAAGGGCTGCAGTTGGTGAACATCCTTCGGGATGTTCCGCGGGATCTGCGAATGGGCCGGTGTTATTTTCCGCTCGATCAATTGACCCGGGCGGGGCTGGCGCCGTCCGATTTGCTCGGGAAAGAAAATGAAAACCGGTTTCGTCCCGTGTACGACGCATGGCTGGACCGGGCCCATGAACATTTGGCGGCCGGGTGGAACTACACGCTCGCCATTCCTCATCGCTGCATCCGGCTTCGGCTGGCCTGTGCCTGGCCCATCCTGATCGGGGTGCGTACTCTTGCGAAACTCAGATCTCAACCCTGCCTGGATCCGGATCGGACCATCAAGATCGATCGAACTGAAGTGCGAAGACTGATTGTGCGATCGATTCTGCTGTATCCAATCCCCTCCCGATGGGCCCAAATCTTCACGCGGGAGGGAACTTCCCCTTCGAAACCGGTTGCTTCCGTTGGAAACTTTCAGTAAAGAACCGTTATGAATATCTCCAAGAGACTTCTCGCCGGATGTTGCGCAGGCATGACTTTGGTTTGTGCTTTCGGACAGCCGCTCAATTCTTCACAGCAGGACAAGGCGCTGGAACTTTTGCGCCAGAAGATTGCCGAGGAACGATCTCACTCCGTGGCGACGCCCCATACGACCCCCGTGCCATTACGTTCCACTCCCCTGACGGAGGCTGAACAGGCCGCTTTGAAGACGGTGCGTGAAACCATCGCCCGGGAGCGCCAGAAGAGCCAGACCGCAGCCGCTCCGGCCAAACCTGCGGCTCCAGCCAAAACGGCAGCCCCTGCAAAGCCCGCGACCCCGGTGAAACCCGCAGCCCCTGCAAAGCCTGCGGCTCCGGTGAAAGCCGCAACTCCGGCTGTTCCCGTCAAATCCGGGTCTCCGGTGGTGGGCATTCCGTCCGCGCCTGCCGATCCGGATGCCCTGCGCGCGGTTCGCCAGGCTCTGGCCGCCCAACGGGCCGCTTCGGCCGCCGCAAGCAAAGCCAGTGCGCCCAGTGCCGCCGTTCGGCAGGAGCCTGCCAAGGCCGCGGAACCCAAGGCAAGCCAGTCCGTCACTGCCGTCCAGCAACAACCCGCCCAGGCTTCCGTGCCTGCGGATGTTAAACCCTCGGGACCGCAGTCAAAGGAGCAGCGTCTGAGTCATCTGCTTGAGCTCTACAAAGCCGATCGGCTGAGCCCCGTGGAATATCACGAACAGCGGGCGAAGATCATCGCGGAACCGTAGAGGACCGAACCGGGCACAAGGTATTCATAAAGGGCGCATGCACAGCTTTCGATACGTTCGGGGAAAACTTCATTGCGAGGGCGTTTCCATCGAGTCTCTGGTGGAGCAACACGGCACCCCGCTCTACGTTTACTCTCAGGAGACATTTGCCGGGCATTACCGGAAACTGGACGAGGCGCTGAAGCCGCTGGATCATCTGATCTGTTTCGCGGTGAAGGCCAACTCCAATCTGGCCGTGCTCAGGACCCTCGCCAACGAGGGCAGTGGATTCGACACGGTGAGCGAAGGCGAGCTGCGGCGGGTGGCCGCGGCCGGGGGGGACCTCAAACGCTGTGTGTTTGCCGGGGTCGGCAAGACCGAGGATGAAATTGCCTTCGCCCTCAAACGGGGCATTTACGCGTTTAATGTCGAGAGCGAACCGGAATTGCTCCGGATCAACCGCGTGGCCGCAAAACTCAAACGAATTGCGCCGGTGGCGATGCGTGTCAATCCGAACATTGACGCGCATACCCACGCGAAGATCACGACGGGCACGTATGAGAACAAGTTTGGGGTCGCTTTCGAGGAGATTGAAGGGATTTACGGGCGGGCCTCGCGGTTGAAGAACCTTCATCTTCGGGGGCTGCAGATGCACATTGGTTCGCAGCTCACCGAAGTAAAGCCGTTTGAGGCCGCCGTCCGAAAGGTGGCTCCGTTGGTGGATCTGCTCTCCAAACGCCATGGCTTTGAATTCTTCAGCATCGGCGGTGGTCTGGGGATTGTGTATGACCCGGCGCTCGCGAGTGGTACCGCCGAATGGTGGAATTCTCCCGCAGCCCGAAAACTGCTCACTCCAGAGAAATACGCACGCACCCTCATTCCGTTGCTTCAGCCGCTTGGCCTGAAGATCCTGATTGAACCGGGCCGTTTCATCGCCGGCAATTCCGGGATCCTGGCCACCCGGGTTGAGTATGTGAAACAGACGGGCAGGAAGAACTTCGTGATTGTGGATGCCGCCATGAACGACCTGATCCGGCCCGCGATGTACGATTCGTATCACGAGGTGGTTCCGCTGCGCAAACGGACCGGCAAGCGGATCGCTTCGGATGTGGTTGGGCCGATCTGTGAATCGGGAGATTCGTTCTGCAAGAACCGGCCGCTGCCGAAGGTTGCCGAAGGCGATTACCTGGCGCTCCTGAGCGCTGGGGCCTATGGATCGGTGATGGGGTCGACCTACAACTCGAGGCCGTTGGCCGCCGAGGTTCTGGTGAATGGCAGCCAGTCCCAGCTGGTTCGGCAACGGCAGCCGATCCAGAAGGTCTGGGACGGAGAGAAGATTCCATCCTGGCTCTAGGCAAGAACTTCTGAGCACCCGGTCACTCATGGTGCCGCCCACCCATTCTCCAAACCCATGACCCTGGCATGACCCTTTCCATTCTAGATTGGGGCATCATCGGATTCTACCTGGTCATCTGCATGGCTGCGGGTATCTGGATGCGTCGGTATGTACGCGGCGTGGCGGATTTCGCAGTCGCGGGCCGCGAGATGAACGTCAACACCGGGATCGCCTCGCTGGCCGCCACCGAGCTGGGGTTGGTGACCGTGATGTACACCGCGCAGCTTGGTTACGAGAAGGGGTTTGCGGGTGCGACCGTCGGGGTGATCATGGCCCTGGCGATGTACGGTGTGGGGCTGACCGGTTTTGTCATCGGTCCGTTGCGGCGCTCCGGGGTCATGACCATTCCCGAACTGTTTGAAGATCGGTTCGGCACTCCGGTGCGCTGGCTTGCCGGCCTGTTTGTCGTGCTCGGAGGGGTGTTGAACATGGGGGTTTACCTCCGTGTGGGGGGAGAATTTCTCGTGTACGTGACCGGGCTGCCCCCCTATGCGCTTGAACTGATCATGATCGGGTTGCTGGCTCTGGTGCTGCTTTACACCGTGCTGGGGGGCATGCTCTCGGTACTGGTTACGGATTACCTTCAGTTCCTGGTGCTCGGTTTTGGCATCGTGCTGACGTCGGTTCTCGTGATCTACAACATTGGCTGGAGCACTCTGGTGCAGCAGCTCTGGATCAGCTGGGACGGCACGCGCGCCGACGGCGGTGGCCGGCTTGGTTCGCACCCGTTCAACCCCTTTCATTCGAGCAGCCTTGGCTGGGGATACATCCTCTGGCAGGTGGTGTTTCAGATCGCCGTGGTGACCACCTGGCAGACCCAGGTGTCCCGCGTGCTTTCAGCGCGGGACGAGGAGACGGCCAAAAGAATGTACCGGCGGTCGGCTTTCTACTTTGTCGGGCGCTTCGCCTTGCCCGCGCTTTTCGGGGCCGCCGCATTCGTTTATTTCAGCGGCCACGGGGGGCTGCCCGAAGGATTGGACAGTCGGACGGCCATGCCTGCGTACCTGGCCACGATCCTGCCGGTGGGAGTGATCGGTTTGGTCATAGCCGGAATGTTGGCTGCCGAGATGTCAACGGACAGCGGATATCTGCTGACTTGGGCGACCGTGATTTACAACGACCTGATCATGCCGTGCGTGCGGCGACCGATGTCGGGCCCCGCACGGCTCCTGCTCACCCGTTGCCTGGTCTGCGCCATCGGCGTGTTTCTGGTGTTTTACGGATTGCTTTACGAGCTCAAGGGCAATGTCTGGGATTACCTGGCGGTGACCGGCAACATCTATCTGGCGAGTGTGTTCACGCTCCTGGTGTCGGCTCTGTACTGGCCCAGAGCCAACCGGTACGGCGCTTTCGCCGCCTTGGTTCTGGGTGCCATCGGCCCTCTGACATTCCTCATTGTCAACGGCAGGGTCGACGAGGCGCATCAGATCGCTCCGCAGGTTGCCGGAGCGTCCTCGTTCGGCCTGGCGTTTCTTGGAATGATTGTTGGATCCCTGGTGACACCGGCTCCCACGCCCAAACCCACGCCGAAAGGAGTCTCGTGAACAGTTTCTTCGTTCTATTCTGGACGGTGATCGTCTTCGCCTCCGTCGCGTGGTACGCCATCCTGCTGGTCATGGTGGGATCCAAGGGCGGCAGGGAGCTTCGCGACATGGTGCGAAAACTTTCCGAACGCCCCGATTCCGACGAGTAGGGGGCAACGGGCTGGCTGCCCGGCGAATGCCGCAATGTTTCAGTGGCGTTTCCATTGGGAATCGGCAAGGATGCAGGGGAAACCTGAGAAGCAAGGGCCAGGGGTGGCCGTGCGCGTGATGGGAATTCATGATCGATCCTCCGGCCCGAAACGATTGCGAGACTAAGTGGGAATGAAAGTGCTGTTAGTTGAAGACGATGCCATCACAAGGCGAATGCTTGGGAAGGTATTGGAAACCGAAGGGTTTGAGACGCTCGCGTTTGAGACGGCCGAGGCGGCCTGGGAAACGTTCGATCGAGAGTCGGTTCCCCTGGTGATTCTGGATTGGATGTTGCCGGGCATTTCCGGACTGGAGTTGTGTCGGCGCATTCGCCAGTCTCCGAACGGGTCGAGTTGTTTTGTGTTGATGATCACCTCCCGAGACGACTCGGAGGATCTGGACACGGTGCTGGAAGCCGGGGTGGATGATTACATCGCCAAGCCCGTGGATCTGAAGTTGCTGCGGATTCGCTTGAGGATTGGACGGTTGCAGGTGGAGAATCTGTTGCGGCGACGGGAGGCCGAACACGAACTGGCCCGGACGTTTCAGTTGCTTGAGCAGAACCGAGCCGACCTGCTTTCCATTCTGAACGAGTTCAGGATTGGAACCGCCCTGGTGAACGAAGCCGATCAGGTGACCTTTTTCAGCAAGACGGCCGAGGAGATGCTCGGCGTGAGGGAGGAGGACATGCTCCAGAAGCCCTGGCAGGCGGGTTTCCCGTTCCTGAGCGAGCAGGTTCAGCTGGTTGAGGGCATGGCTGTCAAACCCCCGGACCGCCGATCCAAGATCCTGGTCGTTTCTCCGGAGGGCAGCAAAAAATCGTTCCAGGTGGAGGTGGAAGTGGGGGATGACCCCCGGAACCATAAGCGAAAGATTTTCTTCCTGTACGATGTCTCCCAGTTGAACGAACTGCGCCGGCAATTGGATGAGAAAGCCTCCTTTCACGATATTGTTGGGAAAAGCGCAAGAATCCGAAGCATCTATCAGCTGATCCAGGATCTTTCCCCGCTGGAAACCACGGTGTTGATCGACGGTGAGACCGGGACCGGAAAGGAGTTGGTGGCACGCGCCGTTCATTTCTCGAGCGCCCGCAGCAAACGCCCGTTCATTGCGTTGAATTGTGCGGGACTGACGGAGTCGCTTGTGGCAAGTCAGCTTTTCGGCCACAAGAAAGGGGCGTTTACCGGAGCGATCAGCGATCACAAGGGGGTCTTCGAGGCCGCCGAGGAGGGGACCGTGTTCCTGGATGAAATCGGCGAAATTCCGCTCAACATCCAGAGCAACCTGTTGCGGGTTTTGGAAAATCGGGAAATCAGCCGGGTGGGCGAGGCGACGACCCGAAAGGTCAATGTCCGGATCATCAGCGCCACCAATCGGGATCTGGTGGCGATGGCGGAGGAGGGCACGTTTCGGAAAGATCTGCTGTATCGGTTGCGCGTGGCCAGGATCTGCCTGCCCACCCTTCGGGAGCGGCGTGAGGATATCCCGATGCTGATCGACCGGTTTCTGGTGCAGATGCGGTCCACCATCGGTAAATCAATCTCGACCGTGGCGGATGAAGCGTGCGGCCTGCTGATGGCCTACTCCTGGCCTGGAAACATCCGTGAACTGCGCAATGCAATCGAGTTTGCCGTCATTCGGTGCCGTACCGGGCGGATCGAATGTTCCGACCTGCCTCCGGAGATCACGGAGGGATCCGACATTGGGGCAGGCGATCGATCCGGCCCGGTGCGCGATGAACGGGCGGAAATGGAGCGTGCCCTGGAGCAGACCCGTGGCAATCGATCCCGGGCGGCCAAGATTTTGGGTTGGAGCAGGGCGACTTTTTACCGGCGTCTTGCTGAGTTCGAGCAGAAATAGGAGCTTCGGAGCCGTGCTGGAATGTTTCCCATGAACCGAGAGCCTTCGCCCCCAATTCTACTGGTGGCTGAGTCCCCGGATCGGGGGGAGCTCCTGCAGGCTGAACTGGAACTGATGGGGTTTTGGAACCGCGTGCAACGGGTCGGATCCGTTCCGGAAGCTGGACGGCTCCTGGCCGAACGGCGGTTTGACCTCGTCATTCTTGATTGCTCCGCGACTCAGGATGGCGCGGCCGCGTTTTGTGCCCGATGCCGCGATCTGCATGACACAGCCGTGCTTTGGGTGGGAGGTCCCCCCGAACCGGAAAATTCGGACTCCATGCGATGCCTGGTGGATGGGCAGTCGTTTGAGGCGTTTTACAACGAGATTGTCCGGTTGATCCCGGCCGAGGGGTCGATCCTGCCCGAGCCCGGGCAGGAGGTCCCGGAGGCGGAAGCGCGCTTCCGGGGGGTGTTCGAAGCAGTCGGGGATGGGATTGTGATCAGTGATCAGGAAACGCTTTTGATTCTGGATGTGAATGCTCCGGCGGAGGCGCTTTTCGGCCTTTCCCGCCAGCAGTTGGTGGGGCGATCCCTCCTGCTTCTCACACCCCGGACGGAGCATGTGGCGATGTGGACCCTCGCCCGGGAGATGGCCGCCGACGGGGGCGCCCTCAGGCGACTGACGCGCCTCTATCTGACATCGGCGGGGGAGCCTGTGACACTGTCCGTCTGTTCGATGCTGAAACAGGTTGCGGGGCGATCGGTTTTTCTGGATGTGCTGCGGGACGACAGTGTCACCCAGCGGTTGGAGGTTGAATTGAGGGCTGCCAGAGAGACGGCCAGGAACGCGAACCGCATCAAGGATGAATTCCTGGCTGCCTGGAGTCATGTGACGCGCACGCCGCTGAACGGAATCCTGGGGATGGCGCAGTTGCTGGCGGGAACAAACCTTTCTCCGCAGCAGTCCGAGTTTCTCGAGAGCCTGCAGGGTTCGGCCCGGTGGTTGGCCGGCAGTGTGGAGGAGGTCCTGGACTTGGCGCGGGCGGACATGGGCAAGCTGACCCTGCAAAGGGTCGAGTTCAGTCTTCGCGAGATGCTGCGCGAGACTTCGAAATCGGAGGCGAAGGATGCCGAAGAAAAGGGGCTCCAGTTGGTTGTCGATGTCGACAACGGGGTTCCCGATCGTCTGGTCGGGGATGCACCGCGGCTGCGCCAGGTGCTGGTCGCGTTTTTGAGGGGTGCCTGCAAAATCACGTCCAATGGTGAATTGCTCGTTCGCGCCTCGGCGGAGCAGTCGACCGAAAAAACGGGGGTGCGCATTTGTTTTGTCGTTGAGGTCACCGGGCAGGAGATCGATCAGAGTCTTCGGTCGGAGGTTGTCGAATCGCTCGGGCAAACCCAGGCACCCCTGACCTGGAAGTTTGGAAGCATGGGACCTGGGCTGGCGATCTGCAGCAGGCTGGTGGCGTTGATGGGTGGAAAGACCTGGGCTGAGAGTGATCCGGAGAAGGGAGCCCGGTTTCACCTCGAGGTCGATTTGCCCGTCGGGAGTGACACCCACCCCCCGTTGACCGGTGCGGAAGCACGACTGCTCGAGGGACGAGCGGTTCTGGTGATCGACGGTTCGGCGGCGGTCCGACACTCCATGGGAGAGATGCTCTCGCGATGGCGCATGTTGCCCACCCTGGTGGCAAACGGCGACCAGGCGCTCGATGCCATTGCCGGCGCTGGTGAAACATGGCGCAGTTTTTGCGTGATCGTGATCGGTGCCCAAGCCGATCTGGAAGGAGCGCGGAAGGTTGAAGCATGCCTGAAACGCAGTGGCGCGTCGGCGCCCCCGGTCGTCTACCTGACTTCGGCTGGAATCGCGGCGCACCCGGTGAAAGGCAGGGGTGCCGCCCGGGTTCATGTGAGCAAGCCTGTTTTCGAAAATGAACTGCTGGAGGCGGTTTTGCAGGTGCTCCGGATCCGGAGAAACCCGGAAGCCGGGGCTGCGCGTAAGCTCGATGTGGTTGAAAAGGCGAGCCTGGTGAGGCATGTCCTGCTGGCCGAGGATGATCCGATCGGACGGCGGTATGCCGCGCATCTGCTGGTGTCCCGAGGGCACACCGTGGAGTTCGCAAAAACAGGTCGGGAAGTCCTCGATCAATGCGCGGCGCAGCCGTTCGACATCATCCTGATGGATGTGCAGATGCCCGAGATGGATGGATTGACTGCGGCGAGGCTTCTGCGGGAGAAGGAACGGCTGACGGGGCGACGCACCCCGATCGCTGCGTTGACCGCCAATGCGATGCGCGGAGACCGGGAACGTTGCCTCGACGCGGGGATGGACCAGTATTTATGCAAACCGTTTGAACCCCAGGCGCTGATTGATCTGGTGGAGAACCCTGCCATTCGTGTCATCGAGTCGAACCCCGACCTCGCGGCGGAGCCGATCCGCGAACGTGTGTTTGATCGCGAGTTTCTCCTGAACAGCCTGGCGGGCAACAGCGAGTTTGTTAAGGAATTGACCACCATGTTGCTCGAGCAGTTGCCCGGCGCTCTTGGCGGCCTTGCCGAAGCGTTTGCCTCCGGGGACCATGGCGCTCTCCGGGCGCGAGCCCACAAGCTGAAGGGGTCGTTGTCCTCCCTCAAGGCAAATGCAGCTTCCGAGGCGGCACGCCGGTTGGAGAAGTTGGCCCCCACAACCGATCGGGACCGGGTGAAAGCGGCGATGGACGAGTTGGTCAGGCAGTTGGAGATTCTGAGAAAGGAACTGGACACCAAATGCTGAACTTGGAGATCGGGAGATGCCGCGTGGCCGGGATGGGGGGCCGGTGCCGGAGTGTTGAAGGGACGAGCGTATGAAGATTCTGATTGCTGATGATGATCCGGTTTTGCGGATCGTGCTCAACGGGACGTTGAATGAATCCGGGTATGAAGTGATCGAGACCTGCGATGGACTGGCTGCCTGGGACGCGTTGCGCCAGGTGGACGGACCGAAGATTGCGATCCTGGACTGGGGCATGCCGGGAATGGATGGAACCGAAGTGTGCCGCCGTGCCCGGGAGGAACCGCAAACGGTCGGTTCTTATTTGATCCTTTTGACGGCGCGTCTGGGGGAGACGGAAGTTGCGGAGGGGTTGGACGCCGGGGCGAGTGATTACCTCACCAAACCGTTCAACGACCGGGAACTGCTGGCCCGGGTGCGGGTTGGGTTGAGGGTTCTGGAACTTCAGGACAGATTGAATCGACGGGTGTCGGATCTTGAGGAGGCCCTGAGGCAGGTGAAACAGTTGCGGGAATTGCTGCCGATCTGTGGTTGGTGCAAGAAGGTTCGGGACGACAAAAACTACTGGATCAACCTGGAGACCTATTTTGAAATGAATTCCGACATCAAGGTCACGACCGGCATCTGCCCGGACTGCAGCAAGCGGGTTGCTGAAGAGTTTTAACGGGCGATTCCATTGGACAGCGCGAAGGTTGGTGAAAAAAACTAAAGTTTTCTCCGCGACCTCCGATTGTATGGACAGGTGGAAGCAGGATTTGAATTCCGCTCAAGCTGCGAGGCGGTGGGTTCGTGTTGGATCGGTGCCTGCGAACGCTCCGATCGATGAGCTGGTTGATAGATTTGCCGCGCTGTCGGCGCTACCAGGGAAATGGAGTCATTTTATGATGGTGATTAATGCCAAAACGGAAGTGTCCAAAGACACTGGGCTTCTGGGCCGTGCCCGGGAGAATCTGAACAAGTCGCTGGCCCGGCTGACCTCCGTCTCCACGACAGCCCGGTCGGCCGCGGGTGCGGCCTCGGGCCCGAAGCCGTTCCAGGCGGAAATTGCGCGTGCCAAGGAGGCGAGTGCTCACATCGAGAACGCTCTTTCGTACAGCCGCACCCAGGATCAGTTTCTCGTGGATGTGCAGTCGGCGTTGGAGCGCCTGAGTGAAATCTCCGTCGATGCGCAGACCCTCGGGCACGGCAGCGTTGATCTTTCGAAGTATTCAACCGAGTTTTGCCGGCTCCAGGACTACATCAGCGACATCACGAGCAAGACTTTCAACGGGGTGGATCTCTTCGGAGCCCAGGGCCTGGCCCTGCGGTTTCAGGACGACACCCCCGGGGTGCCGATTGCCGGGATCAACCTTTCCGGCCCCACGGCTGAGGGAGTGCTCAATGCCTACAGCGGGACTTCGGTGTCGAGTCGGACCGCAGCCTTCGAGGCGCTGAACAATCTGAAGACCGCCATCCAGGCTTTGGCGAGCATGCGGGCGCGGGTTGGAGCAAATCTCCAGAGGCTGAGTCTTTCAAACCATCAGCTGAACATTCTCGCCGAGAACCTCAATGCGGTGAGCGCCAGGGAGCCTGATACCTCCGCCACGCGGGAAACGGTGTCCAGGACCACGGCGAACATTCTGGCTCAGACGGGTGATTCGATGGTGGCCAACGCAAAGCTGGCACCTGATTCGGCTCTTCGGCTTTAGTCCAAGGCGGGTGCGCCCTTGGATGTTCCGCGGAGCGGGGCGACGGTGCTCACGGAAGCTGGACATGAGTCCGAGTGCGCTGATGCCCAGGACTGTGTCCCGGAGCCCCTCCTTCAAATGCTCCCGGGTCCAGCCTTTCTGCCGAACCAGATAGGCTTGATAAAACGCGCCGGCCACGGAGAAGGTCGTGCCGATCAGCGCCTGCACGGGCCAGAGATGATCGGTGTCGCTGTGCCTCCGGACGGGCTCCTGACCGCCATGGGAAGCAGCGTTTCGCCGGCCTGGGCGGGCAGGCTGGGAATAAATCCGGCCAGCACCACAAGGATCGCTGGTTTTGCGAGAACCATGTTCACGGCAAATCCGGCGAGCATCAGTCCGACCAGCAGCTTCATCAGTCGTTCCACCGGTTGATAAAGTTTTGGCAGGCCGTGAAGTGCCAGGATGGTGACACCGTTCAGAATAATCAGGGTTGCCACCGGGAACGCAGCGGATCCTTCCAGTCGGGTTCCATCCAGGAACGGTTCGATCGCGTAGAGCACTCCCAGATTGTTTCCGAATTGAAATGAGGCGCAGACCAGAAGCATGCACACCCCCGCGGTGACGCCCCAGAAACGCCCCGCCTGACGCGAGAGTTCTTCGCACAACCCGTGCTCCAGGAGCACTCCCAGTCGCGCGGACAACGGCGTGAGTCCGATCATCAGCGCCGTGGCTCCAAGGACCACCCAGAGCATGTCGTATCCAAACTGCCAGCCGACCCTGGAGTTGGATACGATGCTGCCCGGGCCGAGGACGACGCAGGCAACAATCAGGGCCGGGCCGATCGATTGCATCAGTCTGGCCGCTGCGTTGGGACGGTTTGCCTGGTTCATTGCCCTCGAGTCATACCATGCGGATCCGCAAAAAGGAGTTCCCGAGGGTTCGGATCCGGCGAACGTAAAGCGTCTTGGACTGCACGGACAGGGCTGCCGGGACGTTTCTGCAAAACAGCTCTGCATTCAACCGGGCACCTCCGATTGTTGGGATTGATGACTTGAATAGTGATCCTTCAACCGGCATCGTTTGCGGAATGCTTTTCCGCAAACGATGCCGGGGATCCCGTCGTGTTGCGTCGACGTGGTTTTGCTGCTCCTGTTTCCGCGTCAATTACATTCCGATACACATCTTGTCTTTATGAAGCGAAAATCGATTTTTGTCCCGGGCTGGTTGGTTGCCGGGTTGTGGTTCGGGTTGAGCGTCGGGTTCCCCCTGGCTCAAGCGGCGCAGTCGGGAGTCCCGGGCTCTGCCGCTTTGGAGACGCTTGTGGCGGATGTCTTGACGGGGAACCCGGAACTCGGTTTCTACCGCGCGGAGATCCGCGCCGCACAAGGCGGGCACCGCACGGCAGGTACACGAGCGAATCCCTCGCTTTCCGTGATGGGTGGACGCCGGAGTGTCACGGCGGGGGGGCTGTCCGCAGAAGGAGTCGCATGGTCCGTGAGTGCGCAGCAGACCTTTGAATGGCCTGGACGGATTGCCCTGCGAAAAGCGATTGCGAATCGGGACCTCGCACTGGCCGAGCTTGGGCTTGAGCAGTTTCGTGCCGCGCTTGAGGCTCGCGCCCGTTCCGTGGTCTACAGAGTGTTGGGTGCCCAGGAGAAAGAGACGGCGGCGATGGAAGTTGCGGGCCGGTTTCAGGAATTGCGCGAGGTGCTGGTGCAGCGCGATCCTGCGGGACTCACGCCCCGATTGGAAACCCGCATCATCGAGGCCACCGAATTGACCATGCGCCGCAAAGCGACCGAGGCTCGACTGGCCCTGCAGGCGGCGCTGCTTGAATTGAACCAACTGCGCGGCCGACCCTGGAGCGAGCCGATGAAAGTGGAATGGGTTGGGTTGACGTTCGCCCCGGTGCCGGACACGGATGCCCTGTTGTCGGCCGCGCGGACGAATAATTTCGAGCTGCGAATGAGACAGGTCGAACTGGAACAGCAGGGCTTCAGGGTTTCCCTGGCGAAAAAGAACGGTTTCCCGTCCGTCACGGTGGGTCCCTATTTTTCCAACGAGGGCGGGGGCGGCAGGGAACAGCAAATCGGAATTGGCGTTTCGTTTCCACTGCCGCTCTGGAACCGGAACAAGGGAGGTATGGAAACGGCCGAGGCCAGGCGGCAGCAGGCGGAGGTTTCGATGTTTATAGCCCAGCGCACCGTGGAACGTCAGATTGTTCAGCAGGCATTGACCTATCAGACGAAACTCTCCGAGATGGGAAACTGGAGGCCTGAGTCCGTGGATGAGTTTCGAGAGGCGGCGGCACTGGCAGATCGCCATTACCGGCTCGGTGCGGTTCCGGTCGCCACCTACGTCGAACTTCAAAAACAATACCTCGAAGCTGTCGAAGCGCTTCTCGACACCCGGTATGAAGCGCTCGAAGCGGGACAACAAATCGAGGTGCTCACCGGCTTGCAACTCCACATGGTCCATACGGAGACGCCGAAAACAGCGTCGACTCCCTGACATCATGATTGATCGTATTCTCGAGTTTTCGCTCCGGCAACGGGCGGTGGTTTTGCTCGGTGCGGCTGTGCTGTTTGGCACCGGTCTCTGGGCGGCATTGCATCTGCCGATTGATGCGGTGCCGGACATCACCGGGGTTCAGGTGCAGGTGAACACGGAAGTCTCCGCCCTTGCAGCGGAGGAATCCGAGAAGTTGGTCACCCTTCCGCTTGAACGTGAACTTGCGGGATTGCCCGGGGTGGAGGAAATGCGCTCCATCACGAAATTCGGTCTGTCTCAGGTAACGCTCCAGTTCAAGGATGGAACGGACATTTACCGTGCGCGCCAGCTTGTGGCCGAGCGGTTGCAGGGCGCGCTCGAACAACTCCCGGATGGCACGCTCCCGAAACTGGCACCCATCAGCACCGGGCTTGGTGAGATTCTTTATTACAACATCCAGTATCGTGCCGACGCGAAAGCAAAGCCGGAGACCGAACTGGATCAGCTCATCGCCCTGAGTGAGATTCAGGAGTACATCATCAAACCCCTGCTTCGCACCGTTCCCGGAGTCGCGGACATCAATGAAAGCGGTGGATACGAAAAACAATACGTCATTCAGCCCAGACCCGAAGCCCTGGCCGACGTCGGCATGACCTTCAGTGAACTGGCCGATCTTGTGGCCCAGAATGTTGCAAATGCCGGCGGCGGGATCGTCAGCCGCGGAGGGCAGCAGCTCACGATTCGCGCCATCAGCCGCGTGGCCAGTGTCGAGGACATCGGCAATCTGCCGCTCAAGTTCGGGGCGGGCGTCGAGGCCCTGCTGGTGAAGGATGTGGCGGAGGTGAAAACGGGAACAAAATTCCGAACCGGTGCCGCCACGATCAACGGGCACGAAACCGTTTTTGGAACGACCATGATGCTCGCGGGCCAAAACAGCCGTGACGTTGCCCGGCGCGTCAAAGCGAGGCTGGCCGAGATCCAGACGAAACTTCCGGACGGAGTGGAAATACAAATTCAGTACGATCGATCCGAATTGATTGATCGCACGATCAACACGGTGGAATCGAATCTCCTCGAGGGTGCGGTGTTGGTGGTCGGAGTGCTCCTGGCGTGTTTGGGAAACTGGAGGGCGGCGCTCATCGTGGCCACCGCGATTCCATTGTCCTTTCTTTTTGCACTCACGGGAATGGCTCGCTTCGGGATTTCCGGAAACCTGATGAGCCTGGGAGCGATCGATTTTGGACTCATCATCGATGGTGCCGTGGTGATTGTGGAGAACATCGTCCGGCAGTTCGGCGTGCGACAGCATCAGTTGGGTCGCCCGCTCAACCCGGCGGAAAGGGTCAGGACGGTTCTTGCGGCCAGTAAACAGGTTGGGTCACCGATGTTCTTCGGGGTGATCATCATCACGGTGGTCTATATCCCGATCCTGGCGCTGACGGGTATTGAGGGGAAGATGTTTCATCCGATGGCGCTCACGGTCATGCTCGCGCTGGGGGGCGCCCTGGTCCTTGCCCTCACGCTCATGCCGGTGCTGTGCTCGTTCTTTTTGACCGGGAAGGTTCAGGAGGGCGACAACCGGGTCATCGCCTGGTTGAAGGCGCTCTACGCCCCAACGCTGGAAATTGCGATAAAATGGCGTCCGCTCGCGGTGGTGGCGTCAGTCGCTCTGTTTGCGGGATCCCTTTGGCTGTTCACGCACCTGGGCGCGGAATTCGTGCCCAAGCTCGATGAAGGCTCCATCACGTCCATGCTGTACAAACCGGTCGGCATGAGCATGGAGGAATCGTTGCGCACGGATATCGAAGTGACGAAGCGATTGCTCGCGGATTTTCCGGAGCTCACCCGCATATTCACCCGCATCGGAACGAGCGACATCGCCACGGATCCGATGCCTCCGAACGAAAGTGATGTCTATATTTTCTACAAACCGCTGGATGAATGGCCCAAGACACCGGGCAGACCCCGGACAAAGGATGAGTTGAACGCCCAAATCGCGCTGCTGCTCAAGCAAATCAACCCGGACTACGACATCCTCACCGCACAGCCGATCGAAATGAGGTTCAACGAAATGCTGGAAGGCACCAAGGCGGAGTTGTCGGTGAAGGTTTTTGGGAACGACTACGATGTGCTCGAACAACTGGCCGCGCAACTCAAGGTGGTGATCGAGGGAACCCCGGGCACGGCTCAGGTGGAATTCGAAACCGAAGGACGCGCGCCGCAACTGCAGATTGAGGCGAACCGTGCGGCGCTTCAGCGGTATGGATTGCAGGCCGCCGAAGTGAACAAGACCATCTCCGCCGCGCTTGCCGGGCAGGTGGTCGGCACTCTGGTCGACGGCAACAAACGAAACGACATCGTGGTGCGGATGCCGGAGGAACTCCGGGCCGATGACGAGGAGATCAGGAAACTGCCCGTGCGGGTGGGTGCCACGGGACTCGTAGCACTTGGAAATCTGGTGGAGTTCAAGACTCTCACATCGGTGGAGCCGATTCAACATGACGACGGTTTGCGGCGCGCGGCGTTGATGGTGAATTTGAATACGCGCGACATTGAAGGGTATGTCCGGGAGTTGGATCGGCGAATCCAGGAGCAGGTGACGTTTCCCGATAATTACATTGTGCAGTTCGGCGGGCAGTTCGAGAATCTGCAGCAGGCGCGTGGCAGACTGGCCATCGTTGTGCCAACCGCTCTGCTGCTGATCTTCATTCTGATCTTTCTCGCGTTCGGATCCCTGCGACAGGCCGGGCTCGTTTACTCGGGCATCCCTCTGGCGGTCACGGGCGGTGTGTTTGCACTGTGGCTGCGGGGAATGCCTTTCAGCATCACCGCCGCCGTCGGTTTCATCGCCTTGAGCGGAGTGGCGGTGCTCAACGGCCTGGTGATGATTGCCTGCTTCAATCAACTCCGCGAAGAAGGTCGTTCGGTGAGGGAGTCGGTGAGG